>CALKUS010000288.1 GCA_937996755.1 uncultured Pseudomonadota bacterium | reverse complement strand
GTCGTCGCGGACGCGGTGGTGGCGGCGGCGGTGGTGGCGGCGACGGCGGCGGAAACCGCTGAGTCGATTCGTCTCGATTTCGCTGCGCGAAATCGATCCGGGAACCGCACGTTGCGCCCGCCGGGTCAGAGGCGTGACTCCGACTCGGCGACGCACCACCAGGCGCGATTCGAAACCGAGAACGAAAAAAGGCCGCGCATTCGCGCGGCCTTTTTCATTTCGGGCTTGCCTGCCTTGCTTTGACGTCCCGCTCGAGCGGGATCGCATCATCGCCGAGTCAGGGTCACGTCCCTGACTCGGCGAGCGCACCCTGCTTCTGACCGGCGCGATTTCGCGAAGCGAAATCGCGACGAATCAATCCAGGTCGATCGCGTCGCGCGTCTTCTCGCGACGGCGCGATTCCTTCGCGTCGTATTCCGATTCGCAGCCGTTCTGCTGCACCATCACGCACGACAGGTAGTCGGTGATCTCCACGAGCGCGGCGCGAATCGCCTTGCCCGCAGGCGTGTTCTTCTGCTGCGAGAGCGCACCGCCGAAGCCGCCGCGATAGACGCCGACGCTGACGCCGCCGCTCTTCGCCGTGCCTTCGATCGTGCGCACGAAGTCGATCTCGCCGGTCGTCGCGTTGATCACGCGCAGGTCGACCGCGAGGTAGGCCTTCGACGAATTGCCGCCGAGCGAGATGCCCTTGAAGCTCAGGCCACCGCCCGTGCTCTGCGAACCTTCCTCGTACGCGGTGACCGTGCCGGCGATGAGGTAGTCGGCGCCCGTGAGCTTGCCGATCTTCGCGCCCGTGCCCGGCGCCACGCGACCGGAAGCCGCCAGGTTCTGTTCCTCGAGGACCGTCTGCAGCTTGTTGCGCTCGACGACCTTGAAGTCGCCCGTCGCGGCGAGCTCGTTCGAGAGCATGCCGGAGAGCTCCCAACCCACGCCACCGCTCCACCATGCCGCGCCGGATTCGTTGAGGAACTCGGCCACTGCGACGACGGGCTTGGGACCCGCTGCGCTCACGTTGCCGGCGAACACGACACCCATCAGCGCGACGGCGCCAAACAGAACTCGTTTCATCGAAGAACCCCTTGGAGGTGAGATAGCCGCGCGCCGCGAATCCTGCGGACGGGACGTGGGAAATGATACCAAACGTGTCCGGTGCGCGGCTGTCGCTTCCCTGAACCACCGCGCCCGGTCGCCTCCCCGACGCATACGACGCACCGGTGGCGAACCGGACATTTCCGTTTGCACGAACCCGGCGGCTGCACGAGCGGTCGATCCGCGTTCCGCGGCGCCCGCCTTGCCGCCTGCGGCCGCGACCTCGCACCGATGGACCGATGTGCCGCGGCCGCGTCGTGCGACGGCGGTCACGGAACGGAATGCCCGGCTCGTTAGATTCCTCGCTCTAGCCGAATCGCGGAGCTTCGGCTCGGGGAACACGACCACCACCACGGGGGAACACGAATGCGGAATCGCCTCGTCATCGCCTTGCTCGCATTCTTCGCGCTGCCGGCCGCGGCCGACGTCATCAGCGTCGCGCCGCGCGACAGCGACGGGCTGGTCGCCGCCATCGAACAGGCCAATCGTTCGCCGGGCGAAGACATCATCGAACTGGCGCCCGGGAGCCTCTACGCACTGCGTGGCGCGAGCGAGCCCGGTGGCACGCAGGCATTGCCGACCATCCGCAGCCGCATCCGGATCCTCGGCAACAAGGCCGAGATCCGCCGCTACGCCGACGCAGCGCTGCTGCTCGTGAGCGTTGCGCCGGCCGGCTCGCTGCGCCTCGAGCACGTGACACTCGCGGAGGGCGCGCGGGGCGCGCTCGTCAACCGCGGCGAGCTCGAGCTCTACCACGTGAGGATCATGGACAACACGACGGTCGGCGCCGAATCGATCGTGAGCAACTACGGCACGCTGCGCGCGCGCGATTCCGAGATCAGCTACAACCAGATCGCGGGTGCGCAGCGCGACGCGGGCATCGTGCTGAACTACGGCCGCCTCGATTTCGCGAACACGCAGCTCAGCGCGAACACCGTGAGCCGTCGCTATGGCTCGCTCGTGTCCGCCTCCGCCGTGCTCAACTACGGCGAAGCCGACCTGCGCGACGTGCGCGTGACCGGCAACGCGGTCGACGATGGCCTCGCCGGCGACGCGCGTCCGCTCGTCAACCTCGGCAACGGCGAGCTGCACTCGACCGGCGTGACGGTGAGCGACAACTTCCCGACCGGCACCGATTGACCGGGCGGGGCCCTGCCCCGCCGGCTTCACCTCGTCGCCATGCGCGTGGCGCATACTCTCCGGCAACTCGCGTCGCCGGGGGATCCACGCACCATGGCAATCCGCGCCTACGCCGCCGCCTCCGCCGCGGCGCCGCTCGAGCCTTATTCCTACGATCCGGGTCCGCTGCCGGCCGAGTGGCTGGAAGTGGCCGTCGAACATTGCGGCCTGTGCCACTCCGACCTGTCGATGCTCGACAACGAGTGGGGCCGCACGAAGTACCCGTTCGTTCCCGGGCATGAAGCCGTCGGTCGCGTGGTCGCCGTGGGGGACGGCGTGAAGCGCGCGCGCGTCGGCGACCGCGTCGGTGTCGGCTGGTTTGCGGCCAGCTGCATGGCGTGCGCGCCCTGCGTCGCGGGCGACAATCATCTCTGCGCGAATTCGCAGGAAACGATCGTCGGGCGCCACGGCGGCTTCGCCGAGCGCGTGCGCTGCCACTGGGCCTGGGCCACGCCGCTGCCGCCCGCGTTGAACGCCGAAACAGCCGGACCGCTGTTCTGCGGCGGCATCACGGTGTTCTCGCCGATCGTCGAGTTCGGGATCAGGCCGACCGACCGCGTCGCCGTGGTCGGCATCGGCGGCCTCGGCCACCTCGCCGTGCAGTTCCTGTCGCACTGGGGCTGCGAGGTGACGGCGCTCACGTCCAGCACGGCGAAGCGCGACGAAGCGCTCGCGCTGGGCGCGCACGACGTCGTCGCGAGCAGCGATCCCGCCGCGCTCGCGCGCCACGCCGGACGCTGGGATTTCGTGCTCGTCACGGCAAACGTCACGCTGCCCTGGCAGAAGCTCATCGCGGCGCTCGCGCCGCGCGGCCGCCTGCACTTCGTCGGTGCCGTGCTCGAGCCGGTGCCGGTTGCCGCGTTCAGCCTGATCGGCGGCCGCAAGTCGATCTCCGGCTCGCCGCTCGGACGCCCGGCAACGGTCGTCGAGATGCTGGAGTTCTGCGCGCGGCACGACATCGCGCCGCAGGTCGAACGCTTCCCCATGAGCCGCGCGAACGACGCGCTCGAGCGCCTGCGCAACGGCAAGCCGCGTTACCGCATCGTGCTGGACAACGACTTCCGCTGAGCCGGCCCGGAACGCCGCGGGGGCCTCGCCCGGCGCGCGCGCACCGGCCGGAAACCCGCGTCCCGCCGGGGAGTTGCCGCAATCGGCGACTTCACTGCAGGTTCAGGTGCTTTGTTGGCAAAACGTCTTGATTTTTTTCCTTGGGCAAAGTTATCGTCCGGGCCACTGCCGTGGCAGTGGGGTGCGGGGAACCGTTGCAGGCCGGGGGGCCAACTACACCGTCTCGTCGCAAGTCCTTGTGTTTTGGCAGTGTCAGGTGCGGCCCCACGCGGCCGTGCAATCCGTCACGTGTTCGAGGCATACGCAATGAGCGATCAGCAGGTCGGCACCGTCAAGTGGTTCAACGACGAGAAAGGCTACGGCTTCATCAAGCGCGACAATGGTCCTGACGTGTTCGTGCACTTCCGCGCGATCATGTCGAACGGCCCCGGCCGCCGCTCCCTGGCCGAAGGCCAGAAGGTGCAGTTCCGCGTCGTGCAGGGCCAGAAGGGCCTGCAGGCGGAAAACGTCGTCGCGGTCTGACGCGATTTCGCTGAGCGGCGCGCCGCGCGCGCGCTGCACCCAGGCGATCCGATCGAACGCGTCCCGCCCGGGACGCGCGCGCCGCTGATCGCTCATTGGTCGCCCACTGCGTGGGCTCCTGCCGCTTCGCCGGCAGGAATCGACGCGGCGGGCGACGCTTTTGCCCCCCACCGCCGCGCAGCGCCGTGCCGCGCGCGTCGCTACCGGCTTACCAGTCGTATTCGCGCGTCGCGCGCACGATGCCGCCCCGTGCGAATTCCCGCTCGATGAACCGCGTGCGTCCGGTGCCGATCGCGAGGTAGGTCGACGAGCGCGTGCCGTAGCGCTCCGTCGCGATGAACGGTGGCGACAATGCTCGCTCCCACTCGTGTCCCACGCCCGTGTCGGGGAGCGCGTCGTCGGGCGCGAGCTCGCGGTCGGCGAGCAGCGCGAGCACGTTCGGCTCGGGATCGACCTGCGCGAGCGCCTCGGCGAGCCGTTCGCCGCTGCGCGCGGCCTTCGGCCATGGCGTGTCGAGCAATGCGTTCGACAGCGCGTGCACGCCCGGCTCGACGCGCCGCGGGCCGTTCGGGTCGCGACTCCCGGCGTACCAGAGCTCCTCGCCGTCGCCGAGCAGCAGGTTGAAGCCGTTGTAGGCCTCGCGCAACGTCCAGGCCTGCTGCGCGAATTCGGCTGCCGGACCGTCGCCCGCCAGGAACGCCACCGGCAACTCGCCGCGCGAGCGCGCGGCCGCGCGTGTGTCGCCCGGATCGCGGTAGTTGGTGATCGCCGCGAACCGGCCGGCGCGGGTCACGCCGAGCCAGGTTCCGCCCGCGCGCAGGTCGCGACCCGCGAGCACGCCGGCCGGCTCGCCCCACCAGGCCGCGGGCGCCGACGGCCGGTCGTAGAACTCGTCGCGGTTCGCACCCAGCACGAGCTGCCAGGCCGGGTGCGCACGCCACGCGAACGCCACGAGGCACATGGCCGGGTCAGCCCGCGGTGCCGTGTCGTGCGCGGAACCGCGCGGCCAACCAGCGACCGCGCGGCGGTCGCGGCGCACGTTGCACGCGCGACCGCCAGCGGATCAGCCGCGCGTGCGGCGGTAAACCCGGCACGACGCGATTGCGCGCAACGCCCGCGATGACGCCCGCGAGCGCGGCACCGATGCCCGAACCCGCACCCGTGACCAGCGCCACGCGGTCGCGGAACGGGGCCACTTCAGCGCATCTTCGTGGTCTGCAGCGTGAGCACGTTCGGCGGCGCGGCGAACGAGCTCGAGCTCGACTGCGCCCAGAACACCTGGAACACCGGGTGGTCGGACACGCCGTCGATCAGCGCGTTCGGCTTCACCCAGTGGTGCAGCGTCGCGAGCGAGCGCACTTCCGTGGACGACACGCGACGGATCACGTGCTCCGGCCCGATCTGCTCGGGATGCGTGAGGCCCGAGGCGCACAGCAGCTCCTTCAGGGCCTTGAGCGTGTTCTGGTGGAAGCCGTAAACGCGCTCGGCCTTGTCGGGCACGACGAGCGCGCGGAAGCGCGCCGGGTCCGGCGACGTCACGCCGGTCGGGCACAATCCGGTATGGCAGGTCTGCGCCTGGATGCAGCCGAGCGCGAACATGAAGCCGCGTGCGCTGTTGCACCAGTCGGCGCCGAGCGCGCAGGTGCGCGCGATGTCGAACGCGGTGACGATCTTGCCGCTCGCGCCGACGCGGACCTTCCCGCGCAAGCCGATGCCGACGAGCGTGTTGTGCACGAGCACGAGGCCTTCGCGCAGCGGTGCGCCGACGTGGTCGGTGAACTCGAGCGGTGCCGCGCCCGTGCCGCCCTCGCCACCGTCGACGACGATGAAGTCGGGCACGATGCCCGTCTCGAGCATGGCCTTCGCGATGCCGAACCATTCCCACGGATGGCCGATCGCGAGCTTGAACCCGGTCGGCTTTCCGCCGGACAGCTCGCGCAGCCGCGCCACGAACTGCATGAGCCCGACCGGCGAGGAGAACGCCGAATGGCTGGCCGGCGAGATGCAGTCCTGGCCGATCGGCACGCCACGCGCTTCCGAAATGTCCTTCGTGACCTTCGCGCCGGGCAGCACGCCGCCATGGCCGGGCTTCGCGCCCTGCGACAGCTTGATCTCGATCATCTTCACCTGCGGCGAGGCGGCGTTCGCCTTGAAGCGCTCCTCGCTGAACGTCCCATCGTCGTTGCGACAACCGAAATACCCGGAGCCGATCTCCCACACCAGGTCGCCACCCGGCTCGCGATGGAAGCGCGAGATCGAGCCCTCGCCGGTGTCGTGGAAGAAGCGCCCGCGCCGCGCGCCCTCGTTGAGCGCGAGCACGGCGTTCGGCGACAACGCGCCGTAGCTCATGGCCGAGATGTTGAACACGCTCGCCGAATACGGCTGCGTGCATTGCGGCCCGCCGATCGAGATGCGGAAGTCGTGGCTCTCGACGTGCGCGGGCGCCATCGAGTGGTTCATCCACTCGTACTGCGGCTTGTAGACGTCGAGCTGCGTGCCGAACGGGCGCTTGTCCACCTGGTTCTTCGCGCGCTGGTACACGATCGAGCGCTGCGCGCGCGAGAACGGTGTCTCGTCGGTGTCCGCCTCGAGGAAGTACTGGCGGATCTCCGGCCGGATCTCCTCGAGGAAGAAGCGGATGTGCGCCAGCACCGGGTAGTTGCGGCGGATCGACTGGCGGTCCTGAGTGACGTCGCGGATGCCGACGATCGTGAGGAACCCGGCGACCGCTGCCACCCACCACCAGACCTGGCCGAAGTGCATCACGGCCAGCGCCGCAGCCGCGACGAACGCGAGCACGCACGCGGCGAACGCGAAATAACGCGCAGGAAGCATCGGAATCCCGTCCCCTGGAAGCAAAGCGCCCGTCGCAAGCATAGCGTCCGGCACGGTCGCCGGGGCAGACTTCACGCCGGTCCTCTCGCGCGGGAGTAAGCTCGCTGGCGCACCACCCGGAGGGCATCGCCATGAAGCCGATCTCCACCGTGTTCGCCGTCGTCGCGCTCGCGCTGCTCGCCGGCCCGGCGCCCGCGCAGTCACCCGCTCCCGCCGCGCCCCTCGCCAGCCAGGAAACGAACTGGCCGGGCGTCACCGCCCACCTCACCGAGTTCCGCCGCAAGGGCAACACGCTCACCGCGAAATTGCGGCTCGGCGCAGACGCGAAGTCGAAGTTCGAGGTGGACTACAGCGAGGTCTACCTGATGGACGCCGCCGCGGGGAAGAAATACGAAGTCCTCAAGGACGACAAGGGCGCGTACATCGCCGCCACGCGCGAGGGTTGGCCCGAGAAGAACTACGGCGACCTCGAGGCCGGCCAGAGCGTGCTGCTGTGGATGAAATTCCCGGCACCGCCGGCGGACGTGAAGACGATCTCGCTGTCGCTGCCGAACATGCCGCCGTTCGACGACGTCGCCATCCAGGACTAGGGAATCTCTGGTGTTCCGTGTCGCACTCGTGCCGCTCGCGCTCGGCCTCGCGTCGGCCGCGGGCGCGGCCGACGGCGTTCCCTATCCCGATGCATGGGCGCTCGAAACGGAAGCCGCTGCCGAAGCGGCCGTCGCGCGGCTCGGCGCCGACCGGTCGCGCAACATCGTCGCCACCACGCGCGGCATCGTCGGCCTCGACCTCGCGCTCGGCGGCGGACCGCGTGCGATCAAGGCGACGGTCGCCGACCTGAAGCGCGCGATGGCCGACCTCGGCGCACGGGAATCCGAGATCGAGGTGCGCATCGAGCTGCCGTCCGACGTGCTGTTCGACGTCGACCAGGCCGACATCCGCCCGGACGCTGCGCAGGCGCTCGCGCACCTCGGCACCGTCGTGCGCGGCTACACGGGCCCCGTGCGGCTCGTCGGCCACACCGACGCCGACGGCAGCGACGCGCACAACCTCGACCTGTCGCGTCGCCGCGCCGAGTCGGTGCAGGCATGGCTCGTCGCGAAGGAATCCGTCGCCGCAGCGCGCATCGCGACCGAGGCGAAGGGCGAGACCGAGCCCGTCGCGCCGAACGACACACCGGCGAACAAGCAGCGCAATCGCCGGGTTGAAGTCGTGGTGAGGAAGCGCTGACACCATTGCCGTCATTCCCGCGCAAGCGGGAATCCATTGTGCCCTGGAAGATCAGGATGGATCCCCGCCTTCGCGGGAATGACGACAGTGGATGCGCAGGGCTATTGCTGCGGCCTGTCGACGGAGATGAACGGCACCACGCCCGAGTTCACGCTGGGCAGCACGCCGTTCCATTTCTCGATCGCCTTGATCTGCGCCTCGACGCGACGCAGCTCGATGAGCTCCGGCGTGAGCGCCTCGCGCTGGATGCGCAGCGATTCGGCCTGTGCGGCAGCCGCGAGCTTCACCGACTCCGCCTCGGCGCGCGCCTGGGCGATGCGCTGTTCGGCCTCCACCTTGATGCGCTCCAGGTCGCGCTCGGCCTTCAGCTTCTGCTGCTCGGCGACCGTCTTCGCCTCGATCGCCTGGTTGAACGAATCGGAGAAGTGGAAGTTCGTGATCGAGAACTCGTCGATCACGAGGCCGTGGCGCGTCATGCGCTCGGCCAGCGCGCCGCGGATACGATCGGCGACTTCCGGACGTTTCGTCACGAGCTGCTCGGCGGTGTACTGCGCCGTCACCGCTTTCGTCGCTTCCAGCACGGCCGGGTCGATGATGCGCGGCTCGACGTTCTCGAACGGACCGAGCGCGCGGTAAGCCGTGACCACCTGCGACGGGTCGATGTGGTAGTTGAGCACCACGGTCGCGCCGACGCGCTGCAGGTCCTTGGACGCCGCGTCGCTTTCGGTTTCCGAGCGCTCGATCATCACCGGCATGCGGTAGACCGACTGCATGAACGGAATCACGAAGTGCAGCCCCTCGGAGAGTGGTGCGTCGTCGGCCTTGCCGAACGTGAGCTTGATGCCCCGGTGGCCGTTGGGCACGGACGCGAACGGCGACACGATGAGCATGATCACGGCGATCACGACGATCGCGATCACCCATTTCAGGAAACCGCTCACCATTGCACCGGGACCCGAAGGTCCGCTCGACGCCTGGAAGATCCTGGCCATTGCCGCTCGCTCCGGAAGGATGGGTTCGCTGGAGCGATGGTAGCGCGCACGCCGGCCGTGAGCGGATAGCGGATAGCGGCTAGCGGCAACAGCCGATGCGTGCCACGCCCTGCTCTTGCCGGTGGCCGCTCACCGCTTTGCGCTCCCATCAGTCCCACTTGATGGGCAACTTGCGTTCGTCCGACTCGTTGTCCCAGACGATCGAAGCGATCCACCAGCGCTCGCCGTCGTGGAACAGGCTGAGGAAGTTGACGCCGCGCTTGATGACTTCCGCGTCGCGCGGGTCGCGCTTCGCCTCGTAGGTGCTGCGCACGGACGCGACGGCGCCGAAGCGCTGGATCGCGAAGCCGGTGGCGACCTCGTGGAACGATTCCTTCGCGAAGAACGGCGTGGTGTCCGCGATGTAGGCGTCCATGTCGAACACCTTCGCGTGCGGCCTGCCCGCCTCGTCGTACACGGTGCGCAGCATCAGCGCGCGCGGCAGGTAGAGCGTGCGCAGCGTCGCCCAGTCGCGCGGCGCGCCGGCGGCGCCCGAGATGCAGGCGTAGGCAGCGTCGACCAGCGCGCGCGGATCGGTCGTGTCGACGGTCATGGCGCGGGTTTCCCGGCCGCGAGGTAATCGAGCGTCGCGCGCAGCAGCGCGTCGTGCGCGATCGGCAGCGCGTCCTCGTCCATGAAGAAGTCCGGCGAATGGTTCGACGCCGCCTTGTCGGCGTCCACGCCGGGCGGCGTGACGCCGACGAAGAAGTACAGGCCGGGCACGCGCTTCGACAGCGCGGCGAAGTCCTCGGCGACGGTCTGGAACGGCATGTCGACCACCTTGTCGCGCCCGACCACCGCCTCGAGCGACGGACGCATGCGCGCGGTCAGCGCCGGGTCGTTCACCAGCACGTCGGTGTGCTGCCACAGCTCCACCTCGGCTTCGGCGCCGTTCGCGTGCGCGACGTCCTCGCTCATGCGCTTGATGTCGGCCCAGATCGCGTCGCGCGTGGCCGTCTCGAACGTGCGCACCGTGCCGATCATTTCCACGCTCTCGGGCACGATGTTGTAGCGGATGCCGCCCTTGATGGCGCCGACCGTCACGACCGCGGGCGCGCGCGCGATGTCGGTGCGGCGGCTCACGATCGTCTGCAGCGTGTTCACGATCTGCGCCGACGTCGCGATCGGGTCGATGCCGCCCCAGGGGCGCGAGCCGTGCGTCTGCCGGCCCGTGACCACGATCCGGAAACGGTCGGACTCCGCCATCATCGGCCCGGAACGCACGCCGATCGTCCCGGTGTTGAGCGTCGTGAACAGGTGCATGCCGAACACGACGTCCGGCTCGTGCTTCTCGAACAGGCCCTCTTTCAGCATCAGCTCCGCGCCGCCTTCCTCGCCTTCGGGCGCGCCCTCTTCCGCCGGCTGGAACACGAACAGCACGGAGCCCGCCAGTTGCTCGCGCATCGCCGCCAGCGATTCCGCGACGCCCATCAGCACGGCGACGTGCCCGTCGTGGCCGCACGCGTGCATCACGCCGACCTTTTCGCCGCGGAACTCCGTCGTGGCCGTCGACCTGAACGGCAGGTCGCCCTTTTCGGTGACGGGTAACGCGTCCATGTCCTCGCGCAATGCGACCATCGGGCCCGGCCTGCCGCCGCGCAGAAGCGCGACGACGCCCGTGTGCGCGACCTTCTCCTCGACCTCGAAGCCGAGCGCGCGCAGGTGCTTGGCGACGATGCCCGACGTGCGGAACTCGCGGTTGCCGAGCTCGGGGTTCCGGTGGAAATCGCGGCGCCACTCGACGAGGTGCGAACGCACTTCCGGCGTGGCGAGCGGCACCGCCGCCGAAGCGGCGGTGCAGGCAACGAGCGCGGCGATCGCGGCGTACGCCGCGCGGGAACGGTTGGTCATCGGATCTCGCAGGAAGTCAGGATTTCGCGCGCGCGTAGGCGATCGACATGGTCTTGCGCTCCTTGCCGTCGCGCGTCTCGTACCAGTCGAACGTGTAGGCGTCGGGGCCGTCGATCCGGATGGTGGTGCGCACCTTCACCATCGTGTCGGGCTTCATCATGTCGCGCATGTCGCCCGTGAACGTATAGGTGTTGCTGGTCTCGTCGAACGTGCCGTACGAGAGCCAGAATCCGGTCGACATGCTGTCGACCCAGGTGTTGAAGTATTTGCCGGCGAGGTTGTCGAAACCCATCATCGAGCGGCCGGTGAACGCCTGCCCCTGGTAGTCGCCTTCGTAGACGGTCTCCACGTAGCGGCCGTCGTAGAGGAGGCTGCTCGTCGCCTTCGCCTCGCTCGACGAGGGCGGCGCACCCTCCGCTTCCCACATCGTCGACTTCGCGGTCCAGTGGCCGGCGAAGGACGCGAGCTGCTTGTGCTCAGCACGCACTTCGGACATGCGCTGCCAGGCCTCCATCATCGCCTGCTGCTCCGGTGTCGCCTGCGGAGCGGCGGCCGTCCCTTCGGCCGCGATCGTGGGCATGGCGGCAATCGCCAGGGTCATCGCAAGACTCAGTCGCAAGCGCTTCATCGCCTTCTCCTGTCGGCCCCGCCGGGGAGGCCAATACTAGCCACATCCCAAATGGCGCGAGCATTCGGCTAGCCTTGGCCGATGAACGACACGACCGGAAACAGGCTGCATGGCGACGCCGCGCTGATCAAGGCGGTCGGGTTCTTCGCGCTGACGGCCGCCGTGATCAACATCATCATCGGCAGCGGCATATTCAAGCTGCCCGGGTCGCTCGCGACGCAACTCGGGGCCGCGGCGCCCTGGGCATTCGCCGCCGGCGCCGTCGCGATCGTGCCGATCGCGCTCTGCTTCGCGGCGGCGGGCAGCCGCGTCGCCGCCACCGGCGGCCCGTATACCTACGTCGGCAAGGCGTTCGGCGAGTTCCCGGGCTTCGTCGCGGGCTCGCTCATGTGGATCTGCAACATCGCGTCCAGCGCAGCCGTGGCATCGGCACTCTGCGACCAGCTCGCCGCGGCGATGCCGGCGCTCGCCGCCACGAGCGCGCGCGCCGGGCTGCTGTTCGCGATCTATGCGCTGCTGATCGTGCTGAACGCGTTCGGCGTGAAGCTGGGCTCGCGCGCGATCATGGTGCTGGCCACGATCAAGCTCACGCCGCTGGTCCTGTTCGCGGCGGTCGGCGCGTTCTTCGTCGACTGGTCCGCCGCGGCGCCGGTCACGTGGCCAGGCCTCACGGCGCTCGGGCCCACGCTCGTGCTCGTGATGTTCGCGTACTCGGGCATGGAAACGGCGCTGATCCCGTCCGGCGAAGTGAACGACCCGGGCAAGCAGGTGCCGCGCGCCACGCTCACCGCAATCGCGCTCGTCGTCGCGATCTACGTCGGCGTGCAGCTCGTCGCGCAGGCCGCGATGGGCGCAGACCTCGCGGGCCAGAAGGCGCCGGTTGCCGCAGCCGCGGGCACGCTCTGGAAGCCCGCATTCGCGATCCTGCTCGCGACCGCCATGATCTCGATGCTCGGCTTCCTGCAGGGCAACATGCTCGCGTCCGCGCGCGTGCCCTACGCGCTCGCGCGCGACGGCCTGCTGCCGGCGCCGCTCGCGCGCATCACGGCAACGCATCGCGTGCCGCTGGCCGCGGTGTTCGCGCACGGCCTGATCGCGCTCGCGCTCGCGCTGTCCAGCCTCGCGGGCGGCGCCGCGGCCGACGCGTTCGCGGCGTTCGCGATCATCTCGGGCGGCGCCAATTGCATGGTCTACGTCGGCGTCTGCGCGGCCGCGTGGTGGCTGCAGCGGCGCGGCATCGCCGAGCACGGCAAGCCGTTCTCCATGCCGGGCGGCCCAGTCGTGCCGCTCGTTTCGCTCGGCCTGATGGCGTACGTGCTGTCTACGCTCACGAGCAAGGAATGGCTTGCGATCGGGATCGCGCTCGCCGTGCTGGTGGCGCTCTACTTCGTGGTTCGCGCGCGCGGCAGGCGGCCCGCCTGATGATCCCGCGCCGCTCAGCGGTCGCCCTATCGGCAACCGCTGGCGCGGGATGGCTGAGGCCAGGGATGGCCGACGGTGCGGCCCGACGAAGCGAAACAGAAACGCGGACGTTTCAGCCTAACCAGCTTAATGGCCTTGCGTCCCCCGGCCTGACTTGTCCAGCATGGCGAGTCCTCCGGAGGGAACCGCCATGCGCACGCTGCTGCCCATCCTGATCCTGATCTCGCCGCTCGCCTTCGCGAAACCGGCCGAGCCCGAGAAAGCGAAGGCGGACGAAAAGCCGTACGGCGCGCTCGAATACCGGCTGATCGGCCCGGCGATCGGCGGCCGCGTCTCGCGCGTCGCGGGCGTGCCCGGCGACCCGTACACGTGGTGGCTCGGCGCGGCGCAGGGCGGCGTCTGGAAATCCACCGACGGCGGGCGCGATTGGCAGCCGATGTTCGACAAGGAGTCGACGAACTCGATCGGCTCGCTCGCCGTCGCGCCCTCCGACCCGAACGTGGTGTACGTCGGCGGCGGCGAAGCGAACATCCGCGGCAACGTGATGGTCGGCTGGGGCATCTGGAAGACCACGGACGCCGGCGCGACGTGGCAGCACGTGTGGAAGAACAAGGGCCAGATCGGCACGATGCTCGTGCACCCGTCGAACCCCGACGTCGCGTACGCGGCGGTGCTCGGCTCGCCGTTCGGCGCGGGCGAGAACCGCGGCGTGTACCGCACGAAGGACGGCGGCGCGACGTGGCAGAAGGTGCTGTACGTCGACGCGAACACGGGTGCGTCGGACGTCGCGATGGATGCGCACAACCCGCGCATCCTGTTCGCGGGAACGTGGCAGACGCGTCGCGAGCCCTGGCGCATGACGAGCGGTGGCGCCGGCAGCGCGCTCTATCGCAGTGCAGACGGCGGCGACACCTGGAAGAAGGTCGAGGCCGACGGGCTGCCGAAGGGACCCTGGGGCAAGGTCGGCGTCGCGGTCGCGCCGTCCGATCCGTCGCGCGTGTACGCGCTGATCGAGGCGGAGGCCGGCGGCCTGTATCGCTCCGACGACGGCGGTGAAACCTGGTCGCTCGCGAACGCGCACCGCATCCTTCGCCAGCGCGCCTGGTACTACTCGACGATCACCGTCGACCCGACGAACGCGGACGTCGTGTGGTTCCCGCAGGTGCCGCTGCTCAAGAGCGTCGACGGCGGCAAGACGCTGCAGCGCACGAAGGGCTGGCACCACGGCGACATGCACGACGCGTGGATCGACCCGAAGGATCCGCGCCGCATGATCGTGGGCAACGACGGCGGCGTCGACCTGTCGTTCGACGGCGGCAAGACCTGGTTCTCGCCCGACCTGCCGCTCGCGCAGTTCTACAACATCGACGTCGACGATCGCGTGCCGTGGCACGTCGGCGGCACGATGCAGGACTGGGGCACGGCAGTCGGCCCGAACGCGGTTCCCGCGAACGACGGCCCGACGCTCACCGACTGGCGCGTCGCGGGCGGCGGCGAAGCCGGCGACTTCAAGTTCGACCCCACGCAGGAAGGCGCGATCTACGCCGGCGAATACGGCGGCTACATCTCGCACTACGTCGAGGGCACCGGCCAGTACCGCAACGTGTCGGCGTGGCCGGCGAATCCGTCGGGTACCAAGCCGAGCGACCTCGCCTACCGGTTCCAGTGGACCGCGCCGATGGAGATCTCGCCGCACGACCCGAAGGTGATCTACCACGGCGCGAACGTGTTGTTCCGCTCCGCGGACCGCGGCAACACGTGGACGAAGCTGAGCGGCGACCTCACGCGAAACGATCGCGACAAGCAAGGCTGGTCGGGCGGCCCGATCACGGGCGACATCACGGGCGTCGAGACCTACGGCACGATCTTCTCGATCGAGGAATCGCCCGTGGCGAAGGGCATGATCTGGGTCGGCACGGACGACGGCCTCGTGCAGGTCACGCGCGACGGCGGCGCCAGCTGGAGCAACGTCACGCCGAAGGGCTTTCCCGCGTGGGCGACCGTCGAAGGCATCGAAGCGTCCGCGCGCGACGCCGACACCGCGTACGTCGCGATCGACGCGCGCCGCGTCGACGACCAGAAACCCTATCTCTATCGCACGCGCGACGGCGGCCGCAGCTGGACTTCGATCACGAACGGCCTGCCGGCCGAACAGATGCTGTTCGTGGTGCGCGAGGATCCGGTCGACCCGAACATCCTGTACGTCGGTGGCGAGAACGGCGTGTTCATCTCGCGCGACGCCGGCGACTCGTTCGCGCCGTTGAAGCTGAACCTGCCGGCGATCGCCGTGACCGACCTCGAGGTGAAGCACGGTGCGCTCGTGCTCGGCACGCGACGCAGCATCTGGTCGCTCGACGACCTCGCGACCGTGCGCCAGCTCGACGCGTCCGTGCGCAGCGAACAGCTGCACGTCTTCGAGCCGGCGCCGGCGATCCGCTGGGCGAACGACCAGCACTGGGGCTCGCAGGGCAAGATCGACAATCCGCCGGACGGCGTCACCGTCTCGTACTGGCTCGCGAAGAAGAGCGAGGAGCCGGTCACGGGCGAGGTGAAGGACGAATCGGGCCGCGTGATCCGCAAGCTGTCGAGCGTGCCGCGGCCGCTGAAGTACGACCGCGACGACGTCGACGAGCCGACCGACGAGGAACCGAAGGGCGAGCTGACGAAGGACGAAGGCCTGAACCGAGCGACCTGGGACCTGCGCATGGACGGCGCGAAGCGCATCGCCGCGAAGATCGACGCGGGCAATCCCGAGCTCGGGCCGCGCGTGCCGCCGGGCAGGTACACGCTGGAGATCTCGGCGCTCGGCCAGAAGCGCAGCGTGCCGCTCGTCGTGAACGCCGATCCGCGCGTGGCGACCGACGCCGCCGGCTATGCGCAGAAGCTCGAGTTCACGCTCGCCGCGCGCGATGCGCTGGACCGCGCGGCCACGACGATCGAAGCGGTGCGCGCGATCCGCGAGCAGGTGGCCGACGTGCGCAACCGCGTCGCGAAGAACGCCGACGCAACGGCGGTCAGGGACGCAGCCGACGCGGTCATCGCGCGATGCGACGCCATCGAGGGCGAGCTGCACAACCCGAAGGCCGAGGTCGTCTACGACATCCTCTCCGGCCGCGAGGGCGGCGCGAAGCTCTATTCGCAGATCTCGCCGCTGTACGACTGGATCCAGTCGGCCGACCTGCCGCCCACGCAGGGCATGACCGAGCGCCTCGCGTTCGTCACGGGCGAGCTGCGCCGCGTCGAAGGCGAAGTGGCGGCGTTGCGCGCCGCCGAAGTGGCACGCTTCGAAGCAGCGGTCGCCAGTGCGAACCTGCCGCGCGTGATCGTGCCGTAGCCGCGAAAATTTTCCGCGACGCCCTCCCCCGGCGGGACGCGCCGGGGGAGAATGCGCCGATGCGCCTCGTCGATTCCCACTCGCACTTCGACGTCCGCGACTTCGACGCCGATCGCGACGCCGCGCTCGCGCGCGCGCGCGCCGCCGGCGTCGACACGCAGGTGATCCCGGCCTACGTCGCGTCGGGCTGGGAACGGCTGCGTGAGGTGTGCGCGGCGCACGAAGGCCTGCACGCCGCGTATGGACTGCACCCGGTCTACCTCCACGAGCACCGCGCCGAACACCTCGACGCGCTGCCCGGCTGGATCGAGCGCGAGCGGCCGTGTGCCGTGGGCGAGTGCGGCCTCGACTGGTTCATCGACAACCCGGACCGCGATCGCCAGCAGGCGATCCTCGCGCGCCACCTGGAGCTGGCGAAGGACTGCGGCCTGCCGGTGATCCTGCACGCGCGCCGCGCGGTGGACGACGTCACGGCCGCGCTGCGCCGCGTGGGCGGCCTGCGCGGCGTCGTGCACAGTTTCGCGGGCAGCGTGCAGCAGGCGGAAGCGCTGTTCGCACTCGGCTTCCACGTCGGCATCGGCGGGCCGGTCACCTACGAGCGCGCGTCGCGCCTGCGCGGCATCGTCGCAAGGATGCCGCTGGAGTTCCTGCTGCTCGAGACCGATTCGCCCGACCAGCCAATGCACGGCCATCGCGGCGCGCGCAACGAGCCCGCGTTCCTCGTCGAAGTGCTGCGCGCGGTGGCGCAATTGCGCGGCGAATCGGAGGAAAAAGTCGCCGACGCGACGACCGCGAACGCGAAGCGCCTGTTCGCGTTGTAGGAGCGCGCTTGCGCGCGACCGAAGCACGCGTCGACCGCAGGCGGGCTCCTACCTCGTTCGCTTTCCTGCGGCCCGCTCCAGGATCCTTTCGATGATCTTGCCGACGGCGTGCATCGCGAACGTCGCGGTGACGTGCATCGCGGCGCCGAGGCCCGTCGCGCAGTCCAGCTTGATCGTGTCCTCCAGTCCCTCGGGCTTCGAGCCGCACACCGTGCCATCGGGCTGCGGATAGCGCACGTTCTCGAGCGAGTAGACCGCGAGCACGCCGTAGTAGCGCTTCGGGTTGCGCTGCCAGCCGTACTCGTCGCGCAGCGCGCGGCGCACCATGCCGAGCAGCATGTCGTGCGCGACCTTGTTGAGGTCGCGCACCAGCACGCGGCCGGGATCGGCGCGTCCGCCGGCGGAGCCGCAGGTCAGCAGCGGGATCTTGCGCCGGCGGCAGTACGCGATCGCTTCCACCTTCACGCGGAACGCGTCGCACGCGTCGAACACGTAGTCGAAGCCGCGGTCGAGGTGCTGCCCGACCGTCGACGGCGTGACGAACGCGGCGACGGCCTGCACGTCGATCGCGGGGTTGATCAGGCGCAGCCGCTCGGCGAGCACTGCGACCTTGCTGCGGCCGATCGTCCCATCGAGCGCGTGCGATTGCCGGTTGACGTTGCCCAGGCAGACTTCGTCGGCGTCGATCAGCGTGAGCTTGCCGATGCCGCTGCGCGCGAACGCCTCCGCGGCCCACGAGCCGACACCGCCGACGCCGACGATGCAGACATGGCTGCGCGCGAGCACGTCGACGGTGCCGCTGCCGTACAGCCGATCGAGTGAGGAGAAGCGCGTCATGGGCGCGCATTCTAGAGGCGGACGAGGCCGCTACGCGTCGTTGCGGCGCACACCGCGGATGTTCATCGCCGCCAGCCCGACCTGCAGCACGATCAGCGCCCAGGCACGCACCTGCCATGCCCATGCGATCCACAGCAGGTTGCTGGCGAGGAACACCCGGAAGCCGAATTCGCGACGGCGCGCGTCGCGCGAGCCGACCAGCCATGCGGCGAAGAGCGTGACGGCCATTGCAGGCCACTGCAGCCAGTCGGGGATTTCCATGCCGTCCGTCGCCTGCAACCTCCGTACCGGTCACAGCTGGTGACGGCCGCTTCCATCGGCGTGCCGCTTGCAGATACTTCACCCGCCGTGAGTAGAACCACCCGCCCCAGCCATCGCGTCGCGCCGTCGCCGGACGGTCGCCGTCGTTCCAGCAGCGCGCTCGGCGCGCGCTGCCTGGCGGCGCCCGTGCTCGTCGGCAACGGCCTCGCTGCGCTGCAGGCGGCGCTGCGCGCGATCCCGTCGCGGCGGCCCACGCGCTGACATGGTTGCATCGTCCTCCCCCGAAACGGTTCGCGAAATCGAAGGCGAGCTCGTCGACGAAGCGCCCACCTACGCCGCGGACCTCGTGCGCGCGCGTCGCCTCGCGCGCCTCATGGATTCGGCCGTCGCCATCCCGGGCACGAACATCACGTTGGGGCTGGATGCCGTGCTCGGCCTGGTGCCCGGCATCGGCGACGCGCTCGGAACGCTGCTTTCCGCGCAGATCGTGATCGCGGCGGCGCGCAGCGGCGTGCGCACGCGCGTGCTCATGGCGATGCTGCTGAACCTCGTCGTCGACACGCTCGTGGGCGCGATCCCGCTGCTCGGCGACCTGTTCGACGTGGGTTTCCGCGCGAACGTGCGCAACCTCGAGTTGCTCGAGCGCCACCACGGGCGCGCGCCGCACGCCGGCAGCGCGCGCTACCGACTGGTGGTCGCCGCCGCCGCGATCATCGGCATCGCGTTCCTGCTCGCGGCGCTCGGCACCTGGCTCGCGTTCGCGGGAATCGACGCGCTGATCGGCGCGTTGCGCTGAGCCATGCGCGGCGCCGGCCGGCGCTTGCTCCTCGTCGCGGCGCTCGC
This sequence comes from uncultured Pseudomonadota bacterium, assembly GCA_937996755.1. GTDB lineage: Bacteria > Pseudomonadota > Gammaproteobacteria > Xanthomonadales > Ahniellaceae > CALKUS01. Next base: position 34,871 of record CALKUS010000288.1, on the reverse strand, counting down.
GCTGCCGTTCGCCGTGCACGGCGCAACGGCGCAGTGCATCGAGCGCGCGCTGCTCGACCTCGGCTGGACGTTGCACGACGGTCCCATGCGGGTCGCTCCCGGTTCGCCGTGCGAGCGCGACGGGCTGGCCGACGCGCGTGTGCACGGCGACCTGCACGCGTGGTTGCCCGCGGACGATACGCGCGGGGAAGCGCTGCGTCGGCTGCTGCTCGATCCGGCCAGCGGCTGCGCGTTCCGCCTGCGCCTCGCGGACGCCACGCGCGACGCCGTCGGGGTGCTGGTCGCGAACGAGCGCTACGGCTTCTGGCGCATCGGTTGGCGCTGGCTGGCATTCGACCGCGACGCCACCGCGCACTGGCGGCCGACGCACTCGTTCGGCCGCGGCTACGTCCCCGCGACGACGAACAGCGCGGCGATCGGCGTGTTCGCCTGGGCGGGCGCGCACGCCGAATGCGGTGTCGGACGCCAGGTGGCGCAGTACGCGGGATTCGCGGCGCTGTTCGGCGACGACGGCTTCGACGCGGCGTTCGATCGCGACGAGATAGTGCTCGGCACGTTCGCGAAGCATGCCGGTACGCGCAGCGTGCTGCTCGGATCGGGCGCGGGCGCGCTCGCCGGCGACGGCCTGGGCCGGGACGCAGCGCGGCGCGGGCGCGCGGCGCTGCTCGCGTCCCCCGCCTTCCTGTTCGCGGTCGAACGCGGTCGCGTCGTCGACATCGCGAACCAGGCGCAGAACGGTGTCGTCACCGAAGTAGGAGCCACGGCATTCGACGCGCTGCGCGACGCCGGCAGCCTCTTGCCCGCCAACGCGGCCGCGCTGCGCGCGTGGCAGCTGTCGCGTGCCATCGAGCGCCGCGGGCCGCGCTGGTTCCAGCGCCTGTTCGGCGAAGACGACGCGATCGCGTGGTCGCTGCTGGCCGACGACGACCGCGCAGCGGCGCTGGCAGCGCGCGAGGCGCTGGCGCATCCGCTGCTCGACGGCATCTCGCTCTACGGCCACGCGCACGGCGTGAAGCCGTTGCGCTGGTGGGTCGCGCGCATGCTCGACCGCAACCCCGGCACGCCCTATCGCTTCGAGCTCGCGAACCACAACCTCGACGGCGAGATCCGCGAGCGCTGGCTCGCCTGGCGGCTCGCGCAGTGCAGCGGCGGGTCGCTCACCAGTTCGCGGGATTTGCTTCGAGCACCGTCCGGTCCTGCGCCGTGAACAGCGCGAGCGAGGCGCGCTTCGTCGGCAGCTCCCACACGATGAAGTAGCGCGCCGCCTCCAGCTTGCCGTCGAGCAGCGCACGCTTCGCATCGGGCACGCCGTCGCGCGCGAGCTCGCGCCGCGCGACGAGCGCCTGCTCGAGCCACAACCACGCAACGAGGAAATGGCCGAGCGCGTCCAGCAGCAGGTACGCGTTCGCGAGCGCGACTTCGCTGCCCTCGCGCGTCGCCGCGGCAGCGACCGCCTGCTGGATCGCAGGCAGCCACTCCTGCAGCGCCTTCGCATGCGGCGCGAGCGATGCGTCGGCGCCGGCACGCTCGAGCGTGCCCACGACGCGCCGTGCGAGCAGCCCGAGCGCCTTGCCGCCGTCGCCGAGTATCTTGCGCCCGAGCAGGTCGAGCGCCTGGATGCCGTTCGTGCCTTCATGGATCGCGTTGAGCCGGTTGTCGCGCCACAGGCGCTCGACCGGGAAGTCGCGCGTGTAACCGGCACCGCCGAGCACCTGGATGGCGATGTCGTTCGCGGCGAGCGCGTAGTCCGACGGCCACGCCTTCACGATCGGCGTCAGGAGGTCGAGCAGCGCCTGCGCTTCGGCATCGCCGTCGTGCGCCTCGTCGACGAGGCGCGCCGAGTAGAGGCACAACGCGAGCGCGCCCTCGGCATACGACTTGGCGCGGAGCAGCATGCGCCGCACGTCCGCATGCGCGACGAGCGGCACCATAGGCGTCGCGGGATCGCGCTGGCTCATGGCACGGCCCTGCGTGCGCTCGCGCGCGTACGCGAGCGCGGCGCGCCAGCCCGCATAGCCGATCGCGGCCGCGGCGATGCCGACGCCGATGCGCGCTTCGTTCATCATGCGGAACATCTGCCGCATGCCTTCGTGCGGCGCGCCGACGAGCTCGCCGATGCACTCGCCGTCCTCGCCGAAGTTCAGCAGGCAGTTGGTGGTGCCGCGGTAGCCGAGCTTGTGGTTCAGGCCGGCGAGCGTCACACCGTTGCGCGCGCCCACCTGCCCGTCCGCGTCCACGCGGAATTTCGGAACGATGAACAGCGAGATGCCCTTCGTGCCGGGCGGCCCACCCGGGATCTTCGCGAGCAGCATGTGCACGATGTTGCCGCCGAGCTCGTGCTCGCCGGCGGAGATCCACATCTTCGTGCCGCGGATGGAATACGTACCGTCGACGCGCGGCGTGGCCTGCGTGCGGATGTCGCCGACGCTCGACCCGGCGTGCGGCTCGCTGAGGCACATGGTCCCGAACCAGCGGCCGTCCGTCATCGGCGGCAGGAAGCGGCGCTTCTGCCCGTCGTTCGCGAACGCACGGATCAGGTTCGCGGCCGCCTGCGTGAGGAACGGGTAGCTGTTCGTGGGCGAGTTCGCGGCGCTGAACGAGCCGCCGATCGCGCTCACGAGCGTGTACGGCAGGCCGAGCCCGCCCTCCTCGACCGGTGCCTCCATGCCGAACAGGCCGGCGTCGGCGTAGGCGCGCAACGCGCGCTCGATCTCGGGGATCAGCACCACGCGTCCGTCGCGCACGTGCGGCTCGTTCGCGTCGGACTTCGCCGCGTGCGCCGCGAACTGCGACGCCGCGAGCGCGAGCGATGCGTCCAGCATCGAGTCGACGGTGTCGCGGTCGAGGTGCGCATACGCGGGCCGTTCGGCGAGCGCGAGCGCATCGAGCCAGTCGAACAGGAGGAAATCGAGGTCTTCGCGGCGGATGGTCATTTCGCGATGCTAGGGGCATTCGCGGCACGGTCCCAGAGCGAACCGTATGGTGCGTTCGTCGGCCACGGCAGCCCGACGAGACGTCCCGCCACGACGAAGCGCGCAGCGCGTCACGATTCCCCCGGCCTCGCCAGCGCAGAATCGCGGCGCACGAGGAATCCACCATGCGCCTGCGCTTTTTCGCCGTCCCCCTGCTCGCTTTCGCCGCCGGCGCCGCCGACGCGGCGGTCGTCGTCGACCTGTCGTACGTCGACGCCAACGGGCCGGCGTACCAGCGCTTCCGCACCTGGGTGAACCAGGCCGTCGCGGGCAGCCCGGGCTACGCGTTCTCCGCGACCGACGCGGCCTATGCCTACCGCATCAGCGGCGGCAACCAGTACTGCCAGCTCGCGGTGCAGATGGTGGAAGCGCAGGTCGCGACGGCGGAAACCGAGATCGCCGCGGCGCGCCGTCCGGACGTGGCGGCCGATTCGTACCTCGAGGTCGGCGACTACATCCGCGACCTGTCCATCACCTACGACTGGTGCGCTGCTTTCACGACGCCCGCGCAGCGCACGCGCTGGGCCGCGTATGCGCAGCAGGCCGTCTGGAACGTGTGGAACTACCAGCAGGCGAGCTGGGGCGGACGCGCCTTCCCGTGGTCCGGCTGGTCGGTGAGCGACCCGGGCAACAACTACCATTACAGCTTCCTCGAAGCGACGATGTACTGGTCGCTCGCGAGCAACAACGCCACCTGGCGTACGTTCCTCGAAACGCAGAAATTCCCGCAGCTGGTCGCGTACTTCGCGGCGTTGCCGGGCGGCGGCAGCGCGGAAGGCACCGCGTATGGGCTTTCCCACCGCCGCCTGTTCGAGCTGTATCGCATCTGGCGCGACAACACGGGCACGAACCTCGGCACGCAGAGCGCTCACCTCGAGGATTCCGTCGACTGGTGGATGCATGCGACGGTGCCGACCATGGACGCCGTCGCGCCGATCGGCGACCAGGCGCGCGTGTCGTATCCGGAGATGTACGACTACCACCGCAACCTCGTGCTGCAGGCACGCGTGCAGACCGGTGACGCCGCGCGTCGCGCGCGCGCCGGCTGGTGGCTCGGCGCCATCTCCGTCCCGCAGATGACGAGCGGCTTCAACTTCCGCCACGACCTGCTGTCCACGGCGCCCGGCGGCAGCACCGCCCCGACGGCGACCTGGTACCACGCGACCGGCACGGGCGCGCTGTTTGCGCGCACCGACTGGACGCCGTCCGCGATGTGGATGTCGTTCATGGCCGGCCCGTACAACCAGTCGCACGCGCACCAGGACCAGGGCTCGTTCAACCTGTTCTTCGCGGGCGATTTCCAGGCCGTCACCGAAAACGTCTGGTCGCACAGCGGCATCGAGCAGGGCTCGGAAGTGCACAACCTCGTGCGCTTCGTGCAGAACGGCACGACGGTACGGCAACGCACCGGCACGACGTCGAGCATGACCGTGACGCCGGTGCCGGGCGGTGTGTCGGTCGATGCGAACCTCACGCCCGCGTTCGGCACGAATGCCGCAGTCACCAACTGGCGGCGCCAGCTGGTGTTCGCGAATCGCCTGCTGACGGTGCACGACACGTTTGCGATGGGCGCGGGCGTGCAGGCCGTATTCCAGGTGAACGTGCCCGTCGCACCCGTCGTGAACGGCCGCACGGCGACGGCCGGCGCGCTCGCGATGCGCGTGCTGCAGCCGGCCGACGCCACGATCACCGTGCTCGACTGGCGCACCGTCGACGCATCGGAATACAACTCGGGCTATCGCCTCGACGTGCGCGGCTCGGGCAACGAGTTCGTGGTCGAGCTCGGCCAGGCCGGCCTGCTGTTCGCGAACGGCTTCGAATAGGCGCCGCGCGTCAGAGCATCAGCTCGCCGCGGCCGACGAGACGCACGCGACCGCCGACGCGCACGACGCCGTCGCGCACGTCGAGGTGCAGCCGGCACGGTCGCGCGATCGCATCGCCCTGCGCGATCTCCGCGCGCAGCGCCGCATCGCCGTGCGCATGTCGCCACCATTCGCCGAGGTTCGCGGCGGCCGAGCCCGTGCCGGGATCCTCGTACAGCGCGCCGCTGTTCGCGATCGCGAAGTAGCGCGCCACGAAGCCGGTCGCGGTGCGCGCGAACACGTAGACCTTCGGTTGTCCGAGCGCGTTGCGGCAATGGCGCGCGACCAGCTCGGCGACGGGGCGGCAGGCGGCGACGTGTTCGACCGATGCGAGCGGCACCATCGGCTGCTCGTTGCCGTTGTCGAACCAGCCGCGCGGCTCGAGCACGGCGTCCGGCGGCACGCCGAGCGCCTGCGCGAGCTCCTCGCGCGTCGCCGCGAGCGCACGGGACTTCGCCGGCGTCGCGCGCAGCCACCAGTTGTCGCCCTCGTGGCTCACGGCGACCATGCCCACCTTCATTTCCAGCTCGAAACGGTCGCCTGCGCCCATGACCAGGCGCACGGCTTCCGCCGAGCCCAGCGTCGGATGGCCGGCGAAGGCCATTTCGTAGTTCGGCGTGAAGATGCGTACGCGCGCGGCGGCACGCGTCGACGGCAACAGGAACGTCGTCTCCGACAGGTTGAACTGCCGCGCGACGGCCTGCATCTCGTCGTCCGCGAGCGCGCCCGCATCCTCGACGACGGCGAGCGGGTTGCCGCCGAAGCGGCTTTCGCTGAACACGTTGAACAGCAGATAGTGCACGGCAGCGTTCCCCGCCGCGGCGATCTCGCGGCACGCGACGAGGGTACGCTGGAATGGGCGTCGATCGACAACTGCTAAGGTTGCGCCCCGATGCCGATGATCCCCGACCGCCACGCACTCCGCTCGCGCCGCGCCGGCCTGGCACTGTGCCTCTCCGGCGGCGGCTACCGCGCGGCGATCTATCATCTCGGCGCCATGTTGCGCCTGCACGAAGCCGGCCTGCTGCGTCGCGTGGAGCGCATCAGCAGCGTGTCGGGCGGCAGTATCGTCGCCGCGTGGTACGCGAGCCGCATCATGCGCGACGGTGCGGGTGGCGATGTCGCGAGCTACGCGGCATGGAGCGAGTCGCTGGACTTCCGTCGCGCGGTGCTCGAGCCGTTCCGCGCGATCGCGGCCACCGACATCCGCACCGGCCCGGTGCTGAAGAGCCTGTTCCTGAATTTCGTGTGGCCGCGCTTCGGCGCGCCGGCGCTCGCGCGCGCGTACGCGAAGCTGATCACGGACGCGCCGCTGTCGGCGCTGCCCGACGCGCCGAACTTCGTGTTCTGCGCGACCGACCTCACGTTCGGCGTGAATTTCGAGCTCAGCAAGCAGCGCGTCGGCGATTACCAGGCGGGCTACCTGCAGGCCGACGACGTCGACGGCCGCAAGCCGGGCGACTACGCGATCGCGCTCGCGGTCGCCGCTTCGTCGTGCTTCCCGCCGGTGTTCGGTCCGCTGCGCATCGACACGCGCGGGCTGCACTTCACGCACGGCGCCTACGACGGCGCCGATCGCGATGCGTTGCGCGAAGCGATCGACCTGTCCGATGGCGGCGTGTACGACAACCTCGCGACGGAGCCCGTGATCAAGCACGCCGACGAGATCCTCGTGTCGGACGGCGGCGCACCGTTCCCGTTCCGACCCGGCGGGCACGTGGTGAGCCGGCTGCTGCGTTACACGGCGGTCATCGGCAACCAGGCGGTCGCGCTGCGCAAGCGCCTGTTCCACGAGATCCGCGTCGCGCACGACGTGCGCGGCACGCTCTGGAGCATCGGCCGCGCGGGACGCGCGGGTACGTTCGGCTATTCCGACCAGCTGGTCGCATCGACCTTGTCGCGCGTGCGCACCGACCTCGACCGCTTCACCGATGCGGAATTCGAGGTGCTCGTGAACCATGGCTACGGCAGTTGCGCGGCGGCACTGGAAACCGGCGATCATCGCGACGCGGCACTGGCCGCGCCGCCGCCGGCCTGGCCCTATCCGCGCTGGGCCGACGAAGGCGGCGTCGAGCAGGCGCTCGCCGGCAGCCACCGGCGGTTCGCTCCGTCACGCTGGTTCGCGCGACGCACGCGCGGGGAGAATCGAAGATGAAACTCGCACTGCGTTGCGCCACCACGATGTTCGCCGCCAGCCTGCTGCTCGCCTGCGCCGCAGGCGATCGCGCCGATGCCGGCCCCGCAACGCCCGATGCCGCACCCGTGCTGGAGGCAGCCGTGTTCGACCCGACGACGCTGGTGCCGTGGACGTTCGTGCTGGTGGAGCTGCCGGACGCCGCCGCGGCCGTCGGCAACGCCAGCACCGAGCTCAGGTTCGAAGCGAAGCCTGAAGGCGGCTACGTCGCGATGGGCCACGGCCCGTGCAACAGCTTCTCGTCGCCGGCGGCGTTCACCGGCGACCGCGTCGAATTCGCGCAGCTGGTGTCGTCGAAGCGCGCGTGCGCCGACCTCGGCGTCGAAACCGAATGGTTCGCGCGGCTGCGCGCCGGCGGCAACGTGAAGCTCGAGGGGGCGCGGCTCGAGATCAGCCGCGACGGGAAAACGACGATGGTGCTGAAGGGGCGCGCGACGCCGCCCTGAGCGGAGGCGTCGCGATACGGCGGTGCTCGCGCTGGGCGAGCGCGTCGCTCAGCGGCGGCCGCCGCGCTTGAACTTGTCGTCGCTCTGCATCGAAACGCGCAGCGCGGCGCCGTTGAACACGGAACCGTCCAGCGCGGCGATCGCGGCGCGCGCCTCGTGGCCTTCCATGTCGAGCTCGGCAAAGCCCTTGCACTCGCCCGAGAACAGGTCCTTCGCGACCTTGAGGCGGTGCACGCGGCCGTGCTTCGAGAACATCTCGCTCACGTCGGATTCTTTGGCGGAACGCGGCAGTCCGCGCACGGCGATGGTCAGCATGGGATTACCTCGAAACGTTGGAAAAAGCGAAGCTGCAACCGGGGCCGCCAGCGGCACCGGCCGCGAACGCCCCGAGAACGACTCAGGCCGGCGTGACGTCTTCCGCCTGCAGGCCCTTCGGGCCCTGCGCGACGCGGAAGCTCACTTTCTGGCCTTCGGTCAGCGTGCGGTGACCCGCACCCGTGATGGCGCGGAAGTGGACGAACACGTCGGGGCCGTTCTCACGCGTGATGAAACCGAAGCCCTTGGCGTCGTTGAACCACTTGACGGTACCGGTCTGCCGGTCGGACATGGGTGCTGCTCCAGGAAAAGAAAGGGCGTGCGGGACGCGCGCCGTACGCATCGGCCGAGCGACCGGGGCGCCTTCGCCGGCTGCAGGATCGGGAGGGGAGGCGAAGCGGCGGATCGCGGGATCTGCGCTGCAACGTTCCACACAGCGCCCGACCGTGCAAACACAGCGGCGCGCACTATACAGAAAGAGGCTCGCGAATGCGAATCAGGGACTTACGCCCGGTCCGGCCGGGCGCACCGGACGCTGTTCCACGGCCGGCCGCCGTCGCCGCCGGCCCCGGGTGACTGAAGTCACGACCGGCCGCGCCGCGCGCGGCCGGCGGCGGGCGCGCGCCTATACTCGCGCCGCATGAAGGCCGAGCACGCCCCGCCTCCCGCCGACAGCGCGCCGGCCGCGCCGCAGGCGCGCATGTCCGTCGGCGTGTTCGCGCCGCTCAACATCGCCGCGTACGTGACCTGGCTGGCGCTCATGGCGCCGCTCTTGTTCCGGCTCGCGCGCCAGCCCGCCCCCTGGTCGCCGCTCCAGCTGGGCGGTGTCGCCGCCGTGTTCGCCTGGCTGCTGCTGTTCGTGGCGTCCTCGCGCACGCCGAACAACCAGCCGGAGCCACGCTGGTCGCGCGTCGGGATCGTCGGCCAGGGCTTCCTCGCGATCGCCGCGATGGAGGCGTTCCCGCGCGACTACTCGTTGCCCGTACTGCTGGTCATCGTCGCGGCCGAGCTCGTCATGTGTTTCCCGCTGCGCGCGACGCTGGCCTGGATTGCGTCGTTCAACACGTTGCTGCTCGCGATGATGTGGCGCCACTACGGGCTGGAGAACGCGGCGCTGTCGTTCCTGTCGTTCGGCGGCTTCCAGGCTTTCGCGCTGCTCTGCGGCTACTACGCGAAGAGCGCGTTCGATGCGCGCGACCAGCTCGCCGAAGCGAACGCGCACCTGCTGTCGACGCGCGAGCTGCTCGAGGCGAGCACGCGCAGCCACGAACGCCTGAAGCTCTCGCGTGAGCTGCACGATGTCGCCGGGCACAAGCTCACCGCCCTGAAGCTCAATCTCGCGCGCATCCTGCGCTCGCCCGACGCGACGCATCGCGAGGACCTCGCGATGCTCGCGCGCCTGGCCGACGAGCTGCTAGGCGACATCCGCGCCGTCGTCGGCGAGCTGCGCCGCCACGACGGCATCGACCTGGGCGACGCGCTCGAGACGCTGTCGCGCTACGTCGACATGCCTCGCGTGCACGTGGTCGTCGCGCCCGATGCGAAGGTCGGAGACCTGCCGTCCGCCGAGGCGCTGCTGCGCTGCGCGCAGGAAGCGCTCACGAACGCGGTGCGACACAGCGGCGCGAGCGACGTCTGGTTGCGCCTCGAGCGCGACGGTGGTCGCGTGCGCCTGTACGTCAGCGACAACGGCCGTGGCGAGCTGCCGCTGCGCTTCGGCAACGGTCTCACCGGCATGCGCGAACGCCTCGTCGCACTCGGCGGCGGGCTCGAAGTGAGCGGCAATCCCGGCGGCGGACTGCACCTCGAGGCACGCCTGCCGCTCGCGGACGCGGCATGAGCGCCGCGCCGATCCGCATCGCGCTGGCCGACGACCAGGCGCTCGTGCTCTCGGGCCTGCGCGCGCTCCTGCGCGACCTCGGCGTCGATATCGCCATCGAGGCGACCGACGGCAACGACCTGCTCGCGCAACTGGAAACCACGCGCGTCGACGTCGTCGTGAGCGACATCCGCATGCCCGTCGCGACCGGCATCGACGTCGTGAAGGGCCTGCGCACGCGCGGCGACCGCACGCCCGTCCTGCTGCTCACCACGTTCGACGACAGCGAGCTGTTGCTGGCCGCCGTGCGCGCAGGCGCGCAGGGCTTCCTGCTGAAGGACGCGTCGCCCGAGGACCTGCATTCGGCATTGCTCGCGCTCGCGCGCGGCGAGACGCTGCTGCAGCCGGTCGCCCTCGACCCCGTGCGCCGGCAGCTGCCCGACGACGAAGCCCGGCGCGCGCCGGCGACCAGGCTCAGCGACCGCGAGGTCAGCGTGTTGCGGCTCGTGGCGGGTGGCTATTCGAACAAGGAAATCGGGCGGACGTTGTTCCTGTCCGAAGGCACGGTCAAGAACTATGTGTCCGAGATCCTGTTGAAGCTCGATTGCCGCGATCGCACGCATGCGGTGATGAAGGCCATTACGCAGCGCTTGATCTGACATCGGGCGCGCAGCGCCCGATGTCATCCCGAGGCGAAGACGAGGGATCTCCGCGCGCAGCGCCCGATGTCATCCCGAGGCGAAGACGAGGGATCTCGCTTTTCCTACGTCGAAGCGCGCCACCTGCGTACACGTCGGACCATGCGGATGGCTGAAACTACCGCCCATGCCGCGCTCGTACTACGTCTACATCATGGCCAGCCGCAGTCGCACGCTCTACATCGGCGTGACGGGCCATCTACTGGCACGAATCACACAGCACCGATCGCTCGCCCACGAAGGGTTCACGCGAAAGTACCGCTGCACGCGCCTCGTGTTCGTCGAGGAAACCGACGACGTGTTCGCGGCACTGGAGCGGGAAAAGCAGTTGAAGGGCTGGCGACGGGAGAAGAAGATTGCTTTGATCGAGGCGGCGAATCCCGGGTGGCACGACTTGTTCGAACAGGTCTGCGCCTGATTCCGGAATCGAGATCCCTCGCCTGCGGCTCGGGATGACAATCCGGGGCGAGGCACCACGACCAGATCCCTCGTTGCCGCCTTCGGCGGCCCCTTCGGGATGACATTCTGAGGCGTCCCGGCGCGGCTGAGCCGCGCCGGGACGATTTCTTCTAATCGCGCTCGCGGACGTCCGTGCCGCGATCGAGGTCGAGCCCGAACGAGCCGTGCGCCCACGCCGCGAACGCGGCGTTGATGTCGGCCGACGACACCGGGCTCTCGGCGACCGGCTGCGCGGGCGGAACCTGGATCTCCGGTGCGCCTTTCGCCTTCAGCGCGGCGTTCACCTTCGGCAGGTCGGTCGCCACGAGTGAGTCGAACTCGGCGGACACGCCGTCCATCTCCTTCTGCAATGCGTCGACCGTCGCGAGCTGGTACGGGCCCGGGGCGCCTTCGTAGAAGACGATCGCGCCGTATACGTTGTCGAGCTTCTCGCGCAGGCGCTCTTCGCCGGTGATCGCGCCGCCTTCCTTCGTGGCGACGATCTCCTTGCGGATCGCGTCGACCTTCTCGGCGAACGCGCCCACCTGCTTGCGCAGCGGATCGCCTTCCGGCGCCTTCGCGGCGAGCTGGTTGGCCTGCTCGCGCACGGCGTTGATGCGCGCCATGAGGCCGGTCATCGCGCCGAACATGCCGTGCACGCGCATGGCCGCGTCGTACTGCGCCTGCCGCGACGCCTGCGTGATGCCGGAACGACGGTCGATCGACACCTCCAGCGGAGCCTCGTACACCTGCTTGTTCTTCGTCATGCGCACCTTGTAGGTGCCGGGCATGACGCGCGGGCCGATCGTGCCGAAGTTCGCGAGCTGCGCGGCCGGCGGCACCACGGGCGGCTTCTCGCGCATCGACCACGTGATGCGGTTGAGGCCGCGGCGCTTCGACGCCGGCAGCGTCTCGATCACCTTGCCGTTCGGGTCGAGCACCTCGATCTTCAGGTCGCCGAACAGGTGGCGCGTGCGCTGGTAGTAGGTGATGACGGCCGCATTGGACGGGTTGTCGCCGACGAACCGCGCGTCGCCTTCCACCGTGCCGCCGAAGCTCGAAATGCGCTGCTGCACCGGGCGCGACGCGACGAACGCCGCTTCCTTCTCCAGCATGGCATCGTCGATCGAGCGCAGCGGCGAGATGTCGTCCACCACCCAGATTCCGCGGCCGTGCGTGCCCAGCACGAGGTCGGAATCGCGGTCCTGGATCGCGATGTCGCGCACCGCGACGCTCGGGAAGTTGCCGCCCTTGAATTCCGCCCAGTGGCCGCCGCCGTCGGTCGAGATCCAGAGGCCCATTTCCGTGCCGACGAACAGCAGGTCGCGGTCGACCGAATCTTCCTTCACGACGTGCGCATAGCCGCGCAGGCCGTGCTCCTTGCCGCCGATCTTCTGCCAGGTCTTGCCGAAGTCGCGCGTGCGGTAGACGTAGGGATCGAAGTCGCCGAACGTGTGGCGATCGAAGGTCGCATACGCGGTCGCGCCGTCGTGGCGGCTCGCCTCGATGGTGCTGACCCACGAATTCTTCGGCAGGCCCTTCACGTTGCCGACGACGTTCGTCCAGGACTTGCCGCCATCGCGCGTGAGCTGCACGTTGCCGTCGTCGGTGCCCACCCAGATCACGTTGCCGTCCTTCGGCGACTCGCTGATCGAGTAGATCGTCGTGTGCATCTCGGCCGCCGAGTTGTCGACCGTGATGCCGCCCGATTCTTCCTGCTTCTGCTTGAGCGGGTCGTTCGTGGTGAGGTCGGGCGAGATGCGGTCCCAGTTCTGGCCCTGGTCGCGCGAGCGGAACAGGAACTGCGCACCGATGTAGATCGTGCCCTTCTCGTTCGGGCTCATTTCGATCGGCGTGTTCCAGTTGTAGCGCAGCTTCTCCTTGAAGCCCGCGGTCGGCTGGATGAATCGCGTCAGGCGCGTGCGACGGTCGACGCGGCCGAGGAAGCCGCCCTGCGATTCGGCATAGACGAAGTTGGCGTCGGTCGGATCGGGCCATACCCAGAAGCCGTCGCCGAAATACAGGTTGTCCCAGCGCGCATTCGTGATGCCGCCCGGAAACGCCGAATCACCGGCCCACGAACCGTTGTCCTGCAGGCCGCCGTACACCTGGTACGGGTCCTTGTCGTCGACGCTCACGTGGTAGAACTGCGAAACCGGCAGGTTGTCGCCTTTCCACCAGCGATTGCCGCCGTCGTAGCTGTGCCAGAGGCCGCCGTCGTCGCCGCCCACCACGTGGTTCGTGTTGTCCGGATCGATCCACATGTCGTGCCAGTCGCCGTGCGCGCCGCCGCCGGAACCGGAGAAGCTCTTGCCGCCGTCGAGCGAGACGATCAGCGGGAGGTTCGGCTTGAAGATCTTGTCGGCGTTCTTCGGGTCGACGATCAGACGCGCGAAGTAGAACGGGCGCCACACCATCGACTGGCTGCGGTCGCCTTCCGTCCACGTCCTGCCGCCGTCGTCGGAACGGAACAGCGCGCTGCGCACGCCTTCGATCACCGCGTAGACGCGCTTCGGATCGCTCGGCGCGATCGTGATGCCGATGCGGCCCCACGGCTTCGCCGGCAGGCCGTTGTCCTTGTTCGGCTCGATTGCCGTGAACGTACGCGCACTGTCGCGCGTCTCGAACAGGCCCGAGCCCGATGCCGCTTCGGGGCCTTCGCCGCCGGATCGGAACGTCCAGCCCTTGCGGCGGAAGTCCCACAGCGACACGAACAGATGCGAGGGGTCGGAAGGATCCGCGCTCACGTCGGCGCAGCCCGTGGATGCGTTCGGCCCCTTCAACGCCTGCGTCCACGACTTGCCGCCGTCGCGCGTCACGTACAGGCCGCGCGCCGTGGAATCGCTCCACAGGCGGCCCGGCACGCAGGCGTAGACCGTGTTCGAGTCCTTCGCGTCGACCACGATGCGCGAGATGCGCTCGGAATCGGGCAGGCCGACGTTCGTCCAGGTGTCGCCACCGTCGGTGGTCTTGTAGATGCCGTTGCCGATCGACACGGAGTTGCGCGTCCACGCTTCGCCCGTGCCCACCCACACGACCTGCGGATTGGCCGGGTCGATCGCGACCGCGCCGATCGACTGCACCGGCTGCTTGTCGAACACCGGCTTGAACGTCGTGCCGCCGTCCGTCGACTTCCAGACGCCGCCGCTCGCGGCGCCGACGTACAACAGCGACTTGCCGTCGACGTTGCGGCCAGCGACGGCGGCGATGCGGCCGCTCATCGTGGCCGAGCCGATGTTGCGGGCGCCGAGTCCGGAGATCGTGCCGGAATCGAATTTCGGGGCGGGTGCTTCCGCGGCGAACGCGGGCGTTGCGATCGCCGCGAGCGACCAGAGAGCGAGCTTCTTCATGCGCATGGTGGCGTGTCTCCTCACTTGGCGGCCGGCGTGGCGGGGAACGCGAACTTCGCGTCGTCCACGGCCTCGTTGACCTTCACCGATTCGATCGTCACCTTCTGCCCCTTCGGGCCGCCTTTCGGGCCGGATTCGATCGAGAACGGCATGTACACGCCCGCGACCTGCTCGTAATTGCCGAGGTCGCTCTCGAATTCCTGTTCGGTGCCGCGCACCTTGCGCTGCGTGACGACGCGGATCTCGAGGAAGTAGTCCGGGTCGAAGTAGTAGTACTTCACGTCGCCGTCCTTCTCGACGACCTTCAGCTTGTGCGCCTCGGTGCCGTCGACGTCCTCGGTGCCGAGGTACTCGACCTTGCTGCCCTTCGCCTGCCAGTCGACGAGCGGGCCGTCGATGTCGGCGTCGTCGGACAGGCCCTTGATGTCGTCGGCCGACAGCTTCTCGGGATCCTTGCGGCCGCCGAACGGCTGGATCTGCCAGCCTTCCTTGCCGTCGTACGCCTGCACGGACGTCATGCCCTGCAGCGACGCCTCCTGGCGGACCTTGCCCTTGCGCGTGACGACCTGGTCGAGCGTGAGGTCCACGGAGAAGTCGCCCGTGAACGACATCTTCCCGGTCGCGTGCATCGAGTCGATCGCCTTGATCTTGTCGATGCCGCCCTTCGCTTCGAGGTTCTTCGCGATCAGCTCGTCGGCGGTCATGGCGCTCGCTGCGCCCGACGCCGCGAACAGCAACGCGCTCAGGCAGATGCGTCTGTGCATGGGACTCCTCCTGGGTGAAACAGGCGCAGCGACACCCGCCGCGGCGCGCGGAACGCCTAGGCTACGCCGCCGGGCTCAGCCTGCAGATGGGGAGGAAGTCATGCTTGAGGAGCAGGAGCTAGGGGCTAGGGTCTAGGGGCTAGGGCGCCAGGACGAACGTCAGCGCGGCCCGCTGTCCAGACGGCGGGCGCGCTTGAGCCTCGGGTGTACTCGCCCTAGCCCCTAGCCCCTAGACCCTAGCCCCTGAGGCTCAGACGCCGAGCAACCAGCGCCGCCAGCGCGAGATGGTCGTCTGCTTCGCGGGCTCGGGTGCGTGGGGCACCTGGCCCATGGATTCCAGGCCGTCGCGCATCGCGCGATGCAGCGCAACCGCGTCCTGCAGCTCGCGCGACTCGAGCAGGGCTTCCTCGAAGCGCGCGGCGGCTTCGGGCGAAAGCCGCCCGGCGAGATAGGGTTGGATCAGGGGCAGCATCGGCGGGTCGCGCACCATCGCGACCACGTTGGCGTTGCCGTCCTCGCCGCCTTCGGCCATGTCAGGCCCGCACGGTGCCGGCGCGCTCGAGCTGCGCGCGCAGCCGCTGGCGCGCGCGCGACAGCACGCGATCGAAATGCTCGCTGCTCAGGCCGAAGCGCCGGCACAGCGATTCCTTGTCTTCTTCCAGCACGTAGTAGTGCCAGAGCAGCTCGCGATCGCGCTCGACCGGCAGGTCGGCGATCACCGAGCGCACGCCTGCGCGAAGTTGCTCGTTCGCGAGGCGCGTGAGCGGGCACGCCAGCAAGTCGGCCGCCGCTTCGAGGTCGAAGCCATGGCTCTCGAAACGCTGGCGCCGCGCGCGCTTGCGGAAATCCATCAGCGCCACGTTCACGGCGGTCTGGCGGATGAAGCTGGTGAGGTTCTCGGGTGCCTCGAGCGAAGGGCTGCGCAGGCGCAGCAGCACGATGCGGAACGTTTCCTGGAACAGGTCCTTCGCGAGCTCGCGCTGGCCGACGCGCTGTTCCAGCAGCAGCCGCACGCCACGACCGTAGCTCTTCACGAGCTCGGCCTCCGCGCGCAGGTCGCCGAGCCGGATGCGCTCGCACAGCTGTGGGTTCGTCGACTGCAGCATCTCGGTCGGCGACGACATGGATCTTCTTCCCCCGGTTCTCCGTTGCCGAAACTACGCCTTGGCGCCCGCGGAAGCTAGTAGTCCAGCGGCGTAGCGGCCGGCGATTGCCCGGGCGCGGCGCCCGCGACCCACGCCGCGAGGCGCGCTGCGACGGGTTCCGGGTCCTTGAGCCACGCGAAATGGTCGGCGCGCCCGCCCGGGAAGTCCGCGGGCGCGAGCTCGAAACGCTCGATCCGTGCGCGCGGGAACTTCGCGAGCAGCCAGTCGAGCGCGGCGCGCGGCACGAAGCGATCGTGTTGCCCGCGCAGCGCGAACACGCGGCCCGCATACGCCGCCATCGCGGCTTCGAAATCGATGGCGGCACGATCGGGACGATAGCCGCCTTCCACGCCGCTGCGCGTCCAGTCGCGGATCACGCTGCGCGCCTCGCGACCGGCGAAGCCCACGCGTCGGCCGGGGAAATGGCCGACCAGTGCGGCAAGGCCGCGGAACCATGCGAACACCAGGCGCACGAGCGGCCGCTGCCAGCCCGGGAACGCGCGCCAGTACGGCGAGCCGCTCGCGACGATCGCGATCCCGGAATAGTCGTCGGCCCGCGATGCAGCGACGAGCGCCGCGAGCTGTGCGCCGAGGCTGTGGCCACCGATGGTCCACGTCACGGCCGGGAATTCGCGGCGCAGCGCAGCGAAGCTCGCCGGAATGTCGCGCTCGACCAGCTCGACGTAACCCCAGTCGGAACGACGTCCCGCGCGCACGCTGGACGAGCCGCCGCCGCGCAGCTCGTGCACCGCGACGAGCACGCCGCGCGCGGCGAGCGCGCGCGCGAACGCGCCGTATTGGCGCGCCGTCACGCCCATCGCGGGCACGAACAGCAGGCCGGTACCCGCGGCGGCGGCCGGCTCGGCGACGAGCACGCCGAAGCGCGTGCCGTCGCCGGCGTCTACGTGGAGCTCGCGCGCGGCAGTCATTTCCGCGCCGTTGCTACGCAATATTCCGGAGCAGCCTCTATCATCCCCCGCCTCCGCTTTCGCCCGCCGACACCCACCATGAAGTTCCTCGACCGCCTGCGCAAGCCCGAATGGGACAGCCGCGACCCCGAGCGCCGCGCGCGCGCCGTCGCCGATGCGCCCGAAGCCGAGCTCGCATCGCGCCTCGTCGACTTCGCGCGCAGCGACGATTCTGCGCTCGTGCGCCGCGCCGCCGTGCGCCGGCTGCGCGACCTGGCGCTGCTCGGCGACCGCCTGCGCACCGATTCCGACGAAGGCGTGCGCGCCGCCGCGCGCGAGCGTCTGAAGGCAGTGCTCGTCGATGCGTCGCTCGCCAGCGTCGCCGAGCGCGAGCGCGTGCTCGCGGTCGAGGACGACGCCGACCTCCTCGCACACGCCGCGTCGCGCGCGCCCGAGGCCGCCGTGCGTCGCGCAGCACTCGAGCGCATCACGCGCCCCGCCCTGCTGCTCGAGCGCTGCCAGAAGGATCCCGACGTCGAGCTGCGCCTCTGGTTGCTCGGGCGCATCGAATCGCCGGCTGCGCTCGAACGCCTCGCCGATGCCGCGCGGCTCGGCGACAAGCGGCTGGCGCGCGCCGCGCGCGACCGGCTGCAGGCGCTCCGCATCGCCGCACGCGACCCGGCCACGCTGAAGGCGCGCGCGCTCGCGATCTGCGACGAGCTCGACGCGCTGCGCCGCGAGCTGCCGGCCGACGCCGCCGCGCGCGCCGCGGCGCTGAACGCGGAATGGCAGGCGTGGCGCGACGTCATCGGCCCCGAGCTCGCGCAACGCGTCGAAGGTTACGAACGCACGCTGCGCGACACGCTCTCCCCGCGGCCGCGTGAAGTAGCGCCCGTCGTCGTCGAAGCCGAGGCGGAACCCGAGCCCGTCGTCGTCGCGGAGCCGGTTGCCGCCGATCCCGCGCGCATCGCGCTCGTCGACGAGCTGGAGCAGGCGAGCGCGATCGACGCGCGCGGCCTCGCGCGCTGGCGCCGTCGCTGGGCCGACGCGCCGGGCGCGAGCGACGCCGCGCTCGATGCGCGGTTGCGCGGCGTGGAATCGGCGATCGCGGCGCGGCATGCCGAGGAGGCGCAAGCGGCGCAGGCGCGCGTGCGCGAGCTCGACGCGGTGCTCGACACGCTCGAGGCAGCCGTCGAGCGCGGCGCATCGGGCGAGGCGCAGTCCGCGTTTGCGCAGGCCGACGCACTGCGCGCGCAGGGTGCGCCTGCGACGCCGGCGCAACGCGCGCGGCTCGACGCCGCTTCGACGGCGCTCGGCAAGCTCACGCAGTGGCAGCGCTGGTCGGGCAACAAGGTTCGCGCGCGCATCTGCGACGATCTCGCCGCGTTGCCCGCCGCCGGCCTGCATCCCGACGCCGTGGCGACGAAGGTTCGCGAGGCGCAGGCCGAGTGGGCGCGCATCGCCGCCACCGAGGGCGAAGCACCCGGGGAGTCCGGCCTCGACAAGCGCTTCCGCGCGCTGTGCCATCGCGCACTCGCGCCGACCCGCGCGTATTTCGAGAAGCGCGGCGAGCTGCGCACGCAACGCACGACGGAGCTCGAGGCGTTCCTCGCCGAACCCGCCGCGACCGATCCGCGCCAGCTCGGCGTGGCCCGGCGTCGCACCACCGAATGGCTGCGTCGCCTCGAGGAAATCGACCCGCGCCGGCGCGGCGAGCTCGGACGCAAGCTGCGCGAACAGCTCGACCGCCTCGGCGAGGCGCGCGACGCGGCCTCGGAATCGGCGCGCGGCGCGCGCCACAAGCTGCTCGCGAACCTGCGCCGCGCGCTCGCGCACACCACGCTGGAGGACGCGCTCGCGCGCATCGACGAGGCGCGAACGGCGTGGCGCTCGTTGCCGCGCGCGTCGGGCGCCGACGCCGCCGCGCTGCAGAAGGAGTTCGACGCGGTCGTCGCGCCGTTCCAGGCACAGGTCGGCGAAGCGCAGGCCGCCGCGCAGCAGGCGCGCAGCGACTACGCGAGCGGCGTCGATGCGATCCTCGCCGAGCTCGCCGCGCTGCGCGACGACCCGGAAGCGCTCGCCCACGCCGAGCCGCGCATCGCAGCGGCCACCGCGAAGTTCCGCGCACTCGTGCCGCCGCCGTCGGAAGAGCGCCGCGACGCGCGCGACTCGCGCGACGGCCGCGATCGCCGCCCGCCGCGCCGGGACGATCGTGGCGGTCGCGGTGGCCGCGACGATCGCCCGCAACGCGAGCCGCGCGCCGCCGCGCGGCCGCGCGAGCGCGAGTTCGACGCCGCGATCGAACGCGTGCGCGAGGCGCAGGTCGCCGCGCTGCGCGAGCGGGAGCGCTCCGCGCGCGCGTCCGTGCGCGCGGCGGCCGACTGGCTGGCGCAGCAGGAATCGTCCGCGCTCTCGGGTGCCGCTCTCGACGCCGACGCGCTGCGCGCCGGGTTCGACGCGCTCGCGTTGTCGGCGCCCGACCGCGCGCTGCTCGTGGCGCGCTTCGAACAGCTCGCCGCGCTCGACGCCGCAGGACTGCAGGCAGCAGCCGAAGGCAATCGCGCAATCGCCGCCGAGATCGTCGTACAGGCGGAGTGGCTCGCCGGCATCGACAGCCCCGCCGCGTGGCGCGAGCTGCGCCGCGCCTACCAGGTACGGCGGCTCGCGCAGCGTCTCGAGGGTGGGGCTGCGCCCGATCCGCAGGTGGAGTCGCGCGAGCTGCTCGCCGAGTGGCTCGCGCTGGGCCCGATTCCGGCCGACGAGCGGCGCGATTTCCAGTCCAGGCTGGACGCTGCGCTGTCCGGATTCGCGCTGTTGTAGCACCGCACTCCCGTCGTTCCGGCGCGCGTGATTTTCCCGTGCTGCAGGGCACGGCGATTTGCTAACGTCGCAGCGACTCGCACAGGGAGAGTCGCGGCCGATGAACGTACTCGTGGTGGACGACCAGCCCTCGGCGCGCGCCATGCTCCGACGCGTCGTCGAGACGCTCGAGGCCGATCTCGTCGTGCAGGAATTCGGCGATCCGACGCAGGCGCTGCGCTGGAGCGAGGAGAACCCGACCGACCTCGTGCTCCTCGACTACCGCATGCCGCAGATGGACGGCATCGAGTTCGCGCAGCGCTTCCGGCGCCCGCCGGCGAACCGCGACGTGCCGATCCTGCTGATCACCGTGGTCGGCGACGATCCGGTCCGCGAAGCGGCGCTCGAAGCGGGCGTGCACGAGTTCCTGCAGAAGCCGGTGCGGCCGAAGGAGCTGCGCGCGCGATGCCGCAACCTGCTCGGGCTGCGGCGCCAGAGCCGCTTTGCCAAGGACCGCCTCAACGCGCTGGAGCGCCAGCTCACCGCGGAGCACCGCGAGGCCGACTGGCGCGAGCGCGAGTCCATCTTCCTGCTCTCCAAGGCGCTCGAGCTGCGTGCGCCGTGGCTCGGCGCGCACGCTGCGCGCGTCGCGCGTTTCACCGGGCTGCTCGCCGAGGCGCTCGGCCTTTCGCCCGACGAGGCGCACGACCTCGAGCTTTCCGCGAGCGTCGCGGACATCGGCATGCTGGGCGTGCCCGACTCGATCCAGTTGCACCGGGGCCCGCTCGACACGGAGTCGCGCACGCTCGTCGAGGGACATGCGCTGCACGGCCACGAGCTGCTGCGCGACCATCACGGACGCTACCTGCAGCTCGCCGCCGCGCTCGCGCTCGGCCACCACGAGCGGCACGACGGCAGCGGGTATCCGCAACGCATTCGCGGCGAAGCCATTCCGCTCGCCGTGCGCATCGTCGCGGTCGCGGACGTGCTCGCGGCCCTGCTTGCACAACGGCCCTGGCGCGATGCCTGGGAACCGGACGCCACGCTCGCGCACTTCCGTGCCCAACGCGGCGCACAGTTCCATCCCGCCGTCGTCGACGCACTCGTCGCCTGCTGGCCGCGCGTGCTCGAAGCGAACTCGGCGATGGACGCGACAGTCCGCTGATTCGTCCGGATTCCGCTGCGCGAAATCCGTCCGGAAGAGCGCGCTCCGCCCGCGCGTCGAAAAGCGTCGTTTTCGACGCGCGACTGCCGTCTCGGCTCGCCCGGGCTTCAACTGCAGCATGATGTGGCGGCGGCCACCGCCGTCACATTCGTGGCATATGGCTTGCTCCCGATGGGCGTACCGATCCCGGGAGATTCGCCATGAATGCACGACTTACCCTCGCCGCGCTCGCGACGCTGTCGCTCGGCGCCTGCGCCACCGGCCCCTTTTACGCGGAACGCGATCCGTACTACGACGGCGGCTACGTCGAGCGCCGGGAATACCGTGACTACGACTACGACGTGGCGTGCGAGCGCTGCGGCACGGTCGATCGCATCGAATACCACGATGGCGGCCGCACGACGGGCGCCGGCGCCGTCACGGGCGCGATCGTCGGCGGCGCGCTGGGCAACACCGTCGGCAAGGGCGACGGCCGCACGGCCGCGACCGTCGCCGGTGCCGTGCTCGGCGGCGTCGCGGGCAACAACATCGAGCGCAACGTGCGCGACGGCGGCTACGAGGTCTTCGTGACCATGGACGACGGCCGTCGCGTCGTCGTCAGCCAGGACGACCTCGACGGCGTGCGCGAAGGCACTCGCGTGTTCGTCGGCAACGGCCACGTCCGTCCGCTCTGAACCGCCCAACTCATCCGGAGCCACCCATGCGCAAGCCCGCATTCCTTGCCACCCTGGCCTTCGTCGCGCTCGGATCGAGCGCGGTCGCCCAGGCCGAGACCGTCGTCACGACGCGCACCGTGCGCACCACGTCGACGATTCCATTCGACGTGCTCCGCTGCGAATCGCACGGCGGCCGCTCCACGTTCTGCCCGGCCGACACGCGCCGCGGCGTCAGCCTCGTCAACAACGCGAACGGCCGCTGCACGCTCGGCCGCACCTGGGGCTACACCGGTCGCGGCGTCTGGGTCTCCGGCGGCTGCCGCGGCGAATTCGAGATCGGTCGTCGCGCCCAGGGCTACGGCTACGGCTGGGGCTACGTGAGCAACGACTACATCGTCTGTGCGTCCGAGAACTACCAGCGCGCGTTCTGCGCCGCCCCGACGGCGCGCGGCGTGAAGCTGGTGAACCAGATCAGCGAAGCGCCGTGCATCCGCGGACGCACCTGGTGGCGCGACGCGCGCGGCATCGTCGTGTCCGACGGTTGCGCCGGTGAGTTCCAGCTCGGCTACCGCGGCTCGGACTACGCGTGGGCACCGGCTTCCGGCGCGGGCCAGCCGTATCGTCCCGCGACGCTGAGCTGCCGCTCGATCGACGGTCGTCGCCGCTACTGCCCGGCCGATATCGGCGATGGCGCGGCGCAGATGGTGCGCGCACTGAGCGGATCGTGCGTCTATGGCCGCAGCTGGGCCTACGACGAGCGCGGCATCTGGGTCGACGACGGCTGCCAGGCGGAGTTCAACGTCGGTTACACCACGGTCGCGCTCGACCCCGGCGCGGACGGGCGGTGGCTCCGCTGCGAATCGCGCGATTTCACCGAAACGACGTGCAATGCGCGCGGCAACCGCGGCGTGACGCTCGTACGGCAGGTCAGCAAGTCGCCGTGCGTGAAGGGCAATACCTGGGATTACGACCGCAACCGCATCTGGGTGTCCGAGGGATGCGCGGCGGATTTTGAAATTCGCTGAACACATCGCTCCAAATTCGCTGCGCGAATCTCGAGCGGCAACATCGATTGCAATCCGCGCTCGCGGGGCAAGAGGCTTGACTCCTGCCCCGCGTCGTGCCGGTTGGGCCGTGCTGCGCGTCAGTTCTCCGTAGGGAGGGCGTCCGGGTCCGACATGGCCAGGGCGCGGTGCATCTTCGCGTCGTCGCGCATGCCCTCCCACTTCGCGACCACCATGGTCGCGACGGCGTTGCCGATCACGTTCGTGATCGCGCGCGCCTCCGACATGAAGCGGTCGATGCCGAGGATCACCGCGACGCCTTCCACGGGCACCTTGCCGCCGAGCGCGGCCAACGTGGCGGCGAGCGTGATGAAACCCGATCCGGTGACGCCCGCGGCGCCCTTGGACGTGAGCAGCAGCACGGCGAGGATGGTGAGCTGCTCGCCGAGCGAGAGCTGGATGTCGAGCGCCTGCGCCACGAAGATCGCCGCGAGCGTGAGGTAGATGCAGGTGCCGTCGAGGTTGAACGAATAGCCGGTCGGCACGACCAGGCCGACGACGGCGCGGTCGCAGCCGGCCTGCTCGAGTCGGTCGATCAGCCGGGGTAGCGCGGACTCCGACGACGACGTGCCGAGCACGAGCAGGATCTCGTTGCGGATGAAGCGCAGGAAGCGCCAGAGGCTGAAGCCCGAGAAATGCGCGATGGTGCCGAGCACGAGCGCGATGAACAGGCCGCACGTGGCGTAGACGCACGCGAGCAGGAAGCCGAGCGACGCGAGCGTGTCGATGCCGAACTTGCCGATCGTGTACGCCATCGCGCCGAACGCGCCGATCGGTGCGAGGCGCATGATCACGTCGACGATGCCGAACATCACGTGCGAGACGTCGTCCAGCCAGCCCAGCACCGGCTTTCCGCGCGCACCGAGCCGGGTGAGCGCGACGCCGAACAGCACGGCCACGACGAGCACCTGCAGCAGGTCGCCGGGCACGAACGCGCCGAGCAGGCTGTCGGGGATGATGTGCAGCAGGAAGTCGGTCGTGCTCTGCGCCGCCGCGGCCTGCTTGTAGCCGGCGATCTGGCTGGTGTCGAGCTGCGCAGGCGTCGCGTGCACGCCTGCCCCCGGCTGCGCGACGTTCGCCACGACGAGCCCGATCGCGAGCGCGATCGTGGTCACCACTTCGAAGTAGACGAGCGCCTTGACGCCGATCCGACCGACGTGGCGCAGGTCGCCCATCTTGGCGATGCCCACGACGACGGTCAGGAACACGACCGGCGCGATGATCATCTTCACCAGCTTGATGAAGCC
The DNA here is from genome assembly GCA_937996755.1 of uncultured Pseudomonadota bacterium. GTDB lineage: Bacteria > Pseudomonadota > Gammaproteobacteria > Xanthomonadales > Ahniellaceae > CALKUS01. The sequence goes on along the minus strand of CALKUS010000288.1, from coordinate 11,029 downwards.
GTCGCCGAACGGCTTCATCTTCGCGCCGAGGTCCGGCGCGAAGTGCCCCAGCAGGATGCCGATCGCGATCGCGATGAGCACCTGCACGTACAGCTGCTGCCACCACCGGCGCTTCCCCGCAGTCTTCGTGTCCATGCGCGCTCCCCGGCCCCGCGCCGATCATACGGGCTGAGTGACGGCTCCAATACCGTGCGCTAGGCTCCAGCGCAGGGGCCGAGCAGCCAGGAGCCCGCGCCGTGGTCGACCACCGCTATTCGTTGCGCGAGGAGATCGCCAACGCCGTCACGCACGGCGTCGGCATCGTGGCGAGCGTGGCCGGCGGCGCCGTACTGATCACGCTCGCGGCCATCCACGGCGACGCCTGGCACGTGGTGAGCGCTTCCGTCTTCGTGACGGCGCTCGTGCTCCTCTACACCGCTTCGACGCTGTACCACGCGATCCCGCAGCAGCGCGCGAAGCAGCGCCTCAAGGTGCTGGACCATTGCGCGATCTTCCTGCTCATCGCCGGGACCTACACGCCGTTCACCCTGATCGGCCTGCGCGGCTCATGGGGCTGGCTGCTGTTCGGCGTGATCTGGACGCTGGCCGTGGCGGGCATCGCATTCAAGCTGTTCTTCACCGGCCGCTTCAAGCGCACGTCGACGGCGATCTACGTCGCGATGGGCTGGCTGATCGTGCTCGCGATCGGACCGCTCGTGCGCTCGGTCCCTGCCGCGACGGTCGCCTGGCTGCTGGCCGGCGGCGTGTTCTACACGCTCGGCACTTTTTTCTACCACAACCACCGCGTGCCCTATTCCCATGCGATCTGGCACGCATTCGTGCTCAGCGGCAGCGTCTCGCACTTCGTCGCGGTCGCGACCCAGGTCATTCCACGCGTCTAGCCGTCGCCCTCCGGCGACGGCTGCGTGGAATGGCTGGGCACAGGATGTGCGAAGGAGCGTCCCGACGATGTGCAGCGGCGCCTGGACGGCGCCGGCGGAACAGCGCGACGAACGATGCAAACCGCCCGCCGGCTGCCCGGCCCGGTTGCAGCTTGCTTCCCGCGTACGATGTAACCCTCGCGTGAAGGGATGGCACCGATCTTGAAGTGATCCCGGCAGCGCCGAATCCGGCGCCCGACCGGAGAGCACCATGCACCGTCTTCCCCTTCGCCATGCAGCGCTGGCCCTGGTCGCGGCGGTCGCCGCGGGATGCGCCAGCAACGAATCCCGCGACGACACGGCTTCGGTCGCGCGCGAGGAAACGACCGCCGTCGTGCGCAGCGAGCCGACGCACGTCACGCGCCACGGCGGCGTCCTGGTGGCCCCCGCGCCGGGCGCGCTCGTCGGCGTGCCCGCCTGCGACGACTACCTTGCCAGCTATCGCGCGTGCCATACGGTGATCGGCACGTTCAAGCCCGACGTGCTGGAGAAGCGCTATGACGCGCTGCGCGACACGCTGGTCTCGCAGTCGCGCGACCCCGAGCTCGCCCCGACGCTCGAAAGGCGCTGCAACAGCCTGATCGCGCAGCGCGACGAGGCGCTCGCGGGCCGCGACTGCCTGCCCGACGAAACGCCGGTGGCGACGACGCGCGACGACGACGAGCTGTTCGACGATGGCGAGTAAGGATCGCGAGCAGCGCGCCGGCCGCACCGGCACGCAGGATCGCCGCCACCTCGATGCCGCCGCGCGCAAGCGCGGCGGCAAGCCCGTCGGGGAAGGTCTCGGCGGAGTGACGAAGGGCGGCTACGCCGAGCCTGCCCCGAAGGCGAAGCGGTCGCCGCCGTAGGACGCCCCGCCCATCACCCGCGACGCTCGGGGTGGTGGCTGGCACGCTCGGTCGCGCCGAGGTGGTCGAGCGGCGGCAGCTCGCGCGCGCGCTCGCCCATCGAGTCCAGCGCCGCTGCCACGGCCGGTCGCGCGTCGTCGGTCGCCTCGATCGAGAGCAACACGCGGCCGCCCTCGATCTCGTCCTCGAAGTGGCGACGTACCTCGTTCGGCGTCGCCGCACCCATCAGCGCCGACGACCACGCGCCGACCGCAGCGCCGGCGGTGGCGAGCAGCAGCGCGCCGCCGCCGAGCGCGATGCCGAACATCGGGAAGCTCGCGACCAGCAGGCCCGCCACGGCCCCCATCGTTCCGCCCAGCGCGGCGCCGCGCGCGACCGCTGGTCCGAAGTCGGTGGAATCGGTGACGAAGCGATCGGGGATTCGTTCCAGCTCGATGTCGGCGCGCGCGATCAGCGAGATGCACTTGTCGGGGACGCCCAGCTCGCGCAGGCGGCGGATCGCCTCCAGCGCGGAATCGGCCGAGTCGAGCGAATAGACGAGCTTGGTCATGGCGTGCTCCGGGGCGGCCACGAGCGGCCGGTCTCGCGGAAACGATGCAACGGGCATACCGCTTGCACGTTGCACGGAACGAAGGCCGCGCCCGGCGGCTGCGAGCAAGGTGCCCGATGAGCAAGGGAGCAGGCGTGCGATGCGCTGGACGCGGAAGATGATCTGGGTCGTCGTGGTCACGGCCGTGCTGACGTTCGTCGCCGTCGTCATCGGCCTGAACTTCGTGCCGCCCGAGAAGCAGCTCGAGCGCGAGCTCAGGCACATCACCGGGGTGCGCGATCCGCAGTTCTTCCGCGAGATGAGCACGCTGCTCGGGCCGACCATCCTGCCCGGCAACCAGGTCACGGCGCTCGACAACGGCGACGAGATCTTCCCGGCGATGCTCGCCGCCATCCGCGGCGCGCAGCACAGCATCACCTTCGAGACCTACATCTACTGGTCCGGCGACATCGGCCGGGAGTTCGCGCAGGCGCTCGAGGAGCGCGCGCGCGCCGGCGTGAAGGTCCACGTGCTGCTCGACTGGGTCGGCAGCCAGAAGATCGAGGACACGATGCTCGATCAGATGCGCGAGTCGGGCATCGAGATCGAGCGCTACCACCCGCTGCACTGGTACACGCTCGGCCGCATGAACAACCGCACGCACCGCAAGCTGCTGGTGGTCGACGGCAGGATCGGGTTCACGGGCGGCGTCGGCATCGCGGACGAGTGGACCGGGCACGCGCAGGATCCCGACCACTGGCGCGACGCGCATTTCCGTGTCGAGGGTCCCGTCGTCGCGCAGATCCAGTCGGTGTTCATCGACAACTGGATCACGACGAGCGGCAAGGTGCTCCGCGGCCCGGACTACTTCCCGCCGCTCGAGCCCGCAGGCGATTCGCCGGCGCAGATGTTCTCGAGCTCACCGGACGGCGGCAGCGAGAGCATGCACCTGATGTACCTCATGGCGATCACGTCGGCCGAGCGCAGCATCGACATCTCGGCCTCGTACCTCGTGCCCGACGAGCTCACGCGACAGGCGCTGCTCGACGCGCTCGCGCGTGGCGTGAAGGTGCGGATCGTCATGCCGGGCGAGCACATCGACGCCGAAATGGTGCGCAAGGCCTCGCGTGCGCAGTGGGGGCCGCTGCTGGAGGGCGGCGCCGAAATCTTCGAGTATTCGCCGAGCATGTACCACTGCAAGATCGTGATCGTGGACGACTACCTGGTCGCCGTCGGCTCGACGAACTTCGACAACCGTTCCTTCAGCCTCAACGACGAAGCCAACCTCAACGTCTACGACGAGCGCTTTGCCGCGCACATGACGGAGACGTTCGAGGCGGACCTCGCGAAGTCCCGCCGCATCACGCTGGAGGAGTGGCGCGAGCGCCCCTGGCGCGAGCGCGCGATGGAGCGCGTGGCCGCCCTCTTCAGCTCGCAGCTATGAGGCTACACTCGCAGCGGGCCCATCCAGGACCGCTGCGTGACCGACTTCGTACCGCGCCCCGATTGGCTGCAGTCGCAGCCGCCTGAGACCGCGACTGCCCTGCCCGCGCCGTTCTACGTCGGTGCGGGTGCGGCGGCGCTCGATCGCCGCGCGGTGTTCGCGCGCAGCTGGCAGCTGGTCGCGGACGCGTCGCGCGTATCGCAGCCGGGCGACGTCGCCATCGCCGAAGTCGGAGGCGTGCCGCTCGTCATCGTTCGCGACGAGCGCGGGACGCTGCGCGCGCTCCACAACGTCTGCCGCCATCGCGCCGGGCCGCTCGCGCGTTGCGACGCGCGCGGAGCCAAGTCGTTGCGCTGCGCGTACCACGGCTGGACCTACGCGCTCGACGGCAGCCTGCGCGCGGCCACCGAGATGGCGGACGCGTGCGACTTCGACGTGGCTTCGGTCCGCCTGCCGCAGGCGGTGGTCGTCGAATGGCAGGGGCTGGTGTTCGCTGCGCTGGATGCGGCGCACGTGCCGCCGTTCGCCGAGCTCGTCGCCGGCATCGATGCGCGGCTGCGCCAGGACCTCGGCGTGCTGCGCTTCGACCACCGCCGCAGCTACGACGTGGCGTGCAACTGGAAGGCCTACGTCGACAACTACCTCGAGGGCTACCACCTGCCGCACGTGCACCCGGGCCTGAACCGGTTGCTGGACTACCGCAGCTACGACACCGAACTGGCCACGTGGCATTCGCTGCAATCGAGCCCGCTGGATTCGGCCGACAATTTCTACGGCCGGGGCGAAGCGCTCTACTACTTCCTCTATCCGAACACGATGCTGAACATCCTGCCCGGCCGGCTGCAGACGAACCGCGTCGTACCGACCGGTCCGGAGACCTGCCGCGTCGAGTTCGACTTCTTCTATGCCGCCGGGAGCGATGCAGCCGAACGCGCACGTCAGGCGAAAGACCAGTCGTTCAGCGACGAGATCCAGGCCGAAGACGTGCAGATCTGCGAGGAAGTGCAGCTGCGCCTCGCGTCGGGCTCGTACTTCGCCGGCCGGCTCAATCCCAGGCGCGAGACGGGCGTGCGCCATTTCCACGAGCTGCTGCGCGCGGCCTATCGCGACGCATGAGCGACGCCGGCACGCAGCGCAAGGCGCTGGGCCTCGTCGCGACGACGGCGCTGGTCGTCGGCAACATGATCGGCTCGGGGATGTTCCTGCTGCCCGCGACGCTGGCGCCATACGGTGCGGCGAGCGTGCTCGGCTGGCTGCTGAGTGGCTGCGGCGCGCTCGCGCTCGCATGGGTGTTCGCGACGCTGGCTTCGCGCGCGGCGCGTCCCGGTGGCCCGCACGCCTACGCGCGCGCGCGATTCGGCGACGAAGCGGGCTTCGGCGTCGCGTGGTGCTACTGGATCTCGACCTGCTGCGGAAACGCCGCGATCGCCGTGGCCTTCGCGGGCAGCATCGCCGCGCTCGTGCCGTCGCTCGCGGCACCGGGGCGCGCTGCGCTGCTCGCGATCGCTGCGCTGTGGCTGTGCACGGGCTTCAACCTGGCCGGCGTGCGCAGCGCGGGCATCGTGCAGACGCTGTTGACGGGACTCAAATTGCTGCCGCTCCTGGTCGTGCTCGTGCTCGGCATCGCGCACGTCGACGGCGCGAACCTCGTGCCGTTCGATCGCAGCGGCGAGCCGCTGCTCGACGTCGCCACCGCAACGGCCGCGCTCACGCTCTGGGCGCTGCTCGGGCTGGAATCCGCGACGGTGCCGGCCGGACACGTGCGCGACGCGCAGCGCACGATCCCGCGCGCGACCCTGCTCGGCACCGCGGTCGCCGCGCTCGTGACGGCGCTCGCGTGCACGCTCGTGATCGCGTTGCTCCCGGCCGGCGAGCTCGCCGCGTCCACGGCGCCGTTCGCGCTGGCCGCCGGGCGCCTGTGGGGCGACGGCGCCGGCGTCGTGCTGGCGCTCGCCGCGGGCGTCGCGTGCTTCGGCACCTTGAACGGCTGGGTGCTCGTCTGCGGCGAAGTCGGCGGCGCAGCCGCACGAGACGGCGTGTTCCCGCGCGCCATGGGCAGGAGCGATGCCCGTGGCACCGCGTGGGTGTCGCTGCTGCTCGGCTCGATCGTCTCCACCGTGCTGATCGCGAGCAGCGCGCAGGCCAGCGTCGCGAACCTCTTCAGGGCGGCCATCCTCGTTTCGACCGCGTCGTGCCTCGTTCCCTACCTCGTGTGCGCGATCGCGGTGCTCGTGCCGCGCCGGGGCGAGCCGACCGGCATCGCGACGCGCGTCGTCGCGGCGGTCGGCCTCGTCTTCAGCGTCTGGGCATTCATCGGTACCGGCGCGCAGGCGATGCGCTGGTGCGCCGGTCTCGTGCTGGCCGGCATTCCGGCCTACGCCCTCGTGCGGCACGCGCGGAAACGCAACGGCTGAGCCCGTTCATGGCCGGGCCAGCGCGACCGCAACCGATGGCACGCACGTTGCTCCCGTCGACTGCCGGCCAAGCAATCCGGAAGGAGATCGCCATGAATCGACACCTGCTGTTCGCCGCCGTCGCGGCGTTCGCGTTCTCGGCGCCGCTCGCGGCGGAGAACGCCCAGACGTATGAAACCGACACGGGCCACCTCACCGTCACGTGGGGCCAGCCCGACCCCGACCCGCGTTCCGCCATGGGTCCCACCCGCGTCGAGGAGCTCGACACGAATGGCGACGGGCTGATCAGCGAAGCCGAAGCCGCCGCGAACATCGCGCTCATCAACGACTTCATCCATGCCGATCTGAACGAAGACGGCCTGGTTTCGCAGGGTGAACTGGACCGCTGGGAATAACTCGCGCCACCCGACCATCGCCATTCCTGACGGAGCGGCTGCGTAGGAGCCCACCCTGTGGGCGATCGGCGCACCGCTCCGTGGGGCGGTGTGTTGCAGATGGTCTTCATCGGAGCGGCTCTGACGCCGTCGAGGTGGTACGGCCGCTTCGATGGCGACCATCTGATGCGTGGCGAGTTTTCCCGGAATCCTCGCCGATCGCCCACAGGGGTGGGCTCCTACCTTCGTAGCGAGGCCTCGGGTCAGTGCGTCCCGTGCTTCAACGCCGCCATGTCGGTGTGGTCGCGCGCCACTGCCGGCATGTGCTTGAGCACGATCGCACGCACGTCGGCATCGTCGCTGTCGAAGATGACGTCCTGGAACGCGTGCACGATGCGGTCCTCGAACGCCTCGAGCTGCGCGATGTATTCGGCTTCGGGGTCGCGGCTCAGCAGCACGCGGAGCTCGGCGTAGGCGCGGCGCACGCTGCCGCGCAGCGTGCCCTGCCCGGACGGGCGCTCGCCGCGATCGGCGACGCGGGCGCTGAGGTCGTCGACGATCGCCTGCTTCGTCTGCGCCATGCGCTGGAACAGCTCGCGCGTATCCGTGTGCTCGACGTGCTGCGCCGCGTCCTCGTAGAAGCCGCGACCGTCGTCGAGCACGCCGATGATCTCGTTCAGGCTGGCGGTTTTCGCGTCCATGGGTCGCTCCCGTTTTTTCATGGGGCGACGCAAGAACGGTGCCACGGCCGCGACCGCCGTGCGGCTCACTCCCCGTCCGCTTCGAGCGCCTGCCATCGTGCATAGGCGCGCTCGATCTCGCCGGCCACGCGGGCTTGCTCGCGCTCGTCGGCCGCGATCGCGGCGCGGTCGCGCGTGAAATACGCGGGGTCCGCCATCGCCGCGACGAGCCGCGCCTGCTCCGACTCGAGCTTGTCGATGAGCGCGGGCAGCGCGTCGAGCTCGCGCTGCTCCTTGTAGCCGCGCTTCCTGCGCGCCGCGGGTGCGGCGGGCGCAGCCTTCGCCGTCGCGGGCGCCGTGGCGGCGCGCGCCACCGGCCGCTGGCGCAGCCAGTCGGCGTAGCCGCCCACGTATTCGCCGACGCGGCCGCCACCTTCGAGCGCGAGCGTCGACGTCACCACATTGTCGAGGAACTCGCGATCGTGCGAGACCAGCAGCAACGTGCCCTGGAACTGGCCGAGCAGCTCCTCGAGCAGCTCCAGCGTCTCCACGTCGAGGTCGTTCGTGGGTTCGTCCATCGCGAGCACGTTGAACGGCCGCGCGAAGAGTTTCGCGAGCATCAGCCGGTTGCGCTCGCCGCCCGAGAGCATCGTGATCGGCGCGCGCGCGCGGTCCGGCGAGAACAGGAAGTCCTGGAGATAGCCGAGCGCGTGCTTGCGCACCCCGCCGACCTCGATGTACTCGCGTCCCTCGGAGACGTTGTCGAGCACGGTCCAGTCGTCGCGCAGCTGCTCGCGGTTCTGGTCGTAGTAGGCGATCTCGAGGTTCGTGCCGAGCGTGATCGTGCCGCTGTCGGGCGCGAGCTCGCCGAGCAGGAGCTTCAGCAGCGTCGTCTTGCCCGAGCCGTTCGGGCCGACGATGCCGATGCGGTCGCCGCGCATGACGGCCGTCGTGAGGCCGCGGACGATCGCGCGGCCGCCGTACGACAACGAAACGTCGCGCGCCACGACGACGCGGCGCCCCGATGCGCCCGCCTCGCCGATGGCGAGGTTCGCGTTGCCGCCGCGCTCGCGGCGCTGCGCGCGCTCGCGCCGCATCGCCTCGAGCGCACGCACGCGGCCCTCGTTGCGCGTGCGGCGCGCCTTGATGCCCTGGCGGATCCAGACTTCTTCCTGCGCGAGCTTCTTGTCGAAGCGCGCGTTCTCCAATGCCTCGGCGTTCGCGCGCTCCTCGCGCCGGCGCAGGTAGTTGTCGTAGTCGCCCGGCCAGCTGCTGAGTGCGCCGCGGTCGATCTCGACGATGCGCGTGGCGAGCGAACGGAGGAAACGGCGATCGTGCGTCACGAACACGACGCTCGCGCGCTGCTCGCGCAGGAACTGTTCGAGCCATTCGATCGCCTCGAGGTCGAGGTGGTTCGTGGGCTCGTCGAGCAGCAGCACGTCCGGGTCGAGCACGAGCGCCCGCGCGAGCAGCACGCGACGCTTCATGCCGCCGGACAGCGACGCGAACACCGCATCTTCCGGCAGCTCCAGCCGCGACAACACGCGCGACACGAGCCCGTCGATGTCCCAGCCGTGGCCGGCCTCGATGGCCGCCTGCACCTGCGCGAGCCGCGCGGCCGCGCCGGGCGCGTCCAGCGCGTGGCTGAGACGGTGGAATTCCGCGAGCAGCGCGCCGGTCTCACCGAGCCCCTGCGACACGACGTCGAAAACCGAGCCCCCGAGCGCTCGCGGCACCTCCTGCTCGAGCCGCGCGATGCGGAGGCCGGCCTGCACGCGCACCTCGCCCGAGTCGGGCCTGAGCTCGCCCGCGATGAGCTTGAGCAGCGTCGACTTGCCGGCGCCGTTGCGGCCGACGATACACACGCGCTCGCCCGCGTCGATCGCGAGGTCGACGTGGTCCAGCAGCAAGGGACCGCCGACGGAATAGTCGACCGACCTGAGCTCGATCAGCATGGAAGCATCGTCCGCGGCCGATTCGCCTCGGCCGCCTTTTCCGCGTTGGTAAACTGGTACACCGGATTTTCCTGCATGAACGACATGTTGCGCCTGCTGTTGACCCTGTTCCTGCTCGCCACCACGTCCGCAGGGGCGCAGACCTTACTCGATCCCGCCTTCGGCGTGCGCGGGCAGGCCACGATACGGGCACCGCTGAAGCCCGGCAGCTCGGATATCGCGAACGTGGTCGCGACCGATTCCACGGGCGCCATCCTGTTCACGCAGGAAGGCGTGCAGCAGTGGGTCCATCGTCGCCGTCCCGACGGCACACAGGACTCGTCGTTCGGCGAAGGCGGTCGCAGGCCCGCGATCGGCGGCAATGGCAGCGAGGCGAAGGTGTCGGTCCTCGTGCGGTCGACGGCGCCCGACGCGCCACCCGGCACGATGTACGCACTGATTCGCGACAGCGACGACGACTGCGTGGTGCAGCGCTGGCTGCCGGACGGTTCGATCGACACCGGGTACGGCACGAACGGTTCGACGGTCGTCGGCTATTCCATCTGCGGCGACCTGCTCGAAGTCGCCGGCGACGTGCTCGTCGTCGGTCGCGACACGCGCATCGGGCAGGCCGGCTACGTAAGGCGACTCGACGCGGACGGACTGCCTCGTCCCTCGTTCGGCGCGAATGGCACGCGGACCATCGATGCGCCGTTGCTGGAAGAACAGCCGGTGCGCCTCGCGCGCGACGGCGATCGCCTGCTCGCGTTGTTCACCGTGGTGACGAACGGCGGCCGATACCGGCCGATGGTCGCGCGCATGGGCATCGACGACGGCGTGCTCGACGGCACGTGGGACGGCGACGGCATCTGGATCGCGCAGGACGTCGTGGCGTTCGACGAAGCCTGGGATGTCGCGCTCGACGGACAGCGCGTGCTGGTGCAATCGATGATGGGTGCTCGCGTTCGCCGTCTCGCCGACGATGCCGTTGCGGATGCCACGTTCGGAGGCGCTGGCGGCTGCACGGCGGCGGCGAACCCGGTGCTGCCGGGATACACCGCCGAGCCGACTGCGCAGCTCATCGTCAGCGGAAGCCGCTACCTGTTGCCCGCCAGACTCCAGGACGCACCGTCCTCGCCGGCGGCACGTCATCGCGTCGGCCTGCTGGCACTGCGCAGCGACGTCTGTGCGCTCGACGCGGGCTACGGTGCCGGCGGGTTCGCCGTCGTGGACGTCCCGGGCCTCTCCGACCACCAACTGAGCGCCGTGCGCGCACGCCGCGACGGCTTGCGCCTGCTGTTCACGGTAGACGACACCGAATATCTGCCGGCCAATGCGTTCCAGTACGACGCGCTCGTGGTGGCGAGCGGATTCGATGGCGCGTTCCAGCCGATCGGCACCGCCCAGGTGCTGCGCGGCGACGGCGACGTCGATGTCTGGACCGCGACCGGTGTTTCGGCGCACGTCGCAGGGGACGGCTACGTCCTCGGCGGGCTGTCGCGCCATCGCCTCGGTCGCGACGCGCGAACGATTGCGGCGCGCATCCGCGCCGATGGCCGCCTGGACCCGTCGTTCGGCGACGGCGGCCATCTCGTCCTCGAGGGTGAAGCGGAAACGTTTTCGGGCCGGGACTCCGGTGCGCTCGATGCGACGGCGGCGGCGGTCGTCCTTGCGATGCCCGCCTGGCGCGATGGCCGGTGCGCGGCTGTCGTGCGCCGCTTCGATGCGGCAGGCCACCCGGCGCCGGGCTTCGGGAGCGCAGGCGAAACGCTGGTCGACACGCCGGGCGACTGGTGCCCACTGCCGCTGGCCGCGCGCATCGTCGCTGGCGGGAAGACGCTCGTCGCGCTCGGTGTGCCGGATGCGGGCGGCAGCAACATCGAGAT
>CALKUS010000287.1 GCA_937996755.1 uncultured Pseudomonadota bacterium | reverse complement strand
CGCTACGGCCGGAAGCTCGCCGGCGGCTGGCGCGCCACGTACGTCGTGACCGCGGTGACGGCGCTCTACCTCAACGTGTTCGTGCTCGTCGCGCAATTGTTCGCGAAGACGCCGGCGCTCGCGCAACTCGCGCCGACGCAGAAGGAAGCGCCGTTCGGCATCACTCAGGCACTCGTGCTCGCGATGTTCGTCTGGCTCGGTCGCAGCGCGGTGCGCGGCTTCGGCACGTCCCGCGAGCTCGCGCAGCGCGGTGACGCGTCGCGCGCCGGCGCCTGAGCGCATACCCCAATCGCGGTACGTTCGTGAACAGCGACGGCGGGTGCATCTCCACGCCCGCTATCGGTCGTATCATCCGTATTCGGCTTTGCGGGGGCGGCCGATGCGCGCCGTGCGCGATCGGACAGGAGAGGCTCGCATGCACAAGACCGGGAAGTGGCTGTCCGCGTTCGCGGCGATCGTCGCGCCACTCGTCGCCGGGGCGGCCAACCTGACGATTCCCGCGACGTATCCGCGCATCTGGTACGGCAACGCGGCGCGACTGCAGCAGGCGCGCACCTATTTCCAGACCACGCCGTTCACGCCCTCGGGCAGCGACGCGAGCGAGCTCGCCGCCTCGCGGGCGCTGCACTCGCTGATGACGCAGAACCCGGCCGAGTGCACCACCGGCAGCCCGTCGCCCGTCGCACACCTCGTGGCATGGAACGCGAACACGCAGCCCGGCGGTTTCCGCGACGCGATGCGCCAGCAGGGCGACAGCCTGCTCGCGGTGTACGACTGGTGCCACGGCTCGCTCACGCCGTCGCAGATCACGACGCTCGTCGCTCGGTGGAACGGCTACATGGACACCGAGAACGCCGACTCGTTCGCGAACCGGGGTTCGGGCGCGAACAACTACTTCTGGGGTCGCGAGCGCAACCAGCTCTGGTGGGGCATCACCACCTTCGGCGAAAACGCGCGCGCGCAGGAGTTCATCAACCATGCGCTCGATATCCGCTACGCGCAGTGGTTCAACGAGTGGTACACGGACTTCGGCCGTGGCGGCCTGTTCGCGGAAGGCCCGGACTACGGCTCGGTGCAGCTCTCGTACCCGATCCTCGCGTTCCAGAGCGCGGCCGACTACGGCTTCGACCCGTACAACGCGAATCCGTTCTTCCGCGAAGCGATCTACGCGCTGATCTACAACAGCACGCCTTCGGCCACGACGATCAGCGGCGGCTTCAGCGGCGGCTCGATGCTGTTCCCGTTCAACGACCAGGACGGTTTCCAGGACGGCAGCGTGATCAACACGCGCAAGTATCTCGGTGACTTCGCGCGCTACATGGGCCAGCGCGCGCCGACGACGGGCAACGCGCGCGCCGTGCGCGCCTGGCTGCAGTACACGAACGCAGGGCGCTCGTGGATGTTCGACGCGCTCGGTGGCACCGGCTCGGCGGCCGACATCCAGAGCCTGCCGCTCGACTACTACGCGCCGGGCGCGGGGAACTTCTGGATGCGCACGGGCCACGACGCGAACTCGACGGCGGCGCACGTCCAGATCAATACGCCCGGCGGCGTCGAGCATCGCCATCTCGACGCGGGCAACTGGCAGATCTGGCGCAAGGGCCGCTGGATCGTGCGCGAGAGCGCCGGCTACTCCGACATGATCACCGGCTACGGCGGCAATCCGCCGCCGGTCGATACCGACAAGAGCATTCCGCACAACGGCCTGCTGTTCCAGGGCCGCACGACGGGGCGCTGGATCGGCAGCGGCCCGGTCGTGATTCCGCCCGGGCAGGATCGCGGCGACAATCCGCTCGGCCTGCCGGAAGTGACGCGCCTGCTGCACCATCCCGACGTCGCGTTCATCGCCGCCGATTTCTCGAAGGCCTACCGCAACACGTTCCGCACGCGCGTCGACTGGCCGTACGCCGACAAGGCGGTGCGCGAGTTCCTGTTCATCCGCGCGCTGAATGCGCTCGTGATCTTCGACCGCACGCGCGGCAGCAGCGACTCGCAGGACGCCTACTACAGCAGCGGCAACTGGATCGCGGGCACCGAAACGCCGCCCCCGTATCCGCACGTGCCGGGCGCATCGGTCGTGCGCACGTTCGTGTCGCACTTCGAAACCTCGCCGACGGTTTCCGGCAACCGGATCGCCGCCACGGTCGGCAACCAGGTGGCGGAGCAGATCTCGCTGCTGCCCGCGTCGCCGACGTTCCGTATCGTGAACGAGGACCAGCCGGGCGACGAGGCGGCGGGACAGTTCCGCGTCGAGCTCGACCAGTCCGGCCAGCTCGAGATGTACTTCCTCAACGTCGTGTATGGGCGCGACGTGGGCGCGGCGCAGATGACCGCGTCGGTGGTCGACAATGGTCCGAGCTACACGATCAACCTGGCGCAGGGCGGCGCCACGGCGACGGCGACGTTCCTCAAGGGAATGACGTCGGCGGGCGGCACGTTCTCGGTGAACGGCGCGCCGCCCACGAACTTCCCGTCCGGCGTGCAGGGCATCGTGGTCACGACCGCCGGGCCGGTGTGGGATGCGATCGACATCCTGCTCCGCGACGGCTACGAGTAGCGGCGCGCGGTGCGTTCGCCGTCATCGATGCCGGCGCTCGCGTTGCTGCTCGGCGCGGCGCTCGCACTGCACGACGCGCGGGCGTCGGACGACCCGCCACCCGACGACGTCGGCATCAGCCCCGACCAGGCCCGCATCGAATTGCGCTCGGCGCGGCCGGTGCTGTTCGGGTCGACGTCGCTTTCGTTCGATGCGTGCGGGCCGAGCCATTGGGGCGAGCATCCGGAGTCGTCGCCATCGGCGCTTTCCTGGCTGGTCACGCGCGCGCCGCGCGACGAGTGGGACGTGATGGTGCGCGTGCGCGACATCCTGCAGCCGCTGACGTTCCGCGGTCGCGCGCTCGCCGCGAATGTCGAGCACGAGCTGAAGTCCGACGAAGACCCCGACGGCGTCGCCGTGACCCTGCGGCTCGTGCCGCTGTCCGAGCCGACCTGCCTGCGCGTATTCCAGGCCGACGAGCCACCGGCCGCGATCGCGAAGCGGCTGGGCGACGTCGCGCACGTATGGATCGATGGCATCGACGTGCTGCCTGCCACGCCGCGGCTCACGTTCTCGATCGAAGGGATTCCCGTGGCGGAAGCGCTGGCGCTCGTCGCGGACGCCGCAGGCGTGCTCGTGAGGCAGCGCGACGAGGCGCGCTTCGCGTTCGTCGCCAAGCCGAAGGAGGCGAAAGCCGGCGGCGGGCGCGAGGACCAGTAGCGCTCGCGTCGCCGGCGATCGTGGCCGGCGTCGTTCAGTCCTCGAACGAGTTCTCGAAGATCGCATCCACGGGGACCGGCACCGTGAACGCCGCACCGCTGTTCTCGAAGCTCCAGCTGGTGATCGTCATCGGGAAACCGGTCGGCCCGCCGTTCGAGATGACGGCCACGCCATAGTTGATCGCACCCGTGGCCTCGTTGAAGAAGCGGAAGCCGAGACGATGCGTGGCGTTGGTCTGGAACGCCGCTGTCGCGGCCGTCGCGGTGACGGCCGCGAACGTCGACGCGGCGGAAATCACCGTGCCTGGCGCCACGTCCAGGTAGGGACCGGTCGTGCTGCCGGCGACGCCGCTGTTCGAGCTCGCGGGCGTTCCGTTCCAGAAGAAGCTCAACGAGGTTCCCGAGTTGTACGGGTTCCAGTCCCAACCCGGCGTCGACGCACCGCTCGCGCCGGTAGCGCCCGTGGTGAGGTTGATGTAGATGCCGTCGAAGGTGTTCGGCACGTTGATCGGCGTATTGAACGTGACGACCGTGGCGCTCGCGGTGGACACCATGGCTGCCGTGGAGGCGATCGCGGCAGCGGCGAGCCGCAAGCGCAGCGGAAGGGCGCGGTGCAGCGATCGGGAAACCGCGCGGGGAGAACGGTGCGACATGTGGGCTCCTTCGGTCGTGGTCGGCGAACAACGCGAAACCTAACAGCCGCCTCGCACGGCGACCGTCGGTTCACGTTTGTTTCCACCGCAACCCGGGGCAGCGCGGGGATATGCCGCTCATGAGCATGCGCCAGGCGCGCGGCCGCGCCCGCCGGCTCACTCGAACCCGTCGTCGAACAGGTCCGCGCCGGTCGGCAGGTAGGTGAGGGAGATGCCGTCGAACCACCCGTGCAATCCGGGCGGCGGCGTGACGCCGGTGGCGATCATCACCGTGGCGATGGTGATCGAGCTGTTGCGCGTCCATTGCGCCGGTGGCACGACGATGTTCGCGGGCGACGCGGCCGAGGCCCACGCAGAACCGCCGGTGATGACCACGTCGCCGCCCGCGGCCACCGGTCCGCTGGTGCAGGCCTCGCCGCCGTCGAGGCGCAGGTCCCAGTGCAGCAACGCCCGCTGGTTGCCGATCGGCCCCGTGGTCGTCGTGCGCGCGAATCCGTCGAGGCGGTAGCTGCCCGCGAGCGGGAGGTGGATGCACTGGCTGCGCGACGTCACGCGCCCCACGACGACCGGGTCGTTGATCCAGTCGAACGACATCGCGCCACCGGTACTGCCCGGTGCATTCTCGTTCGGATCGAACGCACCGACGCCCGCGGTCACGACGTCCCAGAAGCGCAGGTCGGCGAGCATCGAATCGTTGAGCACCAAGGGCGACAGCGACTGCCGCTCGTAGGCGCCGAGGTCGCGCGGACCGAATGCATTCGCGACGGGCAGCTCGCGATCGTGCGGCAGGTCGTCGATGTCGCGCGGCACGGCGGGCTCGGCCAGGCCGAAGTCGACCGCCGGCGACGCGGCGCGCAACCGGTAGTCGCCGCCCGCGGCGTCGACGAAACGCGGTGGCAAGGAGGTCGTGCGAAACGTGGACGGCAGCGTGCCGGGTGCGTTCGTCAGCACGAAGTCGCCGTTCGGCGAGCCGGCACCGAGCATCGCCTTGCCGGGCTGCCAGACGATGCTGTCGAACAGCTCCGTGTCGCCGGTGAGCGACAGCACGTCGCTCAGCCCGATCGTGTTGTCCGCGATCGTGCAGTTGCGGACGTACGCCTTCAGGTCCACCGCGATCACGCGGCCCGCGACCACGTTGCGCGCGAACAGGCAGTTCTTCAGCACGAGGCCCGACTTCGTCTCCGAGCTCAGGCCGTGGATCACGTCGTCGGCCACGTTGTCGACGAACTTCGTGCGGTCGGCGTGGAAGACGGCGTCCTCGCGCAGCTCGAAGATCGCGCCGCTGGCGGGCGCGCCGTTCGCCTGCGCGACGACGTTCGCGTCGACCATGTTGCAGGCGACGCCGCCCGCGCATCGCACGGCCGTCGCAGCGGGCGGGAATCCGCCGACACCGCAGCCGGGCGAGTTCAGGAACAGCGCCGCGCTCGCTGCCTCGCCGAGCTGGAACTCGGAGTCGAGATAGAACGCGCCGCCGTCCGGCGCCCGGTTGTGGTCGAAGCGCGATTCCCACGCACAGAGGAACGTGCGCACGGTGCGCGGCTTGAACGTGTCGTTCTCGAGGTCGAGGAAGACGGCGCCACCGAGCTCGCTCGCGATGTTGTCGTGCACGCGGACCGGGCTGTTCGCGTCGATGCTGTAGAGCAGTGCGCTCGTGTCGTCGCCGTCGTCCGCGGAATCGGTCACCGACAACGCGATGCCGCCGCCGTATTTCGCGCGATTGAACGCGACCGCGCCGAAGTTGACGAACCCGGGCGAGGCGATCTCGGCATCGGCGGGCGTCAGTACCTGGATGCCGCCGCCGTAGCCGGTGTCGTCGTCCTGGCCGAGCGCCTCGTTGCCGATGACCGTGCTGCGCGGCGACACCATGCGCAGCATCGCCGCGCCGGACACGCGAACGCCGCCGCCGGAATTCGCCGCCACGTTGTTCTGCACCACCACGTCGCTGCCGAGGGTCAACGTGCCCGCCGCTGCGAAGGCGATCCCGCCGCCGTAGCCGGCGCGGTTGTTGCTGACGATCACGTTCTGCAGGTTCAACGACCCAGCGCCTTCGAAGTCGATGCCGCCGCCGATGCCGGCGGTCGTCTCGTCGCCGTCGCTGATGCGCAGCCCGCGGAGCGCGATCGTCGCGTTGCCCGTGACCTCGATCACGCTGTCCGCGGCGCCGCCGAAACCGCTGATGAGCGTGGTGCCGCTCGCGGTCGTCGCGGCGCAGGTCGCGAAGCCGCCGGCGATGGTCAGCTCCTGCGATCCGATCTTGATCGCCTGGGCTTCATACGTGCGGTTGTTCGCGATGCGGATCGTGTCCGGCCCCGCGTGCCCCTGCGCCGCGTTCACCGCGTTCTGGATGCTGGTGAAGCTGCAGGCGTCGTTGCCGACGGTATAGGTGTCGGCGCTCGCGCCGGTCGTGCCGGCAAGCAGCAGCAACGCGGCCCGGGATCGCATTCGTGTGTCCACCGGCTGGCTCGGTCAGGTGCTTCCGAAGGCGGGGAACGAACATTCCGCGTCCAACCCGACACGTCGCGCGTACACCGATTCGCCAGCCAGTTCTCGAATGGGCCGGCGCGGTTTTGCCACAGTCGCGCCCGTGATCCGGCCGGAGCCCGTGCCTTGAAGCGAACGTCGATCCTGGTCGCCGGCCTCGCCGCTGCCGCGATCGCGCAGGGCGGCGTGCTGCCGGACGGCCCGGGCTGGCACGAGCTGCCGAACACGCGCCTGCGCCCGCTGTGCCCGAGCGACGCGACGTACCCGGCATTGCACGGCGGATCGGGCTGCGCCGGCGTCACCGCCTACAGCGGCGGTACGTTCGACCCGATCGGCAATCGCCTGCTGATCGCGGGCGGCGGGCACAACGACTGGGGCGGCAACGAGGTCTACGCGCTCGACCTCGACACCGCCGCGCTCACGCGCCTGAACCTGCCGAGCTACCCGGTGCGCGACGGTTGCGTGAACGGTGGCACGAACGCCGATGGCCGGCTGGTCGCGCGCCACACCTACAACCACCTCGCGTTCCTGCCCGGGCTCGGCGCGAGCGGCACCATGTTCCTCTACGGCGGCTCGATCTGGCAGTGCGGCAACCTCGGGCAGGACAGCTGGACTTTCGACCTCGCGACGCTGCAATGGACGCCGCACCCGGGCGCGGTCGCGCCGCGCGGCTCGTTCGCCGTGGGCGTCGCGCGCGATCCGGTGTCGGGCCTCGTCTACGCGCGCGACGAATACAACGTGTGGTCGTACGACCCGGGCGTGCACGCCTGGACGAAGCGCTCGAACGACAACGACCTCGCGACCGAGGCGTACAAGGGCGCGGTCATCCACCCGAACCTGCGCCGCTACTACTTCTACGTATCGGGAACGCGCACGCTGCACAGCTACCCGGTGGCTGCGACCACCGGGCTGCTCACGATCCAGTCCGTGCCCGCGCCGAGCTGCGCGTTCATGGACCACGACGCGATCGGCTGGAGCTACGACGCCGACCTCGACCGCATCGTCGCGTGGCACGGCACCGACACGGTGTACCTGCTCGACGCGGCGACGGCCACGTGCACGACGCGCACGATCGCGGGTGGGCCGACCACGCGCCCGTGGATCTACGGCCGCTTCAGCTGGTCGCCCGTGTCGCACGTGCACGTGTCGTGCAACGACATCGACGACAACTGCTTCATCCTGCGACTCGTCGACGAAGGCGCGATATTCGCGAACGGGTTCGAGTAGGCGCATGAAGATCGCGCTCGCGCTCGCTGCGTTGCTGCTCGCCGCACACGCGACGGCCGACACGCCCGTGACGTCGATCCGGCTCGAGTCCGCGCAGGGCGGCGTGCAGCCGTTCACGGCCGGGCTCGCGTTCGCGAAGGGCGACGTGCCCGTCGTTCCGGCGCTCGCGCTCGTCGATTCGCAGGTCGTGGTGAAGACGCGCTGGAACGACGGCAGCGTGAAGTTCGCGATCGCATCGGGCCGGGCCACGCTCGTCGCGAACCAGCCGCTCACCGTGGTCGCGAGCGCAGCGACCGCGCCGGCAGGCGGCACGCCGCTGACGGCCGCCGACATACAGTCCGCGGGTCCGGCGGCGTCGGTGGTGATCGCCGGCATCGGGACCGTCTCGCTGTCGACGCTGCTCGCGTCGCCCGTGCGCACGTGGCTCAGCGGTCCCGAGATGGTGGAGGCGCATTACCGCGGCGCGCCCGGCGGCGATGCGCACCTCGCGGTCTGGTTCCACGTGCGCCTCTACAGGGGCGGCCGCATGTTCGTGCGCGCGTTCGTCGAGAATGGCAACCTCGATCTCGCGAACGCGGACCGAACCTACGTCACGAGCGTCGTGGTCGGCGGCGCCACGGTGTTCGACAACGGCGGCGCGGCGCTCGTGCACCGCGGCAACACGCGCTGGAGCGCGGGCGCCTGGATCGGCGCCGCCGCGGACGCGCGTGCGATCGAGGACACCGCGTACCTCGTGCGCACGCGCCTGGTGCCGAACTATTCGGCCGGCGCACCGACGGCCGCGACGCTCGATTCGCTGTCGCAGTCGTACGTGCCCTTCCAGCGCGGCAACTGGACGCAGGTGATGGGCGATACCGGCTTCCAGGACCAGATCGGCCTGCTGCCGCGCTGGGACGCGCTGTACGTGACGTCGAACGGCGATGCGCGCGCGCATCGCTCCGTGCTCGCGAACGCGCGCGCGCTCGGCAGCTACCCGCTCGTGTGGACCGACAGCGCGACGCAGCGCACGCCCACGCCGGGCGGTCGCCCGAACTGGACCGTGTACGGCGCGAACCAGGGCGGTGGCACGCAGATCGGTGCGGGGCCGTTGTCGTGGGACATCGCGCATCACGGCTCCGGCGGCTACCTCGCGTACCTCGCGAGCGGCGACTACGAGCACCTGCAGACGATGGCCGACCAGTCGGCGCTCTGCTACCTCATGAACTCGTCGGGTCAAGGCTCGGGCACCGCGCGCATCCTGCGCGGGCAGACGCGCGGCGTCGCATGGTGCCTGCGCACGCTGAGCCAGTACGTCGCCATCGCGCCGACCGGCGACCCGATCGCGAACGACTATCGCGCGCTGCTCGCGAACAACGTCGCACATTGGGCGGGCGTGGTCGACGGGCTCGGCGGCGGCGGCCTCGGCTACTTCTACGAATACGACGTCGACCTGTACGCGCCCGGCACGATCGCGCCGTGGCAGCAGCACTTCATGATGCAGTCGCTCGGCATGGGCTCCGACCTCGAGCCGCTCGCCGACATGGCGGCGTACGTGCGCGTGCGCGACTGGCTCTATCGCGGCGCGGTCGGCATCCTCGGCCCGTCGGCCGGCTACTGCTTCGCTTACGCGAGCGCGTACAACGCGAAGATCAGCAGCGGCGGCAACGAGGATCCGGCGACGTGGTATCCGGGCTGGAGCCAGGTGTTTGCGGCGACGCACGGCGGTGCGCCGTGCGGGAACACGCTGCTCGGCAGCTCCGGCGGCGATCCCGCGTCCGCTGCCTACGGCTACTGGGGAAATCTCCTTCCCGCGATCGCGTATGCCGTCGAGCACAACGCGTCCGGCGCAATCGCGGCCTGGGGGCGGCTCACGGGCGCCAGCAACTGGCCCACCGTGGTGAACAGCGGCTTCGAGTCCGTCCCGAACTGGGGCATCGCACCGCGCGTCGTGCAGGCACCGGGCACGCTGTTCGCCGACTCGTTCGAGTGAGCCCGGCGGCTATTTCGAATCGCGCGGCAAACGGAACACCGGCAGCGCCCAGCCGCGCCAGATGGAAAGGAAGCGCAGCGCCGCGGCGACGGCCATGCCGCCGATTGCCGCGGCAGTCGCAGGCACGCCGGCGCGAAACGCGAACACGTATGTCGCAGCGCCGGCCAACGCGCACGTCACGTAGAGGTGGCCGCGACGGAACACGAGCGGGGTTTCCGCGGACAGCACGTCGCGAATCACGCCGCCGGCGCATCCGGTGAATGCGCCCAGCAACGCGCTGGCCAGTGGCGCGGCGCCGGCGTCTTCGGCGATCCGTGCGCCGAGCACGCAGAACAGCGCGAGTCCGAGCGCGTCCGCGATGAGCAGCGCCTTGCCCGGCGCGGGTCGCCGATGGCTGAGCGCGACCGTGAGCAGCGCCGCGCCCGCGATCACGATGATGTAAAGCTGGTCGTGCAGCCAGAAGATCGGATTGCGATCGAGCAGCAGGTCGCGCAGCGTGCCGCCGCCGATCGCGGTCACGAACGCGAGCGCGACCACGCCGACCAGGTCGAGCTCCTTGCGGCCGGCCGCGATCGCGCCGCTGATCGCGAATACCGCGCAGCCGATGAGGTCGAGTGTATACACCAGCGTCGTTGGTGCATGCTGCCATGCGCGGCGCACTCGCGCACGATCCGGGCCATCCTCGAACCATGCGGATTTCCACGCTCAGGGGCATCGCGCAACTCGCGACCGAAGCGACGCTGGGCGTGGCGCGCGTCGTCGAAGGCGTGCACGCGGGCGTGCTGCGCACGACGGGCCTGCCGCTCGCCGGCGAGGGCGGTCCGACGCGCGGCGTGACGGGCTTCGTCTACGGCGCCGTGCGCGGCACCGCGCGCGCGGTCGGGTCGGGCGTCGGCGCTGCGCTGGGCGCGGTCGAACGCGCCGTCGGCGTCGACGACGGCGACGAATCGCCGCGCGACGTGGCGTGGCGCGCGGCGCTCAATGGCGTGCTGGGCGACCATCTCGCGGCGACCGGCAATCCGCTCGCGCTGGCGATGACGTTGCGGCACGCGGGTTCCCCGTGGTCGCCGGCGCGGCTCGTCGCGCCGGGCCCGAGCGCGCTCGTGTCGATCCACGGCCTGTGCATGAGCGACGTCCACTGGCGCACGGAACGCGACGGGCAGGTCGTCGACCACAGCCGCGACGCGGCCAACGCGCTCGGCCATGTCCCGATCGACGTCCGCTACAACACGGGTCTCGCGATCGCGGCGAACGGCCGCGAGCTTTCGCGCCGGCTCGACGAATTGTGCCGCGACTGGCCGGTGTCGCTGCAGCGCATCGACGTGGTCGCGCACAGCATGGGCGGCCTCGTGCTTCGCCACGCGTGCATCCACGCGGAAGCCACGGGCGCGCCCTGGCGCGCACGGCTGCGGCACGTGGTGTTCCTCGGCACGCCGCACTTCGGCTCGCCGCTCGAGCGGGCAGGGCACGGCGTGGATCGCCTGCTCGCCGCCACGCCGTGGAGCGCGCCGTTCGCGAGCCTCGGGCGGGCACGCAGCGCCGGCATCGTCGACCTGCGCCATGGCCTGCGCGACGTGCCGCTTCCCGCGGGCGTTTCCTGCCATGCCGTGGCGGCGACGCTCGCGTCGCGCGGCGATTCGGCCCTGAGGCGCTACGTCGGCGACGGCCTGGTCCCACTCGAGAGTGCGCTCGGGCGCCATCGCGAACCGGCTCGCTCGCTCGCATTCCCGCGCCGATCGCAGCTCATTGCGCACGGCACGGGCCACATCGAGCTGTTGTCGAGCGCGCGCATCGGCGCCCGCATCCGCGCCTGGCTCGACGACTGACGCAACGAGCGTCGCCCGTCGTTCAGCCGTGCCACTGCTCGCCGTCCGGAACGGCGGGACACGCCTTCGTCGGCACCGGCTCGATCGCGGTCGAATCGAGCATCCAGCATTCGTCGAGCACGGAGCAGTAGCACGCCTTCACGCGCACGGCGAAGCGTTCCTTGTTGAAGCGCTGCCACAACGCGCCGTCGTTGTTGGCCAGCGGCAGGCGCAGGAACGAGACGTCCTCGCCGGGCTTGAGCACGCGAGCACGCGTCGACGACGTGATGGTGGTGAGCTTCGTTCCCTTCGCGAGCTCGCAGCAGCTGCGCAGCAGCGCCGCCGAATCCTCCGCGGGCTGGTCTTCGTAGAGCACCTGCACCGTGCGCAGCCGGGCAGGGCCGATGCCGCTGTTGCCGATGCTCAGGGTGATCACGTCGGCGCCGTCGTCGTCGCGGTTGCCGGTTCCGTACTCGAGCGACGGCCAGACGCTCGCCGCCAGCAGCCGTTCCTGCGTGCGATTCGCGCTGATCGCCACGCTGAGCGACACGATCGACAGCACGACTGCCGAGGCGGAGGCCAGGAAACCGAATCGGTCTGCCATGAGGCGGAAGCTTCCGGAATGGACGGGGAATTCAATCGCGCACCGGCACGCTGCCATCGTGCCGCCTGCGCCATCCGATGCGGGCGACGGACGAAAGGTTGCAGGGCGGCGCGTTGACCGATGCGATCGCGTCGGTCAGCCGCCGGCCGCGCCGGCGGCACGCGCACCGGGCCGCAGCAACCGGAGCAGCGAGACGAACGCGCGCCACAGCTTCGGCAGCAGCCACGCGAGCACGAGCAGGAAGATCGCGAGCAGCACCAGGAACGCGATCGGGTGCGCGACCGCGAACCAGAATCCGAGCACCACGATGCCGTCCTCGCTGAAGCTCGCGATCCAGTTGCTGACCGGTTCGGGCGAATGGTTGATCAGCACGCGCGTGCCGGCCTTGCCCATGTGCGTGATGCCGGCGATCGAACCACCGAGGAGCAGCGCCGCGAACTGCGCCGCCTCGCCGTAGTCGCCGAACGCGCCCCACGCGAGCAGCATCGCGCCCGGCACGCGGATGAACGTCTGCACGGCGTCCCAGAACGAATCCACCGCCGGAACCTTGTCGGCGAGGAACTCCAGCAGGACGAACGCGCCCGCCACCCACAGCACGCCGTCGTGCGTGAGGTAACCGAGCGAGGACGGCAGCACGATCCAGCCGAGCTTGCCCGCGAGCCCGGCGATGAACACCACGGCGTACAGGCGAAAGCCGGCGCCCCAGGCGAGCGCGGCGGCCAGTGCGAATTGGGCGATCAGGTCCACGCGCGCAGCATATCGTGTCGGCTACGCGACTTCCCGCCATTGGTAGTAGCGCCGGTTGGCGATGCGGAGCATCTCGAGATCCTCCTTCGTATCGCCATAGGCGTGGATGTGGTCGAACGCGGCGAGGTCGTAGCTTTCCCGTACACGGCGCACCTTCTCTTCGCGCACGCACTGGGCGCCACGATAGTCGCCGGTCAGGTGGCCGTCGCGCGCTTCGAGCGAGGAGCACGCGAGCGCGAGCCCGTGCGCTGCGCACCAGTGCACGAGGTAGGCGTCGAACCCGCCCGACACGACCACCACCTCGTCGCCGTGCCTCCGGTGCCAGGCGATGCGGTCCAGCGCTTCCGCGCGAATGACGCCCGGCAGCACCTCGTTCGCGAATCGACGCCCGAGTTCGAGGTAGTGCGCTTCGGCCATGCCGCGCATACCGAACCGGACGATCCGCGCGCGCACGCGCACGCCCGGGATGGCGCCAATGCGATAGCCGGCGATCAAGGGGGCGAGCAGCACCTTGCCGATCGCCAGTCGCGTCGGCGGGACCGCGAAGCGCATGAAGTCGGGAAACGTTTCCCGCGTGGTGATCGTGCCGTCGAAATCGAACAGGGCGAGGTCGGGCATGCGCAACCGTGGCGAATGGCGGTCGCGCATCATCCGGCAAAGCCGGACGGGGGAGGTTAATCCCGATTAACGATCGTCGGCGGCTACTGCATGAGGTCGAGGAGGATGGCGACCTCCGCGGCCATCGCCGCCTTGATCGTCGGCTCGGGCACCGGTGCCCAGAGCGGCGAGTGCACGCTCGGCACGGGCACGCCGGTTTTCCGCGCTTCCTCGAGCTTCGCCGCATCGACGGCGCCGACGTGCAGCAGCACGGCCTTGATGCCGGCGAGCCCGAATTGCGAGAAGTCCTCGCCGCCCATCTGCGCGGGCATCTCGACGACCCGGTCGTCGCCGAGCGCGGCGCGCGCGGCCGCGACCATGCGTGCCGTCGTATCGGGGTCGTTGTAGACGGAATCCGTATTCGACTTCGTCTCGATCAGCGGCGGCTTCGGCGCGTTCGCGGCCTGCGCTTCGCCGTTCGCGACGCGCGCGATCGCGGCGAGCAGGCGCGCGTGTACCTTCGGGTCGAGCGAGCGCACGGTGATCTGCAGCTTCACCTGGTCGGGGATGATGTTCGACGCGCTGCCGCCGTGGATGCTGCCGACCGTGATCACGGCCGGATCGAACGGATTGTTCTCGCGCGACACGATGGTCTGCAGGCCCATCACGATGCGTGCGGCGATCATCACCGGATCGATCGCGTCCTGCGGGAATGCGCCGTGGCCGCCCTTGCCGTACACCGTCATGTCCAGGCCGCTGGAATTGGCGCGGAAGTAGCCGGCGTGGAAGCCGACCACCCCGGCGGGCAGGCTCTGCTCGTCGTGGATGCCGAGCGCGAAATCGGGCTTCGGGAAGCGCGTGAACAGCCCATCCGCGATCATCGCCTTCGCGCCGGCGACGATTTCCTCCGCGGGTTGGCCGACGAGCATCAACGTGCCGTGCCAGCGTTCGCGGTCGCGCGCCATGAGCTCGGCCGTTCCGGCGAACGCTGCCATGTGGATGTCGTGGCCGCACATGTGCGAGACGGGCACGGTCTCGCCCGCGTCGTTCTTCGTCGTCGCCGTGCTCGCGAACGGCAGGCCGGTCTTCTCGAGCATCGGCAGTGCGTCGAGCTCCGTGCGCAGCATGACCACCGGGCCTTCGCCGTTCTTCATGATCGCGACGATGCCGGTGCCACCGACGCCGGTGGTGACGTCGTAGCCGAGCGCTTCCAGCCGCTTCGCGAGCGTCGCAGCCGTGCGCTTCTCCTCGAACGCGATCTCCGGGTTGCGGTGCAGGTCCTGGTAGAGCCGCTCGACGTCCGGGTAGATCGCGGCTATGCGCGCCGCGTCGTCGGCTCGGGCGGAAGCGCCCGCGGCCAGGAGCATCGCGGCGACCAGGGCGCAAGGCGTGGCGGTCTTCATGGCAGGCTCCTTCCCGAAACCGGGGTCAGCGTACTTTTTCGCGCGGCAACTTCAAGGCTCGCCGGCCGAGGCCGTATAGTCGCCGACATGGAAGCCTCGACGCTGCTCGTCATCCAGGTCACGCTGCAGGCGTGCACCGCCACCGCGATCACCGGCGGCCTGTTGTACACCGCTTTCCAGTTCCGCGCGGCGCGGCGGGCGCAGGCGGTCGCGAATTTCGCGAAGATCGTCGAGCTGCAGTTCCAGCTGCGCAAGATGCGCGTCGAGAACCCCGCGCTCGCGGCCGTCAGCAAGCTCGACGTGGAGCACATGAAGTCGGACCGCGAGATCCAGGAGTACTTCCTGCAGCTGATGCAGCTGTCGCTGTTCGAGATCGCGTGGTACGCGAACCGCCAGGGCCAGCTGCCCGCGGACTACTTCCGCTCGTGGACGAAGCGCATGGCCCAGCTCGGCAAGGAGGAGTCGTTCCGCCGCATGCTCGGCACGCCGTCGGTGAAGATCATGCATGACGACTTCGATGCGTTCGTGCGCCGGATGCTCGAAGACCCGAAGCCGCGTTGACGCGGCGCGTCAGGCGACGAGCCCCGCGGCATTCCCCGACGCCCACGCCCACTGGAAGTTGTAGCCGCCGAGCCAGCCGGTGACGTCGACGACTTCGCCGATGAAGTAGAGGCCGGGCATGCGTCGCGCTTCCATCGTGGCCGACGAGAGCTCGTTCGTGTCGACGCCGCCGAGCGTGACTTCCGCCGTCCGGTAGCCCTCCGTGCCGCTCGCGACGAGCGGCCACGCGCCGAGCAGCTTCGCGGCATCGCGCAGCTCGGCTTCGCGCAACTGGCGCATCGGCTTGTCGGGAAGCCACAGCTCGCACAGCCGTTGCGCGAAGCGCTTCGGCATGAGGTCGCCGAGCACGTTGCGCAGCTCCGCGCCGGGCCGCGCGGCCTGTTGCGCCTTGAGCACGTCGTACGCGTCCTGGCCGGGCAGCAGGTCGATCAGAAGCTCGTCGCCCGGCTGCCAGTACGAGGAGATCTGCAGGATGGCGGGACCGCTGACGCCGCGGTGCGTGACCAGCATGGCGTTGCGGAAGCTCGTGCCGTTCGCGCTCGCTTCCACCGGCAGCGAAACGCCGCTGAGGCCCTGCAGTTGCTCCGACGGCTTGCCGGTGAGCGTGAGCGGCACGAGGCCCGCGCGCGTCGGCCGCACCGGAAGTCCGAACTGCTTCGCGACCGCATAGCCGAATCCGGTCGCCCCCATGCTCGGGATCGACAGGCCGCCGCTCGCGACGACGAGCGACGACGCCGCGAACGTCCCGAGCGTCGTGCGCACCGACCAGGCGTCGGCGCCGCGCTCGATCGCCTCGATGCCGCAGCTGGTGAGCACGCGCGCGCCGGCCTTCGCGCACTCGGCCAGCAGCATCGCGACGATCTGCTTCGAGGACTCGTCGCAGAACAGCTGACCGAGCTCCTTCTCGTGGAACGCGATGCCGTGGCGGCGCACCATGGCGACGAAGTCCTCGGGCGAGTACCGCGCGAGCGCGGACTTGCAGTAGTGCGGGTTCGCGGAGAGGAACTGCGCCGGCGTGGTGCCGAGGTTGGTGAAGTTGCAGCGCCCGCCGCCGGACATGAGGATCTTCTTGCCGACGCGGTTCGCGTGCTCGACGACGAGCACGCGCCGTCCGCGCCCGCCGGCGACGATGGCGCACATGAGGCCGGCGGCACCGCCACCGACGATGACCACATCGAATGCTTCCGCCACGCGCCGCGACCAGGAACCCGGGACGGGGCAGGGTAATTGCAAACAACGTCGCGCGTCCCGCCCGCCGTGCCGGCGCAGGCAGCCTCCGGCCAGGCCGGATTGCAAAACGTTGCGGAGCCGACCGGACCCAGCAGCGCGGCGCGACTACCATCCGCGCAACGGGGAGGGGATGCCATGACCACGCCATCGGCACGGAACCACGATCGTCCGATCACGCGCTTCGACGTCCACGTCTGCCGGCCGGAAGACAGCGACGTCCCGGCGACGGTGCTGCACTCGCTGTTCCGCGCCGAGCTGGACGCGCGCCTCGCGTCGCGGTTCGGCGACGCCGGCCGCTCGATCGTGCTGCAACGCTCCGACGAGGAAGCCGCCTGGTTCGGCGTACAGCTGGATGCGCCGGTGCCCGCGGTCGCGGCCGCATTCTGCGTCGACGCCGCTGCCACCGCGAGCGGCGTTTCGGTTCCCGGTGGCCACATCCGCGTGTTCCCGGGCGACGTGGAGATCGCCGTATCGGAAGTGAACGACGTCCCCTGCGCCGCGGAGTGAGCGTCACTGGGTCGACGATTCGAAGCCGTCGCGCAACATGACCTGCGGTCGGAATTCGACCGCGCCCACGTCGCACGCGTTGATGCCGTTCAGGTCGCCGTCGAATGGCCGTGCGAAACCGCGGCCGTCGAGCGGCGGGCAACCGCTGTTGCTGCCGTTGTCGATCGCGACGCTGCCGGGGCTCAGGTCCATCGTGGGCACGGACCCGCCGTTCGTCGCGGGCGCCTGCAACCCGAACGTGTTGCCCGGGGCGAACTGCGACGTG
>CALKUS010000286.1 GCA_937996755.1 uncultured Pseudomonadota bacterium | reverse complement strand
GCGTGCTCTTGCCGCTCCCCGCTCCCCTTTTTCCGCTCTCGCCGTTACGGCGCCGCGATGAAATGCACCGAGAACCACCCGCGCGGGTCGATCCAGCACGGCCCCGGCGCGAAGCCCGCTTCCTGCGCCAGCGCCCGGAACGAAGCCACCGTGTACTTGTACGAGCACTCGGTGTGGATCGATTCGCCATCGCGGAACTCGAACGCGCGGTCGCCGACCTGCACGCGCTGGCGGCCGCGGCTCACGAGGTGCATTTCGACGCGCGAGGGGCCTGCGTGCCAGAACGCGTCGTGCGCGAAGCGCTCGGGTATGAAGTCAGCGCCGAGCTCGCGGTTGATCCGGCGCAGCATGTTGCGGTTGAACGCGGCCGTCACGCCGGCGGCATCGTTGTACGCGGCGTGCAGCACGCCCGCCGGCTTCACGAGGTCGACGCCGACCAGCATGCCGCCGCCCGCGAGCCGCCCGGCCCAGGGTGCGAGGAACGCACGCGCTTCGTGCGGGTGCATGTTGCCGATCGTCGAACCGGGGAAGAACGCGACGCGCCGCCCGCCGCCCTGCGCGTCCAGCGGCAGCGTGCCGGCGCCGTAGTCGCCGACGATGCCGGTCATCGGGATGGCCGGGAACTCCGCGGCGAGCTCGCGCACCGCCGTGCGCAGCTGCTCGCCCGACACGTCGATCGCGACGTAGCCTTCCGGCTTGCGCATCACCTCGAGCAGCGTGCGCGCCTTGCGGTTCGAGCCGGAGCCGAGCTCGATGAGGCAGCAACCGTCGCCGAGCGTCTCCGCGATCTCGCGGCCGTGCTCGCGGAAGATCGCGAGCTCGGTGCGCGTGGGGTAGTACTCGGGCTGTTCGCAGATGCGTTCGAACAGGCGCGAGCCGGCGGCGTCGTAGAACAGCCACGCCGGCAGCTCCTTCGGCGAACGCGAGAGGCCGTCGTGCACGACGTCGCGCACGCCGGCGAGGTCCGGCGCGAGGTCGATGAATCGCGGAGCGACGACGGCATTCATCGTGGTTCGAGGTCCCGTGCGAGGCGCAGCCCGCTGAACTGCCAGCGCGCGGCCGGCGGAAAGAAGTTGCGATAGCTCGCGCGCGCATGGCGGCGCGGCGTGGCGCACGAAGCGCCGCGCAGCACCAGCTGGCCGGACATGAACTTGCCGTTGTATTCGCCGGCCGCGCCCGCGAGCGGGACGAAGCCCGGATAGGGCAGGTAGGCCGACGACGTCCATTCCCACACGTCGCCGCCGACCGACTCCGCCGCGAGCTCGCCCGGATGCAGGAGACCGGCGTCCGCAAAACCGCCGGTCCAGGGCTTCGTGCCGAGCGCGTGCTCCCACTCGAACTCGGTGGGCAGGCGCGCGCCGGCCCAGCGCGCGTACGCGTCGGCTTCGTAGTGGCTCAGATGGCAGGCCGGCTCGGCGGGCGCGAGCGGCAGCAGGCCCTGCGCGGTGAACGCGAGCCAGCCGTCGCCGTCGCGCTGCCAGTAGAGCGGCGCTTCCCAACGTTCCGACTGCACCGTGGCCCAGCCGTCGGACAGCCACCAGCGCGGATCGAGGTAGCCTCCGTCGGCGACGAACTCCGCGAAGTCCGCGTTCGTCACCGGGCGCGACGCGATCGCGAACGGCCGCAGCCAATGGCGGTGGCGCGGACGCTCGTTGTCGAATGCGAACCCGCTCGCGGGGGCACCGATTTCGACGGCGCCCTCGTCCGGGAATTCCAGCCAGCGGCACGCCGGCGTGGCCGCGTTCGCGCGCGGTTCGCGCGGCCGCAACGCCGGGCGCAGCGGGTTCTGCGCGAACAGGTGCTTCAGGTCGGTGACGAGCAGCTCCTGGTGCTGCTGCTCGTGTTCGATACCGAGCTCCAGCAAGGCGAGCGCCGCGGGCGGCAGGCGATCCGCCGCGAGCGCGGTCGCGACCGCGTCGTCCACTTCGCGACGGTACGCGAGCACCTGCTCGAGCGTCGGGCGCGTGAGCAGGCCGCGCTGCGGTCGCGGATGCCGCGGGCCCAGCGCCTCGTAGTAGGAGTTGAACAGCACGTGCCACTCGGGCCGGATCGGCCGGCAGCCCGGCGCGGCGCCGAGCACGACGGCGTCGAGGAACCACGTGGTGTGCGCGAGGTGCCACTTGCCCGGGCTCGCGTCCGCCATGGACTGCGCGCCGAGGTCCTCGGGGCCGAGCCCGGCCACCAGCGAGAGCGTCGCGGCGCGGACCGACCGGAACCCGTCGTGCAGTGCGCAGCCCTCGCCGGAGCTGGCTTCCTGCCGCGTTCGCGTGAGCTCCATCGCGTTTCCCGCCGGCGACCGATACGGCCGCAACCTTATCGTAGAGCCGACCCCGGCACCTTCCGGTAAACTTGTGTTTTCCTGCAGGTCGTTCGCGTCATGACAGCCCTGATCTTCGTCACCGGTGGCGTGGTCTCTTCCCTCGGGAAGGGCATCGCCGCCGCCTCCCTCGGCGCCATCCTGGAGGCCCGTGGCCTCAAGGTCACGCTGATGAAGCTGGACCCGTACATCAACGTCGACCCGGGGACGATGAGCCCCTACCAGCACGGCGAGGTGTACGTTCTCGACGACGGCGCGGAAACCGACCTCGACCTCGGCCACTACGAGCGCTTCGTGCGCACGCGCCTCACGCGCAAGAGCGCGATCACCACCGGCAAGATCTACGAAAGCGTGATCCGCAAGGAGCGGCGCGGCGACTACCTCGGCGCCACCGTGCAGGTGATCCCGCACATCACGGACGAGATCAAGGCCGCGGTCGACGAAGCCACGGCGGGCTACGACGTCGCGCTGGTCGAGATCGGCGGCACCGTGGGCGACATCGAGTCGCAGCCGTTCCTCGAGGCGATCCGCCAGCTGCGTATCGAGCGCGGCCCGGAGAAGACGCAATTCATCCACCTGACACTCGTTCCGTTCATCAAGGCCGCGGGGGAGATCAAGACGAAGCCTACGCAACACTCAGTGAAGGAGTTGCGTGCGCTCGGTATCCAGCCCGACGTGCTGCTGTGCCGCTGCGAGCAACCGCTGCCCGATTCCGAGCGGCGCAAGATCGCGCTGTTCACGAACGTGCCCGAGAAGGCGGTCATCTCGGCCGTCGACCTCGACACGATCTACCGCATCCCGTTGTGGCTGCACCAGCAGGGCCTCGACGACATCATCGTGCGCAACCTGCACCTCGAGGCGAAGCCGGCCGACCTCTCCGAGTGGGAGCGCACGGCGCACGCGATCGAGCATCCGCTCAACGAGGTGACCATCGCGATCGCGGGCAAGTACGTCGAGCACAAGGACGCGTACAAGTCGCTCGGCGAGGCGCTGCGCCACGGCGGCCTGAAGCAGGGCACGCGCGTCGACCTGCGCTGGATCGAAGCCGAGGACATCGAGACGCAGGGCACGAAGCTGCTCGCCGACGTCGACGCGATCCTCGTGCCGGGCGGCTTCGGCCGACGCGGCTTCGAGGGCAAGATCATCACGGCGAAGCACGCGCGCGAGAACCGCATCCCGTATTTCGGCATCTGCTACGGCCTGCATGCCGCCGTGTGCGACTTCGCGCGCAACGTGGCCGGCCTCGCGGGCGCGAACAGCACCGAGAACGACCGCACGACGCCGCATCCGGTCATCGCGCTCATCACCGAGTGGCGCACCGCGACCGGCGAGTTCGAGCGCCGCGACGAAAGCTCCGACAAGGGCGGGACGATGCGCCTCGGTGCGCAGGAATGCCGCCTCAAGGCCGGCACGCTCGCGCGCGAGCTGTACGGCAAGGACATCGCCGTCGAGCGCCATCGCCATCGCTACGAGTTCAACAACCTGTACCGGCAGAAGTTCGAGGACCTCGGCATGGTCATCTCGGGACGCTCGATGGACGACCTGCTGGTCGAGATGATCGAGCTGCCCGACCATCCGTGGTTCCTCGCGTGCCAGGCGCATCCGGAATTCACCTCGACGCCGCGCGACGGCCATCCGCTGTTCGTCGGCTTCGTGCGCGCGGCGCGCGCGCACCGCGCGAAGCGGCTGGGCGTGAAGGAAGCGGCGGCTTGATGCGTTCGTCACTCATGGCCGTCGCGGATTCCGCCACGACCGAAGGTATTTCGCTGTCATGAAATTGTGCGGTTTCGACATCGGCCCCGACCGGCCGTTCTTCCTCATCGCGGGTCCCTGCGTCGTGGAGTCCGAGCAACTGCAGCTCGACACCGCGGGCAAGCTGAAGGAGATCACGGGCGAGCTCGGGATCAACTTCATCTTCAAGTCGAGCTTCGACAAGGCGAATCGCTCCTCCGCGAAGAGCTTCCGCGGCCCCGGGATGGAAGAAGGGCTGCGCGTGCTCGCGGAAGTGAAGCGCCAGCTCGGCGTGCCCGTGCTCACGGACGTGCACGAATACACGCCGATGAACGAAGTGGCCGCGGTCGTCGACGTGCTGCAGACGCCGGCGATGCTGTGCCGGCAGACCGACTTCATCCAGGCGGTCGCGCGCGCGGGCAAGCCGGTGAACATCAAGAAGGGCCAGTTCCTCTCGCCGTGGGACATGAAGAACGTGGTCGACAAGGCGCGCGCCGTCGGCAACGACGAGATCATGGTCTGCGAGCGCGGCGCGAGCTTCGGCTACAACAACCTCGTGTCCGACATGCGCTCGCTCGTGGTCATGCGCGACACCAACTGCCCGGTCGTCTTCGACGCGACGCATTCCGTGCAGCTGCCGGGCGGGCAGGGCGACAAGTCCGGCGGCCAGCGCGAGTTCGTGCCGGCGCTGTCGCGCGCGGCCGTCGCGGTCGGCGTCGCGGGCGTGTTCATGGAAACCCACCCCGACCCCGACAAGGCGCTGTCCGACGGCCCGAACGCCTGGCCGCTCGGCCAGATGCGCGCGCTGCTCGAAACGCTGCAGGCGCTCGACCGGGTCGCGAAGCGCAATCCATGAGCGACGACCGCGTCGCCCAGCTGCTCACGGAAATGCGCGACCAGCAGCGCGAGCAGCTCGCGCTCGCGCGGCGTGCAGTCGAGTCCGCCGAGACGCAGGCGCGCCTCGCGCAGGAAGCTTCCGACCGCGCGCTGCGCAACCAGGAGCAGTCGATGGCCGCGCAGGCGCGCGCGATCGAGCTGCAGCGCTCGTCCGCGCGCCTGTACCGGATCGTCGTCGCCGTCGCCGGCATCCTCGTCGTGTTCCTCGTCGGGATGCTCGCGCGGCTGATGCTCAAGAATTCCTGACCGAAAGAGCTCCACCATGCCCACGATCAAGCACGTCCACGCGCGCGAAATCATCGATTCGCGCGGCAATCCCACGCTGGAAGCCGAAGTGACGCTCGACACCGGCCACGTCGGCCGCGCCGCGGTGCCGAGCGGCGCGTCGACGGGCACGCGCGAGGCGGTCGAGCTGCGCGACGGCGACGAGGCGCGCTACCTCGGCAAGGGCGTGCGCAAGGCCGTCGCGAACGTCAACGGCACGATCCGCGAAGCGCTCGCCGGCTTCGATGCCCTGGACCAGCGCGGGCTGGACAAGCAGCTCGTCGCGCTGGACGGCACGCCGAACAAGTCGAAGCTCGGCGCGAACGCGCTGCTCGGCGTGTCGCTCGCGAACGCGCACGCGGTGGCCGCGCAGAAGGGCGTGCCGCTCTGGACGCACCTGATCGGCACGCACGCACCGCAGCTGCCGGTGCCGATGATGAACATCATCAACGGCGGCGCGCATGCCGACAACAACGTCGACATGCAGGAGTTCATGGTGCTGCCGGTCGGCATGCCGAGCTTTTCGGAAGCGCTGCGCTGCGGCGTCGAGATCTTCCACGCGCTGAAGTCGGTGCTGAAGGGCCGCGGCCTCGCGACGGCGGTCGGCGACGAGGGTGGCTTCGCGCCCGACCTGCGCTCGAACGTCGAGGCGGTCGAGGTGATCCTCGAGGCGATCGGGAAAGCCGGCTATCGCGCCGGTACGGACGTCTGGCTCGGCCTCGATTGCGCGGCGAGCGAATACTTCAAGGACGGCCAGTACGACATGGCCGGCGAGGGCCGCAAGCTCACGTCCGCGCAGATGGTGGAGTTCCTCGCGGGCTGGTGCGCGCAGTACCCGATCGTGACGGTCGAGGACGGCATGGCCGAGGACGACTGGGACGGCTGGAAGCTGCTGACGCAGAAGGTCGGCGAGAAGGTGCAGCTGGTGGGCGACGACCTGTTCGTCACGAACCCGGCGATCCTCGCGCAGGGCATCGAGCGCGGCGTCGCGAACTCGATCCTCATCAAGGTGAACCAGATCGGCACGCTGTCGGAGACGCTCGCGGCGATCGACCTCGCCGAGCGCAACCGCTACGCGCAGGTCATCTCGCACCGCTCCGGTGAGACGGAAGACACGACGATCGCCGATCTCTCGGTCGCGACGTCGGCGACGCAGATCAAGACCGGCTCGCTGTGCCGCACCGATCGCGTGGCGAAGTACAACCGCCTGCTGCGCATCGAGGAGGCGCTCGGCGAACGCGCGCGCTACGCCGGCCGCGCGGCGTTCCCCAACCTGCCGGGGTTCGCGCGCTGACGTGGCCGAACGCAGCGCCACGGTCCTGCGCTGGGTCGCGCTGGCGCTGCTGGTGCTGCTGGTCGTGCTGCAGCTCAAGCTCTGGACGGGCTCGGGCGGCCTGCCGGAAGTGTGGCGCCTCGAGCAACGCGTCGACGACCAGGCGCGCGACAACGCGGCGCTGCGCGCGCGCAACGCCGCGCTGGAGGCCGACGTGCAGGACCTGAAGACGGGGCGCGAGGCGGTGGAGGAACGCGCGCGCTCCGAGCTCGGCATGATCAAGCCGGGCGAAACGTTCTACCAGGTGGTCGAGCCGTCGGCGTCCGCGACGCCCGCCGCGACCGCGACGCCCGCCGAGCAACCCTAGGAGCATGCCCGCATGCCGTGGTGCGTGATTCCCGCAGCCGGTGCCGGCCGCCGCTTCGGTGGCGACCGGCCGAAGCAGTACCAGATGCTCGGCGGCCGGCCGATGCTCGTGCGCACGCTCGAGCGCCTCGCGTCGCACCCCGACATCGAAGGCATCGTGGTCGCGATCGCGCCCGACGATTCCTGGTGGCCGGGGCTGCACGAATGCCTCGGCAAGCCGGTGATCGCGACGCACGGCGGCGAGGAGCGCGCGCATTCGGTGCTCGCCGGCCTGCGCGCGCTGCCGCGCGAAGTCGCGGTGAGCGACTGGGTGCTCGTGCACGACGCCGCGCGCCCGTGCGTGCGCCACGCCGACATCGACCATCTCCTGCAGCGCGGCATGATGCACGACACCGGTGCGCTGCTCGCGGCGCCCGTGCGCGACACCATCAAGCGCGGCAATGCCGAGCACGAGGCCGAGGCGAGCGTGCCGCGCGAGAACCTGTGGCGCGCGTTCACCCCGCAGCTGTTCCATCGCGGCGAGCTGGCCGATGCGCTCGAAGCGGCGATCGCGTCCGGCGTCGCCGCGACGGACGAGGCGAAGGCGCTCGAATTGCGCGGGAAGACCGCGTTGCTCGTGACCGGCAGCGACGACAACCTCAAGGTGACGTCCGCCGAGGACCTCGCGATCGCCGAGATGATCCTGCGCCGGCAAGAGGACGAGGCCTGACATGCGCATCGGGCAGGGCTTCGACGTCCACGCCTTCGGCGACGGCGACCACGTGATGCTGGGCGGCGTGCGCATCGCGCATGCGCGCGGCATCGTGGCGCACAGCGACGGCGACGTCGTGATCCACGCACTGTGCGACGCGATCCTGGGCGCGCTTTCGCTCGGCGACATCGGCAGGCACTTCCCGCCGTCCGACCCGCAGTGGCGTGGCGCGGACAGCCGCACGTTCCTGCGCCGCGTCGCGCAGCTGATGCGCGAGCACGGCCATCGCCTCGGCAACGCCGACGTCACGGTGGTGGCGGAAGCGCCGCGCGTGGGGCCGCATGCCGACGCGATGCGCGCGAACCTGGCCGCGGACCTCGGCGCCGGCGTCGACCGCGTGAGCATCAAGGCGACGACGAGCGAAAAACTCGGCTTCACCGGGCGCGGCGAGGGAATCGCCGCGATGGCGGTTGTTCTTCTCGAGCGCGTGGGAGCGGCGTGAGCCGCGATCTTTTCCAGCCATGACCGACGACCTCCCGCGTGCCGGCGCCGGCGCCCTGCGCGGCACGCTGCGCGCGTCGCCCGAGGATTTCCGCGTCGACGAGCGGCTCGGCTTCGCGCCGTCGGGCGCCGGCGAGCATGCGTTCCTCGAAGTCGAGAAGCGCGGCGCGAACACCGAATGGGTGGCGCGCCAGCTGGCGCGGTTCGCGGGCGTGGCGCCGTTCGCGGTCGGCTTCGCGGGCCTGAAGGACCGCCACGCCGTCACGCGACAGGCGTTCACGGTGCACCTGCCGGGACGCGCCGACCCCGACTGGAACGCGCTCGACGTCGCGGGCGTGCGCGTGCTCTCGGCCCAGCGTCATTCGCGCAAGCTGCCGCGCGGCGCGCTGAAGGGCAACGCGTTCGCGATCGTGGTGCGCAACGTCGACGGCGACCGCGACGCGGCGGACGCGCTGCTCGACGCGATCGGGCGCGACGGCGTACCGAATTTCTTCGGCGAGCAGCGCTTCGGTCGTGGCGGCGGCAACGTCGCGGCCGCCGCCGCCATGTTCGCCGGCCAGCGCGTGCCGCGCGAGGAGCGCTCGATCCTGCTTTCCGCCGCGCGCTCCGCGATCTTCAACGCCGTGCTCGCCGCGCGCGTCGCGGACGGCTCCTGGCGCACCGGCCGCGACGGCGACGTGTTCCAGCTCGACGGCACCGGCTCGATCTTCGGGCCCGAGCCGCTGGACGCAACGCTCCGCGAACGGATCGCCTCGGGCGACGTGCACCCCACGGGGCCGCTCTGGGGCCGCGGCGAGCTGCGCACGACCGGCGACGTTGCCGCGCTCGAGCGTGGCGTCGTCGATGCACACGCCGACCTGGCGCGCGGGCTCGAAGGCGCCGGCCTGCAGCAGCAGCGTCGTGCATTGCGCGTGCGCGTCGCCGCCCTGCAGCACGCGTGGCACGAGCAGGCGCTCGAGCTCGCTTTCGAGCTGCCGGCCGGCGCCTACGCGACCACCGTGCTCGCGGCGCTCGGCGAGTTCGCCGACGGGTCCGGCTGAACGCGCAAGATTCGTCAAGAACCGGCTGTTTTTCCGAAAGAAAGCGCAAAAAGCCGAGCCTATACTGGCCCCGCAGTCGAGGCCGGCCCGCATGTCGCGGTGCCGACCCGGGACCAGAACAGGAGGCCGGACATGCGACAGTTGAAGTGGTTCGTGGGAGCGATCGCGATCGCAGCCCTGGGTGGATGCGCGACGTCCCAGCCGCGCACGAATGCGACGCCGCAGTCGGCGTTCGAAGCCGACGTCGATTTCCAGAAGATGGCGATCATCACCGAAGACGCGTTGAGCCGCGGCTACAAGATCGTCTGGGTGCACCCGCCGCAGAAGCGGAAGGCGACCTCGCGCTGACCTCGGCGCGCTTCCCCGCGTCGCTGCAGCGACGCGGGTGCGCCGGGGCCGTCAGGGTTGCCTGCGCAGCAGCACGATCACGGCGCCACTGCCGCCATCCACGGCGCGCGCCGAGCGGAACGCGACCACGTCGCCTCGCCGCCGCAGCAGGCGATCGACGAGGCGCTTGAGCACGGGCCCCTCGGACTTCGAGCGCAGGCCCTTGCCATGGATGACCTTCACGCAGAGCCTGCCCGCGCGGCGACTGTCGTTCAGGAAGCCCGACAGCGCGGACGCGGCGACGTCGGCCGTCATGTGGTGCAGGTCCAGCTCGTCGCGCACCGCGAACTCGCCGCGGCCCATGCGCTTCAGCACGCGCGGCGCGACGCCGTCGCGCACGTAGGACAGCGGCTCGCCGAACTCGAGGTCGACGTCGGACAGCGGCGCCTCGAGCATCTCGCGCGCGACCGCCGCGCGGTCGGCGATCGTCTGCGCCGGGTGCGGCTTCGGCGGCGACGGCCGCGCGTCCGTGCGCCCGTGGTCCTTCAGCGGCTTGATGCCGGCGCCGAGCGCGTCGCGGAACAGCGCTGACTCCTCGTCGGTGGTGGTGCGCGGCGGCTTCCTGGCCATGTTGCTTATGGTGGGGCCAAAGCGTCGCGAGCGGGAGTCGCCCGGCGGGCCTGTCCGGTACAATCCGCGGCCATTCCCGCTTTTTCCCCGCAATGAAAGTCCTGATTTCCAACGACGACGGCGTCGACGCGCCCGGCATCCGCATCCTGGCGCAGCGCCTGGCCGAGGTCGGCAAAGTCACCGTGGTCGCGCCCGACCGCGACCGCAGCGGGGCCAGCAACTCGCTCACGCTCGACCAGCCGATCCGCATCGCGCGGATGGACAACGGCTATTACCGCGTCGCCGGCACCCCGACCGACTGCGTGCACCTGGCGCTGGCCGGCCTGCTCGAGGACGAGCAGGACATCGTCGTGTCGGGCATCAACAATTCGGCGAACCTCGGCGACGACGTGATCTATTCCGGCACCGTCGCCGCCGCGATGGAGGGCCGCTTCCTCGGCCTGCCCGCGATCGCCGTGTCGCTCGCCAGCCGCGACCACCGCGGCGAGTATTTCGAGACCGCGGCGCAGGCGGCGCTCGTGATCATGCAGCGCCTGCTGGTCGAGCCGTTGCCGGCCGACACCATCCTGAACGTGAACGTCCCCGACCGGCCGTGGGACGAGATCGCGGGCTTCGAGGTCACGCGCCTCGGCCATCGCCACCGTTCCGAGCCGTGCATCGCGCAGCGCGATCCGCGCGGCCGCCCGATCTTCTGGATCGGCCCGCCCGGCGCGGAGCAGGACGCCGGCCCGGGCACGGA
Organism: uncultured Pseudomonadota bacterium; assembly: GCA_937996755.1. Lineage (GTDB taxonomy): Bacteria > Pseudomonadota > Gammaproteobacteria > Xanthomonadales > Ahniellaceae > CALKUS01. The sequence goes on along the minus strand of CALKUS010000286.1, from coordinate 6,523 downwards.
CTTCCACGCCGTGCGCACGGGGCACATCTCGATCACGCCGATCCACGTCGACCTCACGCGCTACCAGGCGCTCGAGAAAGTGGCGAGCTGGATCGGCCCGCTCACGGCGACGCTCGGCGGGCCGACGCGCGCATGACCGTGTTCGGCGGCAAGCCGCGCGCCAGCCAGGGCCTCGGCATGACTTCGCAACGCACGCGCGACCGACTGGTCGAGCGCCTGCGCGCCGAAGGCATCACGAACGCCCGCGTGCTCGAAGTCGTGCGCAACCTGCCGCGCCACCTGTTCGTCGAGGAAGCGCTCGAATCGCGCGCGTACGAGGACTCCGCGCTGCCGATCGGGCTCGGCCAGACCATCTCGCAGCCGTACATCGTCGCGCTGATGACGCAGGCGATCCTCGAAGTCGCGCCGAAGCGCGTGCTCGAGATCGGCACCGGCTCGGGCTACCAGGCGGCCGTGCTCGCACCGCTCGTCGAGCAGGTGTTCACGGTCGAGCGGATCCTGAAGCTGCTCACACAGGCGCGCTCGCGCTTCCGCAAGCTGGGACTGAACAACGTGCGCTCGCGCCACGACGACGGCCGCCTCGGCTGGCCGGAGGAAGCGCCGTTCGACGCGATCGTCGTGACGGCCGCGGGCGAAGACGTGCCTGCCGCGCTCGTCGACCAGCTCGCGCCGGGCGGCGTGCTCGTCGCGCCGGTCGGGCCAGCCGGCAGCCAGACGCTCGTGCGCCTGCGCCGCACGGCGGACGGCGTGCAGCGCGAGACGCTCGGTGCCGTCGCTTTCGTGCCGTTGCTGGGCGGGCTGGCATGAAGCTTTTTGCCCCGTGGTACGAGCGCGCACTGCGCTGGTCGAAGCATCCGAAGGCGCCGGCTTTCCTCGGCGGCCTGAGTTTCTTCGAGGCGATCTTCTTCCCGATCCCGCCCGAGGTGATGCTCGCGCCGATGTCGCTGGCGCAGCCGCGCCGCGCGTTCTGGTTCGCGACCATCAGCCTCGTCGGCTCGCTGCTCGGCGCGTGCGTCGGCTATGCGATCGGCTACTACGCGATCGAGACGGCGCAGCCGCTGCTCGAGAAGCTCGGCTGGTGGGACAAGTTCCTGGAGGTGAGGGAAGTCGCCGCCGCACATGGTTTCTGGTTGTTGCTGATCGGCGGTTTCACCCCGATTCCGTTCAAGATACTGACGCTCGCGTCCGGCGCCGTGGGCATGCCGCTGCTGCCGTTCTTCGCGGGCGCGGTCATCGGCCGCGGCAAGCGCGTGTTCCTGGTCGCGGCGCTGCTGCGCTGGGGTGGCGAGCGCGCGGAGGCGTGGATCCACAAGTGGATCGAGCCGATCGGCTGGGTGGCGCTCGCGCTGCTCGTCGCACTGGTCGTGGCACTCAAGTTCTGGCATTGATCGAATCGTGCGCAAGCTCGCCCTCATCATCCTGACGTCCCTGCTGTTCGCCGGTTGCGCGAGCGACGGCGTGGCGCCCGTGGTCGAGCGTTCGACGCTGCCGCTCGCGCAGGAAGAGCGCGTCGCGCCGGAATACGTCGTGCAGGGCGGCGACACGCTCTACGGAATCGCGTTCCGCCGGAACCTCGATTACCGCCAGATCGCGGCGTGGAACGGGCTGTCGCCGCCGTACCTGCTGCGTCCCGGCCAGCGCCTCGTGCTGCATCCGAACGGCGTCGTTTCGCACACGCCCACGGCACCGCCGCTCGGCCACGACCAGACGATCGCCGTCGCGCCCGTGCGCGAGGAAGCGGCCGTCGTGCCGCTCGCGCCGGAGCCGCTGCCGCCGCCCGTCGCGACACCGCGCCCTGCGCCGGCACCCGTTGCGACACCGACGCCACGGCCGAGCCCGCTGCCGCGGACGGTCGAGCGCACGACTACGACGACGGTCACGACCACCACGACGACGACGCCGGTGCGCGGCGAGCCGACCACGCGCGTGACGCAGAGCACGACGCGCGAAGTCGTGCCCGCACCGACGCCGACGCCGACGCCGATGCCGGTAGTAAAGCCGACGCCCACGCCGGCGCCGATCGCCGCGGCGATCGAGCCCGGGCCGACGCAGCGCGTCGCGGGCATCGGCTGGCGCTGGCCCGCGTCCGGTCGCGTCGTCGCGGGTTACGACGCGGCCGATCCGGCGCGCCAGGGGCTCGACATCGCGGGCAACGCGGGACAGTCCGTGCTCGCCGCGGCCGACGGCGAAGTGGTGTACAGCGGCAACGGCTTGATCGGCTACGGCGAGCTGATCATCATCAAGCACGATGCCGAGTTCCTGAGCGCGTACGGCTACAACCGCAAGCGGCTCGTCGCCGAAGGCCAACGCGTGCGCGCGGGCCAGGCGATCGCGGAAATGGGCCGCAGCCCGGCCGCCGTCGACGCGCTGCACTTCGAGATCCGGCGCGGCGGCAAGCCCGTGGATCCGTCGCGTTACCTGCCACGGCGCTGAGCCGCGGAGGCGTGCCATGCAGCACGATCCCGACAACGCGCTGGATCCTGCCGACCTGCTCGAGCTGTTCGCGCCGGGCGAGCCGCACGTCGAGGAATTCCGCAACTCGACGACCGCCTACCTCAACGAGATCGGCCTCATCCCGCTGCTCGATGCCGACGAGGAAGTGCGCCTCGGGCGCCTGTCGCGCGACGGCGACGCGAACGCGCGCGCGCACCTGATCGAGGCGAACCTGCGGCTCGTCGTGAACGCCGCGCGCAACTACGCGCGCCGCGGCATGCCGCTGCTCGACCTCATCGCGGAAGGCAACCTCGGGCTGATCCGCGCGGTCGAGAAATTCGATCCGGAACGGGGCTTCCGGTTCTCGACCTACGCCATGTGGTGGATCCGGCAGGCGATCGAGCGCGCGCTCATCAACCAGGGGCGCACGGTGCGGCTGCCGGTGCACGTGGTGCGCGACCTCGCCGCCGTGCTGCGTGCGAACCGCGAGGTCGCGCGCAAGCAGGGCCACCCGCCGACGCTGGACGAGCTCGCGCGCATCGTCGGCAAGGACACGTCGGAAGTCGCGCAGCTGTTCTCGCTCAACGAGCGCGTGAGCTCGCTCGATGCGCCGATGTCGCCCGAGGACGACCGCCAGCTCGCGGAAGCGATGGCCGGCGAAGCGGAAGCGGACCCGCTGTCGCTGCTCGCCGATGCGGCGGCCGCGAACAAGCTCGAGACGTGGCTGGCGAAGCTGCCGCCGCGGCAGCGCGACGTGATCGCGCGCCGCTACGGCCTGGGCGAGCACTCCGTGCAGTCGCTCGCCGAGATCGCCGCGCACCTCGGCGTCACGCGCGAGCGCGTGCGCCAGATCCAGCTCGAGGCACTCGCGCGATTGCGCGACAGCGCCGGCGGGAGCAAACCCCGCCGGCGCTGAAGTCTTACGCTCGGCCCAGCGTGAACACGATCGGCACGCGACCCCAGGCCTGCACGGGAACGCCGTCCTGCATCGCCGGCTGGAAGCGCCACTTCTTGAGCACGTGCTCGCGCGCGGCCCGGTCGAGCCCGCGGGAACCGCTGCTGCGCTCGATGTCGACCTGGAGCGGGGTTCCGTCCGTGCCGACGAGGATGCGCAACATGACGGTGCCCTCGATCCCGCGCTTGAGCTCGGGGATCGGGTACTTCGGTGCACTCGCGAACCGCGTGCCGAGCGCGCCGACTTCGATCGGGCCGGAGGGCACCGACGAAACATTGGGCGTGTCGATCGGCGGCGGCGCGACGACGTTGCTCGCGTCGACTGGCTCGGTCGTCGTCGGCGCCTCGATCGTGGTCGTGCGCACCGGCGGCGGAGGCGTGACGTGCTCGATACGCGGCGCCGGCGGGATCGGCGGCAGGACGGTGGGAACGGGCTTCGGTTTCACGGGTATGAAATCGACCCACGTCCTGTCCCTGGCCGGCGGCTCCACGCGTGCCGGCGCCGATGGCATCACGATCGGGATCAGCAGCAGGAACAATCCTGCGAGGTTCAGCGAGAGCGCGCCGCTCATCGCGGCGATGCGCACGGGATCCGGGCGCTCGAAGGCGGGTTTCGCGGCGTGTACCTGCACCATGGTCGTCCCCTCGTCGTGGTCTGGAATGACGAACGGCGCGAGCGCCGCCCGCAGCATCCACGCTACGCCGGTCCATGACTTTCGGCATACGAATCCGACCGGCGTCGCGCTCGAACGGTTGAACGGCGAGGCGCGCGATCGGGGGTTAACGGGGAGCTCCGCCTGCGGGCGGAATACGCTACGTCGCGGGCAGTACGAACGCGGCGACGACGCGGCGACCTTCGCCCGCGAGCAGGTTGAACGTGCGCGCGGCCGCGGCGTTGTCCATCACTTCGCAACCGATGCCGCGCGTCAGGAACGGCGCGAGCCCGGCGACCGGCGGGCGCACCAGCTTCGCTCCGGTGCCGAGCAGCACGACCTGCGGTTCGAGCGCGAGCAGGGCGGTCGTTGCGGCGGCGTCGATCGCGGCGGGCGTGGTGGGCGACCAGTCCTCGATCACGCGCTCGGGCGACAGCGCGAAGCTGCGCGCGAGCTCGCGGTCGACGACCGTGATGCCGCGCTCGCCGACACGCCGGATGAACAGCGCCGCGCCGAACGGTTGCTGCGTGAGTTGCATGGGTCCGGGGCTTTACGTGGAGATCGCCGAGGGCGGCGACAGCGGCGGAACGATGCCGCGAAATCGATCGCGGGAATTCGCTGCGACCGGGAGAACGCCATCCATGCGCGAAATCGATTCGACGCGAACCATGAAAGACACGGACCCTAGCGCGGGAGCTCGAGCTTCGGCTTGTCGGCGTTGCGGCGGTAGAGCGAGAGCACGTTGCCCACGCGCTGCACCTTTTCCGACTTCGTGCGGGCGATGAGCTCTGCGCCCACCGCGTCGCGTGCGTCGCGGTCGCCCGCGCTGATCCGGACCTTCACCAGCTCGTGGTGGTCGAGCGCCACTTCGAGCTCCGCGACGAGCGCGTCCGTGACGCCCTTGTTGCCGACCATGATCACCGGGTTCAGGTCGTGGGCGAGTCCGCGCAGATAGCGCAGTTGCGGGTTGGTGAGTGCCATGTCAGCGATTCGCGCGGCGAGCGGGGGCCGCTCAGGTTATCATGCTGCATCGCCACACGGCTTTACGGATCAGGGATTTACGTTGGCAACGCGCAGCAAGAGCAGCCATCGCTGGCTGAAGGAGCATTTCGCCGATCCCTTCGTGAAGAAGGCGCAGGCGGAAGGCATGCGCTCGCGCGCCGCGTACAAGCTCGAGGAGCTGCTGGAGCGGGATCGCCTGATCAGGCCGGGCATGGTGGTCGTGGACCTGGGCGCCGCGCCGGGCGGCTGGTCGCAGGTGGCGCAACGCCAGCTCGACGGCCGCGGGCGCGTGGTGGCGCTCGACATCCTCGAGATGCCGCCGATCGCCGGCGTCGCATTCATTCACGGGGACTTTCGCGAGGATACGGTACTCAAGCGGCTGGAGGCGGAGCTCGGCGGCCAGCCGGTCGATCTTGTCCTGTCCGACATGGCCCCCAATATGACGGGCGTGGCCTCGGTGGACCAGGCGCGCGCGATGGAGCTCGCCGAGCTGGCGCGCGACTTCGCGGAAGCGCACCTGGCGAAGGGCGGAGCGCTGCTGATCAAGCTGTTCCAGGGTGCCGGGTTCGACAGTTACCTCAAGGACTTGCGCACCCGGTACGGCAAGGTCACGATGCGGAAACCGAAGGCCTCGCGGGCGCGCAGCGCCGAGGTCTACGCACTCGCGACCGGCTTCAAGGGCGCGGCGAAATGAACGCGGCGCGGGGCCTTTCCCCGCGCGCAGGCACAAGGTGATCGGGCGCAAATGAGCGACATGGCAAAGAACATCCTCGTGTGGCTGGTGATCGGCCTGGTGCTGATGACCGTCTTCCAGAGCCTGGCGCCGCGCGGCGCTTCGCCGCAGGAGATGGATTACTCGACGTTCCTCGAGATGGTCCGCGACCACCAGGTCGCGAAGGTCTCGATCTCCGAAGACCACACGACGATCGCCGGCGAGAAGAAGGACGGCTCCGGCTTCCGCACGGTCGCCCCGTACGACCCGGACCTCGTCGCGATCCTCGACAAGGAGAACGTGACGATCCAGCAGGTGCCGCCGAAGCAGAGCTCGATGCTGCTCGAGGTGCTGGTGTCGTCGCTCCCGTTCCTCATCTTCATCGCGGTGTTCGTCTACTTCATGCGCCAGATGCAGTCCGGCTCGGGCGGCAGGGGCGCGATGAGCTTCGGGCGCTCGCGCGCGCGGTTGCAGGGCGAGGACCAGGTCAAGATCACGTTCGCGGACGTCGCCGGCGTCGACGAGGCGAAGGACGAAGTGCAGGAGCTCGTCGAGTTCCTGCGCGACCCGGGCAAGTTCCAGAAGCTCGGCGGCCGCATCCCGCGCGGCGTGCTCATGGTCGGCTCGCCCGGCACCGGCAAGACGCTGCTCGCGAAGGCGATCGCCGGCGAGGCGAAGGTGCCGTTCTTCACCATCTCGGGCTCCGACTTCGTCGAGATGTTCGTCGGCGTCGGCGCGGCGCGCGTGCGCGACATGTTCGAGCAGGCCA
>CALKUS010000285.1 GCA_937996755.1 uncultured Pseudomonadota bacterium | reverse complement strand
GAAGGCGGGGCTCAATGCGGGTGTCACGATTGCGAACCAGGATCGCCTCGTGGTGCGGCACAAGGTGTCCATCATTCAAACGCTTCCTGTAAGTTATCTTGAGCGCATCGCCCGCATCTACAACGGCGTCGACCTGACGCGCTTCGGTCCTGAACCGCAGGATCGCCGCGCCGTGCTGCCGGCCGGCTTCGCAGCCGACGATGCCGTCGTCATCGGCACGGTTGGGCGCATGCAGAACGTCAAGGACCAGCCGACGCTCGCGCGCGCCTTCGTCGCCCTGCTCGCCGCGCAGCCGGCATGGCGGGCGCGGCTGCGGCTGGTGCTGGTCGGCGACGGCGAGCTGCGCAGCGAGGTCGAGGCCATCCTCGCGGCCGCCGGTGCGCGTGAGCTCGCCTGGCTGCCCGGCAGCCGCGACGACGTGCCGGCGCTGCTCGCGGCCTTCGACGTGTTCGTGCTGCCCTCGCAGGCCGAGGGCGTCTCCAACACCATCCTCGAAGCCATGGCCTGCGCGCGGCCGGTGGTCGCGACCGCGGTCGGGGCCAACGCCGAACTGCTCGTCGACGGGGAGACCGGCCGGCTGGTGCCGGCGCGCGACCCGGCGGCGATGGGGGACGCGCTGGCCGCCTATGCGGCCTCGCCGGCGCTGCGCGCCGCCCACGGGGCCGCCGGCCGGGCGCGCATCGAGGCGCAGTTCAGCCTGGAGGCGATGGTCGCGCGCTACGCGGGCGTCTATGAGCGCGCGCTGGCCGGCTGAAGCGCGACCGGTCTGACCATTGACCGGCTGATCCGGCCTTCCTACCCTCGGCAACAGGCTCGCCCCACAAGGGTCTGACCGCCTGTACGCACCGGCTGCCCCGTCCGCGTCCCGCGCGACCCACCGTCGCCCGCAGGATGCGCAGCCGGCACCGCTTGAAGCCGAGATGGGAGATCCCCGCATGGCCCTCGCCCACGTCAGTCTTGACGACAAGTACGCGCTCGAATCGGGGCGCGTGTATCTGAACGGCACCCAGGCCCTGGTGCGCCTGCTGCTGATGCAGCGCGCCCGCGACCGCCTGCACGGCCTGAACACCGCCGGCTTCGTCTCCGGCTACCGCGGCTCGCCGCTCGGCGGCCTCGACCAGGCGCTCTGGGGCGCGAAGCGGTTTCTGGAACGCGACGGCATCGTGTTCAAGCCCGGGCTGAACGAGGATCTGGCCGCGACCGCGGTCTGGGGCACGCAGCAGGTCGGGCTGTTCCCGGGCGCGAAGCACGACGGCGTGTTCGCGCTGTGGTACGGCAAGGGTCCGGGCGTGGACCGTTCCGGCGACGTGCTGAAGCACGGCAACCTGTTCGGCACCGCGCCGAACGGCGGCGTGCTGGTGATCGCCGGCGACGACCACGCCTCGAAGTCCTCGACGCTGCCGCACCAGAGCGAATACGCGTTCATGGACGCGATGATCCCGGTGCTGAACCCGGCCGGCGTGCAGGAGATCCTCGACCTCGGCATCTTCGGCTGGGAGCTGTCGCGCTACTGCGGCGCGTGGGTCGCGATGAAGACCATCGCCGAGACGGTCGACTCGTCGGCGAGCGTCACCGTCGATCCGGAGCGCATGCACATCGTGCTGCCGGAGGGCTTTGAATTCCCGCCCGAGGGCGTGCACGGGCGCTGGCCGACCCGGCCGCTGGAGCAGGAGTTCATCCACCAGAAGTACCGGCTGTACGCGGCGCTCGCCTTCGTGCGCGCCAACCGGCTCGATCGCATCGTGCTCGACAGCGACGCGCCGCGCTTCGGCATCGTCACGACCGGCAAGAGCTATCTCGACGTGATGCAGGCGCTCGATGATCTCGGCATCGACGCGGCCGAGGCCGGGCGCATCGGCCTGCGCGTCTACAAGGTCGGCATGAGCTGGCCGCTGGAGCGTGACGGCGTGCGCGCGTTTGCGCAGGGGCTGGAGGAGATCCTGGTCGTCGAGGAAAAGCGCGCGGTCATCGAGAACCAGTTCAAGGAGCAGCTCTACAACTGGCGCGAGGACGTGCGCCCGCGCGTGATCGGCAAGTTCGACGAGCAGCGCGAATGGATCCTGCCCTCGACCGGCGAGCTGACGCCGGCGCAGATCGCGCGCGTGATCGCGCGGCGCATCGGGCGCTTCTACACCTCGAAGCGCATCGAGCAGCGGCTGGCCTTCCTGGAAGCGAAGGAGGCCGCGCTCGCGAAACCGCGGCCGACGCTCGATCGCGTGCCGCACTTCTGCTCGGGCTGCCCGCACAACACCTCGACGCGCGTGCCCGAAGGCAGCCGGGCGATGGCCGGCATCGGCTGTCACTACATGGTCACGTGGATGGACCGTGCGACCGACACCTTCACGCAGATGGGCGGGGAGGGCGTGACCTGGATCGGGCAGGCGCCGTTCACCGACACGCCGCACGTGTTCCAGAACCTCGGCGACGGCACCTACTTCCACTCGGGGCTGCTCGCGATCCGCGCCGCGATCGCCGCGCAGGTCAACATCACCTACAAGATCCTCTACAACGATGCGGTCGCGATGACCGGCGGCCAGCCGGTCGACGGCACGCTGACCGTGCCCGACATCGCGCACCAGGTGCGCTCGGAAGGCGTGAAGACGATCGTCGTGCTGAGCGACGACCCGGACAAGTGGTCGAAGCACGAACTCTTTCCGGAAGGCACCGAGTTCATGCACCGCGACGAGCTCGACGCGATCCAGAAACGCCTGCGCGACACGCCGGGCTGCACGGTGCTGATCTACGACCAGACCTGCGCGGCCGAGAAGCGCCGCCGCCGCAAGCGCAAGCTCATGGTCGATCCGCCGAAGCGCGCATTCATCAACTCGCTCGTCTGCGAAGGATGCGGCGACTGCTCCGTGAAGTCGAACTGCGTCTCCGTGATGCCGCTCGAGACCGAGTACGGCCGCAAGCGCGAGATCGACCAGTCGAGCTGCAACAAGGACTTCAGCTGCGTGAAGGGCTTCTGCCCGAGCTTCGTCACGATCGAGGGCGGATCGTTGCGCAAGCCGAAGCCGAAGGGCGGCGAGATCGATTTCTCGACGCTGCCGCTGCCGCAGGAACCGGCGCTCGGGCAGCCCTGGAACATCCTCGTCACGGGCATCGGCGGCACCGGCGTCGTCACGATCGGCGCGCTCGTCGGCATGGCCGCGCACCTGGAGGGCAAGGGCGCGAGCGTGCTCGACCAGACCGGCCTCGCGCAGAAGGGCGGCGCCGTCACGACGCACGTGCGCATCGCGCGCGACCCGAAGGACATCCACGCCGTGCGCATCGCGGCCGGCGAGGCGGACCTCGTGCTCGGTTGCGACATGGTCGTCGTGAACGACTACTGGGCGCTCTCCAAGATCCGCGAGGACCGCACGCACGTCGTGCTGAACACGTACGAGGCGATGCCTGGCACGTTCACGCGCAACCCCGATCTGAAGTTCCCGGCGGCCGACATCGTGCAGGCCGTGCGCGTCGCGCTCGGCGGCAGCGACCCGGACTGCTTCGAGGCGACGGACGTCGCGACCGCCCTGCTCGGCGACTCGATCGCGACGAACCTGTTCATGCTCGGGCTCGCCTGGCAGAAAGGCCTCGTGCCGGTGTCGCTCGCGGCACTGATGCGCGCGATCGAGCTCAACGGCGCCGCCGTCGCGATGAACCAGACGGCGTTCAACTGGGGCCGCCTCGCCGCCGTGGATCCGGCGCGAGTGCGCGAGGCCGCCGGACTGAAGACGGCGGCGGCGAACCCGGTCGCGACGCTGAATGCCGAGCCGCTCGACGACCGCGCGCTGTCGCTGGCGCCGGCCGATTCGCTCGCGCGCCGCGTCGCGTTCCTCACCGATTACCAGGACGCGCGCTACGCGAGACAGCTCAGCGACCTGGTCGACAAGGTGCGCGCGGCGGAAGGCGCGAAGGCGCCGGGCCGCACGGCGCTGACCGAAGCCGTGACTCGCTACTACTTCAAGCTGCTCGCGTACAAGGACGAGTACGAGGTCGCGCGCCTGTACGGCAACAAGCGCTTCTGGCAGCAGGTGAAGGACACGTTCGACGGCGACTACGCCGTGCACTTCCACCTCGCGCCGCCGCTGCTCGCGCGCAAGGGCCCCGACGGCGAGCCGCGCAAGATGCGCTTCGGCCCCTGGATGCGCGGCGTGTTCGCGATGGTCGCGACGCTCAAGAACCTGCGCGGCACCTGGATGGACGTCTTCGGCTACACGGCCGAGCGCAAGCGCGAGCGGCAGCTGATCGTCGATTACCGCCGGGCGATCGAGGAGATCATCGGCAAGCTCGACGCGACGAACCACGCGCTCGCGGTCGAGATCGCCTCGCTGCCCGAGCACATCCGCGGCTACGGGCACGTCAAGGATGCGCATCTCGCGAAGGTCGAGCCGAAATGGCGCGAGCTCATGGAGCGCTGGCGCAATCCCGCTTCCGTGCCGCAGGCGGCGTGACCATGCGTTATCTCCACACGATGATTCGCGTGCGCGACCTCGATGCGTCGCTGCGCTTTTTCACCGAGCTGCTCGGCTTGCGCGAGGTGCGGCGCAGGGAAGTGCCGCAGGGGCACTACACGCTCGTGTTCCTCGCGGCGCCGGGGCAGGAGGACGTGGCGGAAGTCGAGCTCACGTACAACTGGGACGACGAGGAGTACAAGGGCGGCCGCAACTTCGGCCACCTCGCGTACGAAGTCGACGACATCTACGCCGCGTGCAAGCGATTGCAGGATGGTGGCGTCACGATCAACCGTCCGCCACGCGATGGCCGCATGGCGTTTGTCCGTTCGCCAGACGGCATCTCGATCGAACTGCTGCAGAAGGGTGGCGCGCTGCAGCCGGCCGAACCTTGGGCGTCGATGCAGAACACGGGTAGTTGGTGATGCATAGCCGGCGCCATCCCTGGCGCCTGTTCGCTTCGTCGGGTCGCACCATCGGACATCCCTGTCCTCAGCCATTCCGCGCAGCAGTCGCCTGAGGGCGACTGCTCAGCGCGCGGAATGATCCCTGGCGCCTGTTCGCTTCGTCGGGTCGCACCATCGGACATCCCTGTCCTCA
>CALKUS010000284.1 GCA_937996755.1 uncultured Pseudomonadota bacterium | reverse complement strand
TGAAGATGCCGAAGTCGGTGATCGACTTGATCTGGCCCGAAACCTTGTCGTTCTTCTTGTGGATCGCGGCGAACGCTTCCCACGGGTTCGACTGCGTCTGCTTCACGCCGAGCGAGATGCGGCGACGCTCTTCATCCACGTCGAGGACCATGACTTCGACTTCGTCACCGACCTGCACCAGCTTGGACGGGTTGACGTTCTTGTTGGTCCAGTCCATCTCGGACACGTGCACGAGGCCTTCGATGCCCGGCTCGATCTCGACGAAGCAGCCGTAGTCGGTGACGTTCGAGACCTTGCCGAACAGGCGCGTGCCCGTCGGGTAGCGGCGCGAGATGTTGACCCACGGGTCTTCACCGAGCTGCTTGAGGCCGAGCGACACGCGGTTGCGCTCGCGGTCGAAGCGCAGCACGCGCACTTCGAGCTCGTCGCCCACGTTGACCACTTCCGACGGATGGCGCACGCGCTTCCACGCCATGTCCGTGATGTGCAGCAGGCCATCGATGCCGCCGAGGTCCACGAACGCACCGTAATCGGTGAGGTTCTTGACCACGCCCTTGATGATGGCGCCTTCCTGCAGGCGCTCGAGCAGCTGCTCGCGCTCCGCGGAGAACTCGCTCTCGACCACCGCACGACGCGAAACCACCACGTTGTTGCGCTTGCGATCGAGCTTGATGATCTTGAACTCGAGTTCCTTGCCCTCGAGGTAGACCGGATCGCGCACGGGGCGCACGTCGACCAGCGAGCCCGGCAGGAATGCGCGGACGTCCTTGATGTCGACGGTGAAGCCGCCCTTGACCTTGCCCGAGATGCGGCCGGTCACGGTGGCATTGTTCTCATGGGCCTCTTCCAGCTCGTCCCACACGAGCGCGCGCTTGGCCTTCTCGCGCGAGAGGCGCGTTTCGCCGAAGCCGTCTTCGAGGGCGTCCAGGGCGACCTTCACTTCGTCGCCGACAGCCACTTCGAGCTCACCGCGCTCGTTCCTGAACTGCTCGATCGGCACGATGCCTTCGGACTTCAGGCCGGCGTTGATGACGACGGCATCGGATCGGATTTCGACGACGGTGCCGATCACGATGGAGCCGGGCTTGAGCTTGGACAGCGTCTGGCTGCGCTCGAACAGTTCCGCGAAACTTTCAGTCATTGTGATTTCCAGTTGAAGGACACGGATCGGGCTGCGGCTTGGCTAGTGGTGTTGCAGCCGATCCACCGGTTGGGGGTGCTCGCGCACCTCTTTCCAGCGACAACCCTGCTCGCGCAGGGACCGAACGCCTCGTCCGGCGGACGAAGCGGTGAAAACAAATCAACGACTTCGCGCGCTTTCGCACGCAAATTCGTACTCTCCCTTTGCGGAACGGACCGCGCGAAACCGCGCGATCAGGGCTTCAGGTGCTCGGGCACCAGTGCCAGGACGCGCGCCACGACTTCGTCGATCGGCGTACCCGTCGTGTCGATCACGACCGCGTCGTCCGCGGGCTTGAGCGGCGCGACCGGACGCGAGGCATCACGGGTATCGCGCGCGACGATCTCACGCAAAAGGGCGGCAAGTGTAACGTTCAACCCCTTTTGCTTCAACTGCTTATAGCGACGCTGCGCCCGTTCCTCGGCGCTGGCCGTCAGGAACACCTTCCACGGGGCGTCCGGGAAGATGACCGTGCCCATGTCGCGGCCGTCCGCGACCAGCCCGGGCGCGGCCCGGAACGACCTCTGCTTCTCGATCAGCGCGTCCCGGACGGCCGGAATGGCCGCAATGGCCGACGCCGTGGCCCCACAGGTCTCGGTCCGCAGCTCGGCCGTGGCCTCGATGCCGTTCACGTAGACGTGCGGCTCGTCGCCCTGGTGCTCGACGATCTTCACCTTCACGGCCTTCGCGATGCGCGACAGCGCCTCGGCATCGGAAAAATCGGCGTCCGCCCAGCTGGCCGCGAGGCCCGCGGCCCGGTACAGCGCCCCGGAATCGAGGAAATGCCACTGCAGGCGTTCCGCCACCCGCCGGCTGATGGTGCCCTTGCCCGAGCCGCTGGGCCCATCGATGGTGAGCACGGGGACGTTCTTGCGGTTCGGCATCGGAGACGTGGCGGTGGTTTGGGCAAGGTTAGCGGAGCGAGTCCTCGTTCGTCACCGCGATGGATCATCGGCATCGTGGCGGGGGGCGAGAGCTCCCATCGGAATTGCGGTTCGGACCATCGGCATTGCGGGAGCGGCGAACACCCCGACCGGGATCGCTGTGGCGGTCCATGGGCTTTGTGGGAGGGGCGAGAGCCCCGACCGGGATCGCTGTGGCGGTTCGGGGCTTTCGCCCCTCAAACAGTTCCTCCGAGCGCATCGTGAGCTCGTGGGAGTGGCGGGATCTCCCATCGGAATTGCCGGATTGGACCATCGGCATTGTGGGAGGGGCGAGAGCCCCGACCGGGATCGCTGTGAAGGTCGGGGCTTTCGCCCCTCCCACAGTTCCTCCGAACGCATCATGGGCTCGTGGGAGTGGCGAGAGCTCGGAACGAGATCGCCGCATCAGACCATGGGCATTGTGGGAGGGGCGAGAGCCCCGACCGGGATCGCCGTGGCGGTCGGGGCTTTCGCCCCTCCCACAGTTCCTTCGATCGCATCATGAGCTCTCGGCCCTGCCGCGATTCGAGCGCGGCGCTTCAGAGCCCCCGGACCGCCATCCCCGCCGAACTGGCCAATGCCACGAATCCCGGGAACGACGTCGCGACGTTCGCGCAGTCGGCGATCTTCACTTCGCCCTTCGCGCACTGCGCGGCGACGGCCGACGCCATCGCGATGCGGTGGTCGCCGCGGCTGTCGAGCGCCCCGCCCCGCAGCGTTCCGCCGTCGATGACGGCACCGTCGGGTGTCTCTTCGATGGTCGCGCCGAGCGCACGCAGCGCGTTCGCCATCGCGGCGATGCGGTCGGATTCCTTCACGCGCAGCTCGGCTGCGCCGCGCACGACCGTGCGGCCTTCGGCGAGCGACGCGGCCGCGAACAGCACGGGGAACTCGTCGATCATGTCGGGCACGAGCGCTTCGGGCACCTCGATGCCGTGCAGCGCCGCCGCGCGCACGCGCAGGTCGGCGATGGGCTCGGCGCCCGCCACGCGCTCGTTCTCCACGTCGATGTTCGCGCCCATCGCCCACAGCGCCTGCAGCAGGCCGGTGCGCAACGGGTTCACGCCGACGCGTTCGATCACGAGGTCGGAGCCCGGCACGAGCGACGCAGCGACGAGGAAGAACGCGGCCGAGGAGAAATCGCCCGGCACGTCGATGTTCGTGCCTTCGAGGCGCGCGCCGCCGTCGACCTCGATCCAGCCGTCGCGCTCGCGCACGTCGACGCCGAATGCGCGCAGCATCCGCTCGGAATGATCGCGCGTGGCATGGGCCTCGCGCACCCGCGTGGTGCCCGTCGCATGCAGGCCCGCGAGCAGCACGCACGATTTCACCTGCGCGCTCGGCACGTCGGTGACGAGGTCGATCGCCTTCAGGGCATCCACGGGCGCGAATGCCAGCGGCGCAAGCCCGCCCTCGCGCGTTGCGATCGAAGCGCCCATGCGCCGCAGCGGCTCCACGACGCGCTTCATCGGCCGGCGCGAGAGCGACTCGTCGCCGACCAGCGTCGATGCGAAGCGCTGCGCCGCGAGGATGCCTGCCATCAGGCGCATGCCCGTACCGGAATTGCCGAGGTCGAGCGGCTGCGCCGGCGCCTTCAGGCCGTTCGGCCCCGCGCCGACGATGCGGCGCACGCCGCCATCGCCCTCGATACGCACGCCCATCGCAGCGAACGCCGACGCCGTCGCACGCGTGTCCTCGCCTTCGAGGAAACCGTCGACTTCCGTCACGCCGCGCGCGAGTGCGCCGAGCATGATCGAGCGGTGCGAGATCGACTTGTCGCCGGGCACGCGGATGCGGCCGCGCAGCGGTTGGCCGCTCCTCGCGATCCAATCGGAGGTAGGAGCCCACCCTGTGGGCGATCCAGGCTTGTGCTTCATCGCGTCAACGCCTCGAGGAGGCGATCGTTCTCGTCCAGGCGGCCAATCGTCACGCGCAGGCACGTGGGCAGCCCGTAGCCGCCCATCGGCCGCACGACGACACCGCGCTCCAGCAGCTTCGCCTCGATCGGCGACGCGGGCGCGCGGAAATCGACCAGCAGGAAATTCGTCTGGCTCGGGTGCACGAAAAGGCCCGCCGCCTCCAACGCGCGCGCGACGCGCTCGCGCTCGACCCGCGTGCGTTCGCGCACCGACGCGACGTGCGCGGCATCCGCCAGCGCCGCCTGCGCGGCGACGAGCGCGAGCGCGTTCGCGTTGAACGACTCGCGCAGGCGGTTGATGACGGCGATCACGTCGGCATGGCCGACCGCGTAGCCGAGACGCAACCCCGCGAGCCCATAGCCCTTCGAGAACGTGCGCGTGACCAGCACGTTCGGATGCTTCGCGACCAGCGCCACGCCGTTCGCGATCTCGGGCGCGTCGACGTACTCGTGGTACGCCTCGTCGAGCACCACGAGCACGCTCGCGGGAACCTTCGCGAGGAACGCGAGCAGCGCGTCGCGGCCGAACCAGGTGCCCGTGGGATTGTTCGGGTTCGCGAGGTAGACCAGATTCGTCTCCGCCGAGAGCTGCGCCGCGAGCGCATCGAGGTCGTGGCCGCGCGGCATCGCGTCGTCGAGCGGACGCGCCGCAGCGCGTTTCGGCGTCGCGCCGACGGCAGCGGTGCCGATCGGGAATACGGCGAAGCCGAACTCGCTGAAGACCACCTCGTCGCCCGGGCCGGCGAAGCACTGCGCGATCAGCATCAGCAGCTCGTGCGAGCCGTTGCCGAGCACGACCTGGTCGACGCCGACGCCCATCGTGGATGCCAGCGAACGCCGCAGCGCGAGCCCGAGCGGATCGGGATAGCGCCACACTTCTTCCGCCGCCGCGTCGCGCAACGCCTCGAACACGCGCGGGCTCGGTCCGAAGCTGTTCTCGTTCGAGCCGAGCTCGACGAGCGCCCCCGGCGCGCGCGCCAGGCGCAGCGCCGGCAAGTCGTGTCCGGGGTCGTATGCGCGCAGCGCCCCGACGATCGCAGTCGGTTTCGGGCTCGTCATGCGATCGCGACGGGATACGAGCCGAGCACGCGCACCTGCGAGGCGAACTCGCCGAGCTCGCCGAGCGCCGCCTTCACCGGCCCTTCGTGCACGTGGCCCGCGATATCGATGAAGAACGCGTACTGCCACTTGCCCGAGTGCGACGGCCGCGACTCGATGCGGTTCATGCTCACGCCGTGGTCGGCGAGCGGCTTCAGCACGCTGTACAGCGCACCCGGCCGGTCGTGCACGAACACGAGCAGCGACGTGCGGTCGTGGCCGGACGGCGGAAACAGCTCGCGGCCCAGCACGAGGAAGCGCGTGGTGTTGTCCTGGCGGTCCTCGATCGGGCCCGCGACTGCCTTCAGGTTGTAGACGTGGCCCGCGGTTTCACCGGCGATGGCTGCGGCGTCGTCCGCGTTGCGCGCGCGGCGCGCCGCTTCCGCGTTGCTCGACACGGGCACGCGCTCGGCCTTCGGCAGGTTCGCGCGCAACCACGCCTTGCACTGCGCGAGCGATTGCGGGTGGGAATAGACGCGCTCGATCTCCTCGAGCCGGCCCGTGCGCGACAGCAGGTACTGGTGCACGCGCAGCTCGACCTCGCCGCAGATCTTGAGGTCGGAGGTGAGGAACATGTCGAGCGTCGACTGGATCGTGCCCTGCCCCGAGTTCTCGACCGGGACGATGCCGAAGTCGGCGTTGCCCGCCTCGACCTCCTCGAACACCTCCTCGATCGTCGACAACGGCAGGCCCTTCGCCGAGTGGCCGAAGTGCTTGTGCACGGCCTGCTGCGTGAACGTGCCTTCCGGGCCGAGGTAGCCGATGCGCAACGGCTCCTGCTGCGCGAGGCACGCCGACATCACCTCGCGGAACAGGCGCACGAGCACCTCGTCCGCGAGCGGGCCCGAGTTGCGGTCGACGACGCGACGCAGCACCTGCGCCTCGCGCTCGGGGCGGTAGTAATCCACGGCCGCCTTCAGC
This sequence comes from uncultured Pseudomonadota bacterium, assembly GCA_937996755.1. GTDB lineage: Bacteria > Pseudomonadota > Gammaproteobacteria > Xanthomonadales > Ahniellaceae > CALKUS01. The sequence goes on along the minus strand of CALKUS010000284.1, from coordinate 14,769 downwards.
GGGCCCTTCGCCACGCCGACCTGGCGCGCGAACTCGGCGCGCTCCTGGATCAGCGACTGGATGTGCTGGTCGATGCCGTCGATGCGCGCGCGGATCGCGGCGAGGTCGGGCGCGGGCGCCGGCTTCGCCGCCTTCGCGGGCTTCTTCGGCCGGCTCGGCTTCTTCGCGGCCATGGTCACACCACGCGGACGGACAGGATGCCCGGGATCGCGGCGATCTCGGACGTGAGCTGCTCGGGCACCTCGCCCTCGACGTCGACGAGCGTGTACGCGAGCTCGCCGCGCGAGGCGTTGTGCATCTGCGCGATGTTCAGGCCGGCGACGCCGAGCACGTGCGAAAGCTGGCCGATCATGTTCGGCACGTTGCGGTTCGCGACGCAGATGCGGCGTGCGCCGGCGCGCGCCATGCGCGTGGCCGGGAAATTCACGGAGTGGCCGATGTTGCCGTGCTCGAGGTACTCGCGCACTTCGTCCACGACCATCACGGCGCAGTTCTCCTCCGCCTCGTTCGTGGACGCGCCCAGGTGCGGCAGCGCGATCACGCGCGGATCAGCGAGCTGGCTGGGGTGCGGGAAGTCGGTGACGTAGCGGCCGATGCGGCCGTCGGCGAGCCCCTTCGCGAGCGTGCCGTGGTCGACGATGCCGTCGCGCGCGAAGTTCAGCAGCACCACGCCGGGCTTCGCGGCGGCGAGCGCGGCATCGTTGAACAGGCCGCGCGTCGCGTCGTTCAGCGGCACGTGGAAGCTGATGAAGTCGCTCGCGGCGAACAGCTCGGCGAGCGAGCCGGCCTTGATGACGTCGGACGACAGCTGCCAGGCGCCTTCGATCGTCATGTGCGGGTCGAAGCCGAACACGCGCATGCCGAGCCCACGCGCCGCGTTGGCCACCTTCACGCCGATCGCGCCCAGGCCGACGACGCCGAGCGCGCGCCCGGAGAGCTCGCTGCCCACGAAGCGCTTCTTCTCGGCTTCCATCGCCTTCTCGGCGTCCTCGCGCTCGGCGAGCGTGCGCGAGAAGTCGAGCGCCTCGGACAGGTTGCGCGCTGCGATCAGCATGCCGGCGACCACGAGCTCCTTCACGGCGTTCGCGTTCGCGCCCGGCGTGTTGAACACCGGCACGCCGCGCTGGGAAAACGCCGGGACCGGGATGTTGTTCGTGCCGGCGCCGGCGCGGCCGACCGCCTTCACCGACGCCGGGATCTCGACGCCGTGCAGGTCGGCCGAGCGCAGCAGGATCGCGTCCGGGTCGGTCACGTCCGCGCCGGCGCGGTACTGGCCGGCCGGCAGGCGCATGAGGCCGGTTTTCGAAATGTTGTTCAGTACCTTGATCTTGAACACTTTTTATCCGTCGAAATCAACCAGATGTGGGAGCGGCCCTGGCCGCGACCGAGCACCTGCAGTCGCGACCAGGGTCGCTCCCACAGAAGTGGCGCGTTCAGCCGTTACGTCGCGCAAAGTCCTTCATGAACTCCACGAGCGCGTGCACGCCGTCGATCGGCATCGCGTTGTAGATGCTCGCGCGCATCCCGCCGACCGAGCGATGGCCCTTCAGCGCGAGCAGGCCCGCGGCCTCGGACTCCTCGAGGAACTTCGCGTCGAGCGCTTCGTCCCGCAGGCGAAACGGGACGTTCATGCGCGAGCGGCACAGGCGGTCGATCGGGTTGGAGTAGAAGCCGGAGCCGTCGATGTAGTCGTAGAGCATCTTCGCCTTGGCGGCGTTGACCTGGCCGAAGTGCTCGACGCCGCCCTGCTTTGCCATCCACTTGAACACCAGGCTCGCGAGGTACCAGCCGAACGTGTTCGGCGTGTTCAGCATCGAGCCTTCCTTCGCCTGCGCCGAATAGTTCAGGATCGTCGGCAGCGACGCGGGGCAGCGCGCGAGCAGGTCGTCGCGCACGATCATCACCACCAGGCCCGAGGCGCCGATGTTCTTCTGCGCGCCGGCGTAGATGACCCCGTACTTCGAGACGTCGATCGGGCGCGAGAGGATGTTCGAAGACATGTCGGCCACGATCGGCACGCCGGCCGTGTCGGGCAGGTGGTGCATCTCGACGCCGCCGATCGTCTCGTTCGGCGTGACGTGGACGTAGGCAGCCTGCGGTTCCCACGAATACTTGTCGGGCAGGCGCAGGAACTGCGCCGATTCGCTCGAGCCGGCGATGCGCACCGTGCAGGACGGCTTCGCTTCCTTCGCGGCCTTCTGGCCCCAGGAGCCCGTGACGACGTAGTCGGCACTGCGGCCGGCGGCGAAGTTCATCGGGATCTGCGCGAAATGCAGCGTCGCGCCGCCCTGCAGGAACAGGACCTTGTAGTTGTCGGGGACGGACATCAGCGCGCGCAGGTCGCGCTCGGATTCCTCGGCGAGCGCGATGAAGTCCTTGCCGCGATGGCTGATCTCCATCACGGAAGCGCGTGCGCCGCGCCACTCGAGCATCTCGTCGCGCGCCTGCGCGAGCACGGCTTCCGGCAATGCGGCCGGACCCGAGCTGAAGTTGTAGCCGCGGGACATCACACCCTCCGCTGGTTTTTCCGCACGCAGCGCCACCGGTGATCACCGGTTCGATCAGACGACGCACGGGATGTCCCGAAGTTAGCATGCGGCGTTGCAGCAAGCACTCCAATGCCGAGGGCCTGTTGCGGGCATGCAAACTGGTTCTATCGCGTTGGACGCGGCCCGGTCGCGACCACGAAGCCGATTCGAGCGTATCGATGCTACCGGGCTCCGAAGGCGCAGACCGAAGCCCGGAGGCTCGAGGTCGCTCCCACGGGTCAGCCGACTCGTGCGAGCTCGCGCTGCCCTTCGAGCAGCGCCTCGAACTCGCTCGCGGGAATCGCCGGCGCGTAGAGGAAACCCTGCGCGGTGACGCAGCCGAGCTCGCGCAGCAATGCGGCCTGCGCCGCCGTTTCCACGCCTTCGGCCGTGAGCTCCAGCCCGAGGTCCTCGGCGAATCCGGTGATCGTGCGGACGATCGCGCGATGCCGGCGGTTCGTCTCCATGTCGTGGACGAACGAGCGGTCCACCTTGAGCGCGTCGAACGGCGACGACGCGAACGAATCGAGCGAGGAGTAGCCGGTGCCGAAGTCGTCGACGACGAGGCTCACGCCGATCGCCTTCAACGCGGCGAGCGTCTGGCCGGCCTGCCCGCGGCCGCCGCGGAACACGGTCTCGGTCACCTCGAGCGACAGCGAGCGCGGGGCGAGCCCGGTGCGCCCGAGCACGGCCGCGATCCCCGCGACCAGGCCCTTGTCGTTGAACTGCCGTTCGTCGACGTTGACGTTCGCGCGCAGCAGCTCGTACGCGGGATAACGGCGCTGCCAGCCGGCGAGTTGCGTACAGGTCTGCTCCAGCACCCACCAGTCCAGCTCGGCGATCAGGCCGGCTTCTTCCGCGACGTGCAGGAAGTCCGGCGGATACAGCAGCCCGCGCGAGGGATGGCGCCAGCGCACGAGCGCCTCGCAGCCGACGATGCGGCCGCCGTCCAGCGCGACGATCGGCTGGTAGTGCACCACGAATTCGTCGCGCGACAGCGCGAGCCGCAGGTCGGTTTCGAGCTGGAAGCGCGCCCGTGCCTCGCGGTGCATGGTCTCGTCGAAGACGACGTAGCCGGACTTGCCCGCCGCCTTCGCGCGATACATCGCGGTGTCGGCGTCGCGCAGCACGTGGTCGGGCGAGCGGTACTCCGGTCGGCCGAGCACGATGCCGACGCTCGCGCCCGAGAAGACGCGGTGGCCGCCGATGTCGAACGATTCGGTGAAGAGGCGCAGCACCTTCTCGGCCATGCCGATCGCGCGCTCGCGGTCGCACGGGCGCAGCGGCAGGACGGTGAACTCGTCGCCACCGTAGCGCGCGATCAGTGCGTCGCCGTTCAAGGTCTGCGTGAGCTTCTCGGCGATCGTCACGAGCAGGCGGTCGCCCGCCGCGTGGCCGAGGCTGTCGTTCACGAGCTTGAAGCCGTCGAGGTCGAGGTAGAGGACCGCGTACGGGTAACCCCCGCCCTGCCGCGACGCACGCATCGATTCCTGCAGCCGCTGCTGGAACAGCAGCCGGTTCGGCATGCCGGTGAGCGCATCGTGCGTCGCGTGGAATTTGAGCCGCTGTTCGGCCTGGCGGTGGCGCGTGATGTCGCGCATGGTGCCGCCGATCAGCTGCTCGCCGTCCACGTCGAGGAAGCCCGCGCTCACCGTCGCATGCACGATCGCGCCGTCCGCGCGACGCAGCTCGACCTCGTATTCGGTCGGGATCGCTTCGCCGCGCGCGCGCCTGGCGATGCGGTCGTCGACCAGCGCCAGGCTTTCGGCGGTGAGCAGGTCGCGGTAGCTCATGCCGGTGACTTCGGCCTCCGGCCGGCCGACCATCTGCGCGAACGCGACGTTGACGTACGCGTAGTGGTCGCCCTGCATCAGGTAGACACCGACCTGGCTGTGATCGATCAGGTTGCGGTAACGCGCCTCCGAGCGCTTCAGCGCCTTCTCGGTCGCGACGCGCTGCGTGATGTCCTGCAGCGAGCCCTCGAAGAGGATATGGCCGTCGCGCTCGCGCATCTCGACACTGAGGTCGACCCAGATCGGCGTACCGTCCGCCCTGCGGATGTGCGCGCGCAGGTTGCGCAGGCGATGCGAGACGCGCAGCTCGGCGATCCAGCGCTCGCGGTCGAACGGGTCGACGTAGAGCGATGCGAGGTCGACCACGCTGGCCTTGAGGTGCGCCGGGTCGCGGTAGCCGACCATCTCGGCCATCGACTGGTTCACCTCCAGCACGCGACCGTCCGGATGCGTGCGGAACAGGCCGACCGGCGAATGCTCGAACAGCTCGCGGAACTTGCGCTCGGCCTCCTCCAGCGCCTGCTGCCGCGCACGCTCCTCGGTGATGTCGCGCGCGACGCCGGTGCTCGCGATGTCGCCGTTGTAGTTGACCGCGTCGGCGTGCACCGCGAACAGCGTGCGCGTGCCGTCGCGGCGCAGCAGGCTGACCTCGTAATCCTGCGCGGTGGTCGACCCCGCTTCGCGCGCGACCCGGCGCTGCAGCTGCGCTTCGCGGTCCTTCGGCGCGATCAGGTCGAAATACTGCTTGCCGCGCAGCTCCAGCTCGTCGTAGCCGAGCATCCGCGCGAGCGCCTGGTTGGCGAACACGATCTTGCCGCGCTGGATCAGGAACACGCCGTCGCGGCAGTTGTCGATCAGGATCTTGTACAGCGCTTCCGACTGGCGCAACGCGGCGTCCGCCGCGAGCCGGTCGGTGATGTCGATCACCGTGCCTTCGTAGAACAACGTATGCCCGGCCGGATCGCACACCGTGCGCGCGTTCTCGGAGATCCAGATGATGCTGCCGTCCTTGCGCCGCACGCGGCTGCGCACTTCCTGCAGCCGTCCGCGCGCATCGAGCTCGGCACGCAACCACGCACCGTGCGAGGCGTCGGCGTACAGGCTCGCGGCGTCGCCGCGCACGCTCGTGATCATGTCGGCCGCCGAAGCGAAGCCGAAGATGCGCGCCATCGCCGGGTTGACGTCGATGAAGCCGCCGTCCGGCAGGCTGCGGTAGATGCCTTCGGCGGCGGACTGGAACAGCGAGCGATAGCTCTCGACCGGCTCGGCGGGCGTGCCGTCGGTGCGCGGCGTGGGGCCGTCGCCGATCGCCTGCAGGATCGAAATGACGTGCGTCTCGCCGCCCTGCTCGAACATCTCGCAGCTCAGCAGCGCGTGGTGCGCGCGCCCGTGGCGATCCTGGAAGGTGATCCGTTCGGCCGCGAGGTGCTGGCGCGTGCGCAGGCGGCTCCAGATGAGCGCGCGGACCTCGTGGTCCTGCCAGATGCCGAGCGTGATCGGCATCTGGCCGATCGCCTCGGCGCGGCTCCAGCCGGTGACGCGCTCGAATGCCGGGTTCACGTCCACGAATGCGCCGTCGTCGACGCGCATGACGACGACGATGCTGTTGGAGAACCGGAACCTGCCGGCCAGATCCATGTCGGTAAGCGCCTGCCCCTGCGCACGGCGTGCATCGAGTATACGCCTCGCGGCGGAGTGCACCCGGGTCGGGCGTTCACCGAGCCGATGCACGGACTGCGCGTAAGCTGGACGGCGACTCGCCGGTCTTCCGTGCGACAGGAGCCCAGACATGCCCAGACGACCGACGTACCCGCAGCCGAAACCTTCGGAAATCACGCCGGAGGCGGTGTTCCGCGGGCGTCGCGAGCTATTGCGCGGCGCCCTGGGCGCGATCCCGGCGGCCCTGCTGCCCGCCTGTGGCCGCTCGGAAGCGCCACAGGCAGCGGCGGCATCCCCGCCGTCCGGGCCGGCGATCGCGACGGCGAAGTCGGGCGCGTTCTCGACCGACGAGCCGCAGACCAGCTGGCAGGACGCCACGCACTACAACAATTTCTACGAGTTCGGCACCGGCAAGGACGAACCCGTCGTACAGGCTGCCGGGTTCGTCGTGAAGCCCTGGACCGTCACGGTGGCCGGGCTCGCCGAAGTACGCGGCCAGTTCGCGCTCGAGGACCTCGTCAAGCCGCATCCGCTCGAGGAGCGCGTCTACCGGATGCGCTGCGTCGAGGGCTGGTCGATGGTGATCCCGTGGCTCGGCTTCCCGCTCGCCAACCTGGTCGCGCGACTGAAACCGATGGCCGACGCGAAGTACGTGGCGTTCACGTCGCTGCACGACCCCGAGCGCATGCCGGGCCAGCGCTACGGCGTGCTGCGCTGGCCGTATCGCGAAGGGCTGCGCATCGACGAGGCGATGAATCCGCTGACCATGCTTGCCGTGGGCCTGTACGGCCGCGAGCTGCCCGGCCAGAACGGCGCGCCGCTGCGGCTCGTCGTGCCGTGGAAATACGGATTCAAGGGCATCAAGTCGATCGTTCGCATCGACTTCGTCGAATCCGAACCCGCTACATCATGGAACCAGTCGGCGCCCGACGAATACGGGTTCTACGCCAACGTGAACCCGAAGCACGACCACCCGCGCTGGAGCCAGGCGAGCGAGCGCCGCATCGCCGCGGGCAGCAGCCTCTTCGAAGCACGCCGCCCGACGTTGCCATTCAACGGCTACGCCGAGCAGGTCGCATCGCTGTATCGCGGCATGGATCTCGACCGCTATTTCTGACGTGCGACCGATCACCGCGATACGCATCGCGACGCACCTTCTGTGCGCCGTGCCGCTCGCATGGCTCGCCATCGACACGATGCGCGGCATGCTCGGTCCCGACCCCGTCGCGGCGCTGACGCACCGCACCGGCGACTGGGCGCTGCGCCTGCTGCTGCTCACGCTGGCGGTGACGCCCTTGCGGCGCCTGCTCCACCAGCCGCAGCTCGTGCAATTGCGCCGACCGCTCGGCCTGTGGGCGTTCGCCTACGCGACGACGCACTTCGCGATCTGGCTGCTGGACCTCCAGGGATTCTGGTCGCAGATGCTCGCCGACATCGCGAAGCGACCGTTCGTGACGGTCGGCTTCCTCGCGTGGCTGCTGCTGGTTCCGCTCGCCGCCACGTCGACGCGCGGGATGATGCGCCGGCTGGGACGCCGTTGGGGGCAGCTGCATCGGCTCGTCTACGCGATCGGCGCGCTCGGCGTGCTGCACTTCATCTGGGGCGTGAAGTCGGGCGAGAAGATCGCGCGGATCGAGCCGGTGGTATATGCGGTGATTCTCACGGTGTTGTTGCTGGCGAGGTCGTTTCGCTCCGCCAAGCCCCCGCCTCAGCGGGGGCTGGAGCGAAACGGGTGAGGCATGGATGCCGAACGGACGAACCGCAGGGATGCAGGCGAGCGGCCGCCTTCATTCCAAACGAAGATCAACCTGGATTCCCGCCTTCGGGAATGACGAACTACTATCGCAACCCGAGCAGCAGCAGCGCGATGCCGACGGCGATCAGCGCGCCCGCGGCGATGAGCCACCACGGATTCCAGCCGGCGTTCGGCGCAGGTTCGGGCGCCGCGGGTTCGGCCGGCGCTGCGGCGGCGGGCGTGTCGATGCGGATGGCGCGCATCGTCTGCGTCACCTGCGGCTGCGCTTGCGGCGTGGACGCGGCGGCCTGCGCCGCGACACCGTTGGAGCGCGGCACGTTGCTGCGCACGGGCGTGCCCGGCGCTTCGATCAGGAAACGGTTGCGGTCGAACGCGATCTGGTCGCCCGTGTAGAGCGCCGCGTCGCGAACCTGCACGCCGTTGATGGCCGTGCCGTTCGAGGAGCCGAGGTCGCGCCACGCGATGCCGTCGGCGCCGATCTCGATGCGCGCGTGCTTGCGCGCCATCTCGGGTTCGTCGAGCACGAGGTCGCAATCGCTGCCGCGCCCGATCGTGAGCTGGCCCTGTACCGCGATGACCTTGCCGAAATACGGGCCGGACACGCCGCGCAGCACCACCTTCGGGGGCATCTGCGCTTCGGCGAACGAGCTCACCTGCGCCGGAACGTCGGCCGTGACGATGTCGTCGCTGTCGGGCTTGAGGACGATGTTGATCGACTGCAGGCTCACGACGTCGCCCATGCGCAGCAGCGACTTCTCGCGCACCGGGCGCGCGTTCACGTGCGTCCACGCCTCGGCGCCGCGCACGAACAGCCAGAACCCGCGATTGTCCACCGAGATGGCGGCGTGATGAGGCTGCACGCCGTCGGCCTGCAGCACCACGGCGTTGTCGGGCGCCGACCCGATGGTGATCTCGCCCGGCTGAGCGAGCACATCACCATGTTCCCCCTTGGGAAAGCTCAGACGCACCGGCCGCCCAACGTCCGCCATGTCCGTTCAGACTCTATCACAACACGTTGCAGCGCCGGCGCAACAATCCGGCGTTCGGCGAGGACTTGCGGCGCCTTTCTCGACCCGGGGGTATCGCCCTTCCCTGGCGCGCCGCGGTGCATTCAGAAGCGCGCCCTGAGGTCGATGAGCAGGCGGTCGACGCGGTCGGGCTGGTCGTCGCGGCGCTCGAAGAAGCCCGCCACGCGCACGCTCCACGTGGCGTCGATGCCGTACGAAACCCACGGCATCGAGCCGCGCGCGAAGCTGTGGAACCACCAGTCGTCCTCGTTGAACGCGGCCATCACGGCATCGCGCTGGATGCGCTGGGTCGCGTAGCCGAACTCCCAGCCCCGCGGAACGCGGGCGTCGCCCACGACGACACTGAAGCGCGCGGCGTCCCGCTGGTCGTCAGCGCCGAAGTTGCGCACGAGGTCGAGCCGCGTCTCGAACGGCACGTCGCCGAACAGGTGGCGCAGGCCGAGCTGCAGGTCGGCCAGCCGGTAGTCGCTCACGAGGCGCGTGCCGACACGCCGGTTCGTGCGCGTGAGGCCGTTGCGCGCTAGCTGCTCGAGGTCGTCGAAGACGAAGTAGCCCAGCGCCACGTCGCCGGACGTCGTCGCCCCTTCGTGGATGCGCCAGGTGCCCTGCACGGCCGCGATGCGCGAGTCGTCGTCGTAGAGGTGCTGGCCCGCGAACCAGCCGGCCGCGAGGCCGATGCGATCCAGCTCGCCGACCGGCGTCGACCAGCTCGCGCTCGCACCGAGCGGGCGCAGGTCAGCGTCCCACCACAGCGGCGTGAACGCGAACGGCAGCTCCGCCTTGCCGAGCTGCAGCGTCGTGTTGTCGTTCGGCAGCCAGCGCAGCCAGGCCTGGTCGAGGTTGCCCCCGTCGTTGCGCTCGTTCTGGTTGTTGCGGCGCACGTCGTCGTTGCTCTCGCTGCCGAGCGCGCCTTCGACGGCCACGCCGAACTCGAGGCCGTCGCCGGTCCACTGCAATCCGAAGCGCACGCGGCTGCGCAGCTGGTCGACCTCGTCGCGGCCGAGCAGGTTGTTCACCTGGTCGACGCGCACGAGCGCGTCGCCGAAGAATGCCCACGGCGATTCGCCCGCGACGGCGTCGTCGGCGATCGGCTCGCCCGTGATCGGATCGACCTCCTGCGCCTGTGCGCCGGCGCACCAGGCGATCGCCGCGAGGAGCGCCGCACGCTTCATGCGCGCAGGCCACCGAGTGCCGCGGCCAGCTCCGGCGCGGTCTGGAACCGATCGGCCGGCGCACGCGCGATGCAGCGCAGGATCACCGCTTCGAGCGGCGGCGGGATTTCCGGCCAGTGGTCCGACGGCCGGATCGGCTCCTGCTGCATCTGCGCGAGGTAGATCTCCATCGTGTTCGCCCCCGTGAACGGCAGGCGGCCACAGAACATCTCGCAGAACAATACGCCGCTCGAATAGATGTCGGAACGCTCGTCGACTTCCTCGCCAGCCAGTTGCTCGGGCGCGGAATAGTGCGGCGTGCCCACGAACGTCCCCGGCGCGGTCTGGCCCGGCTCCGAGCGGCGCGCCGGCCGCGCGATGCCGAAGTCCATCAGCTTCGCGTTGCCGCTCGCCTCGAGGATCAGGTTCTCGGGCTTGATGTCGCGATGCAGGACGCCCTGCTCGTGCGCGGCCGCGAGGCCGGCGCAAAGCTGGCGCGCGATGCGCAGCGCCGCCGAATACGGCAGGCGCCCGGCCTGCTTCAGGAGATAGCGCAGCGTCATGCCGCGCACGTATTCCATCGAGATGTACGGCAGGCCGTTGTGCTCGCCGAAATCGAACGTGCGCAGGACGTTCGGGTGCGTGATCTTGCGCGCGAGCTTGATCTCGCTCTTCAGTCGTTCGAGCTGCTCGTTGTCGACGAGCGCAGCGGCGCGCAGCATCTTCAGCGCAACCACGTCGTCGAGCTCGATGTCGCGCGCCTTGTACACGACGCCCATGCCGCCGGCGCCGAGGATCGAGAGGATCTCGTAGCGACCGCCGAAGCGCGTGCCCGGCGCGAGGTCGCCGCTCTTCGTCGGCCGGGTCGGCACGGCTGCCGATTCGCGCGGCGTCGTCGCGTGGGGATCCGCCGGCGGCAGCGCCGGCATCGCCATCGGCGCCACGGGCGGCAACGCCGCGAGCGCGGGCGCTTCCAGCCCGTAGAACGACTTGCCGCTGACCGAGCCCTGCATCACCGCCACGGCGCCGTCGCCGAGCAGCGTCTTCGCCGCCTCGCCGAGCGTGCGCGGCAGCATGATCCGCCCCGGCGCGCTTTCCGCGAGCAGGCGATCGACCTGCAGGCAGGCGGCGCCGACCGCCGCCTGGTTCGCGGTGGTCCCCGCGCGCACCGTGCCGTACGCGATTTCGCCCTCGATCATCGCGGCCGCGATGCCGAGGTCCTCGCCGAGCACCATGCGCGCAACGTGCAGCGCGCGCACGAATCGCTCGTCGCCCGGGAACCCGAGCAGCGCGCGCGTACCGGTCATCGCCAGCACGGAGCCGCCGTGGCGGGCAGCCAGGTCGACCAGTTCCTGCGCGCGCGCCGTGACCTGCGCGAGCGCGGCGTCCGCGCCTTCACCGGGAAGCTTCGCGAGCGCACGGATCTCCAGCCCGAGCAACACGAGGTTCGCGCGCATCGCGGGCAGCTCGACCGTCGGCTTGTCCGACGGAACCTGGCCTTCGGGCTGCGTCACGAAGCTCGGCACGGAGCGCTCCTGCCCCGGATCGGGCAGGAAACGCGAGAGGTTGCTGACGTAGCCTTCGATGTCGCTCTTTTCGCGCAGGTCCGAGAGCAACTGATCGAACGCGTGCGAAAGGTCGGCCAGCTCGTCGCTGCCCGCGATGCCGATCTGCGTGCGGTAGTGGCCCGACGCCGCGTCCTTCGCGGCGCGCGCCATCATGCCGAGCGGGCGGAGCGTGATTTTCGCGAGCAGGAACGACAGCGGCAGCGCGACGATCAGCACGCCGAGCCCGGCCAGCGCCATGCGGTTGACGATCTCGCGGAAGCCGGCCGTGGCGCGGTCGGTCGACGTGAGCTGCAGCGTGGCGCCGAGCCGGCTGCCCGCATCCATGTCCAGCGGCTTCAGGCGCGCGGCCCATTGCCCGGCGCCGAGCTTGATCAGCGCCTTGTCGACGCCCTTGCCCGCCGCGACGGCGGAACGCAGGCCGCCGGCGTCCGCGGCGAGCGCCGCCGCGAGCGACTCGCGGCCGGCGGCATCGAGCGACGTGCCGATCACTTCGGTCCTGTCGCCGACCGGCAGCAGGTAGGCGATGTCGCTGCCGCTCGCCTTGCCCACGCGCTGGCCGAGCCCGTCGTTCACCTCGAGCGCGATCAGCAGGAATCCGACGAGGTCGCCGTCCTGGTCGAGCGGCATGAGCGCCGCCTGGTAGAGCTTGTTCTCCTGGCGCCAGTAGCCACTGACCGGCGTGAGCTCCTTCAGCACGGGCTCCACGAACGGATCGCCGGCGAAGCTCTGGTCGAACGCTTCGCGCTGGTCGGTGCGCGCGAGCACCTTGCCTTCGGCGTCCAGCACGATGCCGAGGTCGAAGCCATAGGTTTCGCGGCGCTCGTCGAGCAGGTCGTTGATCGACGCCTGGTCGACGCCCACGCCCGTTTCGTCGCCCAGACCGAGGCCGCCGCCCTGCGCCTCGCTCACGTATTTCACGGTGTCGGCATTGCGACCGACCAGCTCCACCTTCAGCTGCACTTCCTCCAGGCGGCGCTGCGCCAGCTCGGCCTGCACCTGCGCGCTGGTGTCGAGCTCGCGCTGCACCGCTTCGTCGGCCAGCTTCTGGCCTTCGCGCCAGGTCACGAACACCGCCGCGCCCAGCCCGAGCCCGAGCAGCAGCGCGAACAGCAGGAAAATCGACGTCGCGAGCGACGGCCGCCAGCTGCGCGAACCGCTCATCGCGTGCCGCCCGCAAGATCAGTACGGACTGGCATTCGCGCCTCCACGGTAGGGCTTGCCGAACTTGTTCATGTGCTGGGGCACCTTCCGCTTGTTGAGGTCGATCCGCACGTCGAGCTCGCGCGTCGCGGCCGGATCGAGCTTCTGCCGCCACGGCTGCGCGCGGTCATGGAACACGACGAGCTCGCCCTCGCCCGCAGGCAGACCGGTGAGCACGAAATTCCCTTGCGCGTCCGGGCGCGCGAAGTGCGTCGTGTCCAGCACCAGGATGAAGCCGAACATCGAGTGGTGGACGTTGCAGTAGACCTTCACGAGGCCGGGCGCCGCGAACGTGTGCGCGACGCCGTCGCCCTGGCCGTAGAGCCCCGCGTCGAACGCGTTGTTCGCCGAGGTCGAGAACGTGTTGTGCAGGATCGGGTCCTGGTTCGGGAACCGCACCGTGGTGCCGGCCGCGACGGCGAGCACGTGCGGCACGAACTGCTTGCGCCGCGTGGTCATCACCGCGGGCTCCTTCGGCGGCTTCACCACCTCGGGCTTCGTCGGGCGGAAGTAGACGACTGCCTCGGCCGACTCGCTCGCGCGCAGCGGCTTGCCGTCGGCGAAGAGCTCCACCCGGCCGCGCAGGTCGGCGGCCATGGCGCCGACCGAAGCCAGCAGCAACACGCCGAGCAGCGTCAGCTTCATCATGCCTCCCCTGAACCCGACCCCATGGCATCATCGTATAGGCGGCACCCAGTGCCAAGCCCCGAACCATACGTACGGCACCCGTTTCCGGATGCCCCCGCGAGGCCCATCGAAAGCCATGTCCCGCATCGACATCACGCGAAAGCACGACCTCCCGCTGTCCGAAGCGCGCAAGAAGATCGAGCGCGTGGCCAAGTCGATCGAGAAGCGCTTCGACATCCAGTACGGCTGGGACGGCGACACGCTGAAGTTCGAGCGCAGCGGCGTCCACGGCCAGATCGTGCTGACGAAGGCCACGGTGCGGGTCTTCGCGCACCTGAGCTTCCTGCTGATCCCGCTCAAGGGCGCGGTGGAAGGCGAGATCGAGAAGCAGCTCGAGAAAGAGTTCGGGTAGTTCCGGGCGGCGCGGCTTCGTAGGAGCCCACCCTGTGGGCGATCGGCGAGTGCCTGGGTGTACTCGACGACGTGGCAGATGGCTCGCTCGAAGGAAGCCGTACATCCCTCCGATCTTCAGAGCCGCTTCGATGGAGCCATCTGCCGCGCACCGAGTTTCCTCACGCGGCGCGACGATCGCCCACAGGGTGGGCTCCTACACAGCCGCTCCGGAGTTGGTGTTGTACATCCGGTTCTCCGGATGGCTCAGCACACGTCGAACGGCTTCGGGTGATTCGCGAACAACCGCCGCATCACCTCGCGCTCGCGGCTGCCGATCGTCTCGAGGAAATGTTCGGCGCCGCCCATCACGCGGAACGCGCCGAACCCTCGTTCGAGGAACGACTGCAGCTGGCCGAGGCCGGCACGCGCAGCGGGACCGCGCGCCAGGCGCAATATCGTGAAGACCAGCGGCTTCTTCACGATCGCGTCGAGGTCCTCGCCCACCTTCATGATCAGCTCGATCTGCCGCTCGCGTTCGGCGCGCGTGCCGGCGGCGCGGTACGCCTCGGCGTAATTGCGCTCGTCGACCTTCGCGCGCGGGCCGGTGATGCGCTCGTGCGCCTCTGCGAGCGCGAGGTCCAGCCGTTGCGACAGCAGGTCGAGCGCGAGCGCGTCGGCCACGGTTTCCAGCATCGCCACGGGCAGCCAGCGACGCAGCGTGGGCAGCATGCGTTCGAGGTCGCGCGCGCGCCAGCTGACGTCGTGCTCGCCATAGAGGTCGGTGAGGAAGAACTCCGCCGCCGCCGAATGTCGCGGATCCCCGCGCAGGTCGGCGAAGCAGGTGCCGAGCCGTGCGGCCTGCCAACGGCGCAGCTCGACCAGCCGCGGCAGCGCGTTGCGCGGGTCCACCTCGGGATCGCGCGCGGCGCGCAGCGCCTGCAGGTGGTCGACGACCCTTTGCGCGGCGTCGACGCGGGGTGCGGGTTTGCCGGTACGAGTTGCCATGTCGCATAGCGTAACGGCGCGGCGGAGCGATCGGCATGACGCCTTGTCGCACCCTTCGGCG
>CALKUS010000283.1 GCA_937996755.1 uncultured Pseudomonadota bacterium | reverse complement strand
AACAGCGTGACCCAGCCGCAGTTCGGGTGGCTGCACGGGATCGGCAGGAAGTCCTCGTTGCGTGCGCGGCCCGACAGGCCGGCCACCACGCCCTTCACGCAGTCCGACAAGGTGAGGCGTTGCTCGGCTTCCGGCCCGATCTCGTAGCGGCCCGAGAAGAACGCGGGCTGCATCGCGATGAGGCGCACGTTCTTGTGTCGCCTGCCCTGCTGCACGACCCACGCGATGTCGCGCTCGCTGACGCCGTGTGCGAGCGTCATCGTGAGCTGCATCGGGATGCCCAGGCGATCGAGCTGCTTCACGAGCTTCAGGCGCAGCTTCTCGGGCTTCGCGCGGCGCAGCGTGTCGTTCACGGGCGCGTCCGTGCCGTCGAACTGCAGCAGCACGAGCACCTTGTCGCGCAGCGGCACGAGCCATTCGGCGGCGCCACGCTTCGCGAGCTCGATGCCGTTCGTGGGCAGGTAGACCTTGCCGACTTCGGGCCGAGCATGCAGCCACGCGACGAGCTCGCGGAAGCGCGGATGCAGCGACGCCTCGCCGCCCGTGACCTGCACGGAGTCCAGCCTTCCCTTCTGCGCGATGAGCGCACCGACGTGCGCCTGGAACTGTTCGAGCGGCAGCACGCGGTCGCCCTTCGAATCGGAATAGCAGACGCGGCACGCGAGGTTGCAGGCGTCCGTCACCTCGACGAGCACGGTGCAGGTCTTGTTGCCGCGCTGGTCGGCGAAATCGTGCGGCCACGGCTGGTCGACCGGCGTCTCGCAGGATTCACCGGGCCCGCAGCAGCCGCCGTCGAACGCCGGGATCTCCATGATGCGATCCGGCCGATAGC
This sequence comes from uncultured Pseudomonadota bacterium, assembly GCA_937996755.1. Classification (GTDB taxonomy): domain Bacteria; phylum Pseudomonadota; class Gammaproteobacteria; order Xanthomonadales; family Ahniellaceae; genus CALKUS01. The sequence continues at coordinate 28,020 of CALKUS010000283.1, read as the reverse complement.
ACCGGCCCCAGCGATCCTTGTTCGACAGCCGGTACCAGCGCGCGTCGTTCTCGAGCACGCCCTGCGACTCGCCATGCGTGTCGCAGCGCTTGCGCAGCAGGACGCGGCCGTCGCGCTCGAACACCGCGGCCGGCACGTGCGCGAGGCAGTCCGGGCACAGGCTCAGCGTGGTCTTCAGCAGTACATCGGCGTCGGCGAGCGCGAAATCGCTGCGCACGGCGGCTTCTTCCATCGCGCGGAGCGGCGCGGCGATGCGCGCGAGGCGCGATTCGAACGGCGGCTGCGCGTTCTCCACGCGCACGCCGATCCGCAACGGCTTAAGCACGCGCATGGGCGAGGTCCATGAACGCGATGCAGGCGTGGTAGATGGCGCGGCTGGCGGCCGGAAACACGCGCGGCGAGAGCGCAAGCAGCTTGCGCATCTGGCGGCGCGAGAAGTCGAGGTTCGCGAAATGCTCTGCGCGCTGGTGAACCGCCAGCACGTCCAGCGCCTCGCCGCGCGGCAGCAGCTCCAGCACGGCCTCGCGCGTGTAGCCCACGTGGCGGTGCTCGTCGCGCATCACGGCGGCGACGGCCTTGCCGGCGTAGTCGCTCGTCGCCTGCTCGCAGGCATCCAGGTGGTACTCGAGCGAACGCGCGATACGCTTCTCCAGCCAGTGCGCGTGCGCGAGGAAATGCGCGAGCCGCCGCCTGCGCTCGTCGGGCGACATGTCGGCGGCGATGGCCCACGGTTCGGCCGTGTGCACGCGGATCACGTGGTTGAAGATGTCGTCGTCGGGCAGCTCGACCACGTCGTGGCCGAGTTTCTCGATCGCTTTCGCGTACAACGCGACGTGCTTGTCCTCGTCGTGCGCGTGCGCGGCCATCGCCTGCGCCAGCGTCGCGTCCTCGGCGGCGGCGATCGGGAAATAGTCGTCGACCTTGTGCGGATAGCGCTCGCCGTTGAGGTAGAGGTTCAGCACCGCCGCGTGCACGGCCGGGTTCGCGACGACGTCGCGGTGCATGCGCCGCTTGAGCGCGTCGACGATCATGACGACGCCCCGGCGAGCGCGCCGCCCCGCCACGGCGGCGGCACGAGCGTGCGGCGCACGAGCACGGCGCCGCCCGCGACCACCATCGCGAGCGCGAGCCACTGGTAGCCCGAGAGCGCGAGCGGCCAGTCCTTCGGCGTCGCGCGCACGAACTCGATCGCGAAGCGGAACGCGCCGTACAGCACGAGGTACAGCGCAAACAGGCGCCCGAACAGCATGCGCCGGCGCAGCATGTACACGAACAGCACGCCGACCACGACGTTGAACACCATCTCGTACACGGGCGCGGGATGGCGCAGCACGCCGTCCGCCGCGCGCACGGCCCACGGCCCGTTCCACGGCTCGCCGAGGCAGCACCCGGCGAGCAGGCAACCGATGCGCCCGATCGCGATCGAGAACGGGAGCACGGTCGCGAAGCGGTCGTTCGGCGGCAGGCGATAGCGCATGAGCGGCTTCGCCAGCTCGGCGCCGATGAAACCGAAGAGCAAGGCACCCGCGATCGAGCGCCCGGTGCCCGCGAGCAGTGCCCAGTCGTGGAACGGCTCGATCGGCCAGCGCGCGTCGCCCATCAGCACGCCGAGCTTCGCGCCGACGAGCGCGCAGACGATCGTGACGGCCTGGATCGCGTAGTACTGGCGCTTTTCGCCCGGCGCGCGCAGGTCCTTCGTCACGCGCGACGCGCCGAGCACCATGAGCCCGAGCACGATCATGCCGGCGTAGCCGAGCTGCAGGTCGGCGACGGTCATCGCGGCCACCCGACTGCGACGAACACGGCGAGCAGCGAGTAGGCGGCCGCATGCACGCGGCGCTCGCGCTGCGCGAGCGGGCCGTGCCAGCCGAGCTCGTCGGCGAGCGCGCACGGCACGAGCACGGCCACCGCAGCGAAAAAGGCGATGCGATGCTGAAGGTATGCGGCGGCCACGAGCACCACGACGCACACGGCGATCGTCGCGTGCAGGCATTGCTCGCGCCACGGGACCTTGCGATCGTGGTCGTGCATCCAGCCGTCCCAGAGCGCGAGCCCCGCGTAAGGCGCGAATGCGAGCGCGAGCAGCCATTCACGCGGCATCGCTGGGCTTCCGCATCGGGTCGATGTAGACGGCGAGCATGCCGCGCGGCGGCGCGCGGCCGGCGATGCCGTAGACGATGTCGTCGACCGGCGGCGCGAACGTGCCGAACAGCCGGTCCCAGACGAGCGTGACGGCCCCGAGGTTGCGGTCGGCGTGCTCCGCCGCCGTGGAGTGGTGCACGCGATGTGCCGCGGGCGTGTTGAACCAGCGATCGAGCCAGCCGAGCCGCGGTATCGCCTCGGTGTGCAGCCAGGCCTGGTAGTGGAACGCGATCAGCTGCAGCGCGACCACGAGCAGCGGATGCAGGCCCACCAGCATCCACGGCAGGTAGAACGCCGGCGAGAAGAGCTGGTTCACGAACGACACGCGATAGGCCGTCGCAACCGTGTAGTCCGGCGAGCTGTGGTGCACTGCGTGGTAGAGGCGCCAGAGCACCGGCACGCGATGCGCGCAGCGGTGTTCCCAGTAGTAGCTGAAGTCCACCGCGATCATCGCGAGCACGACGGTCGCCGCATTCACCGGCAACTGCGCGGGCGCAAGCGCGTGCGCCGTCGTGAACAGCAGCGTCCAGATGCCCGCGCTCGCGAACGAGAACACGAGGTTCGGCGGCACCACGCTGAGGCTCATCGCCATTTCCCGTACGCGCGGACGCGTCAATGTGCCGCGCTGGCGCATCCACAGCAGTTCGACGATCGCGGTCGTCGCGGCGATGCCGACGACGATGCCGAACACCGCCCCGAGCAGCTCGCGCCAGTATCCGCTCATCTGCCCAGCAGGCAGGCGCCGAACAACAGCGCGCCGAAGATGAAGAGACCGACGGGGATGCCGATCAGCACGATCAGGACGCCGATCCAGAACTTGCGCATGCCGTCGCGCGCTCCGACCTGCCGCGGGACCGGGCGCGGCACGACCGGGTCGCCGCTGGCGATTGGAAAGCGATGCTCGTCGACCGGCGTTGGTCGCGCGGGAAGGGGTGGCGGCGCATCGCCGCCTGCAGGCTCCCTGTCGTCGTCGCCCGGTCCACCCGTGTGCATGTGCGCCCTCCGCTCGTTGCGGCAGTTTCCTCCGGACACGCTGGCGTCGTCCAGCGGCGCGGGCTTGCCACGCGCGCCGCCAGGCATTGGAATACTCGACCTTCCCGCCCTGCCCCGCCGCGCGACGTGAACGCCGACGCCCTGATCGACCGCCTGTTCCAGGTTTCACCGCTCGTGCGCTACGCCGCCGTGCGGCGCGCGAATGCGCTCGTGCTGCGCCAGCGCGACGGCGTCGACAACGCGAGCGACCTCGAGTCCGACCGCTACGAGGAGCTGCTCGTGAACCCCGCGCTGCTGACGCTCGCCACGCAGCGCGGCAACATCGATTGCGGCGGCCTGCGCTACGTGCTCGTGCGCTATGGGCACTTCTTCCAGTTCGTGCGCACGTTCGAGGACGGCCACGTGTCCGTCGCGATCGAAGCCGGCGCCGACGTGGTCGGCATCGCCGGCCAGATCGACTCGCTGCTCGGGCGCACGCAGGGTTGAGCCAAAGGAAATCGGAAATGGGAAATCGGAAATCGGAAGAGCCGGGCATCCGGACGAGCGGTCAGCTGCTTTCCCGATTTCCCATTCCCGATTCCCGATTTCCGATTTCCGGTTCTGCCAGTCGGCTGATTTCCCCATGACACCACGGATCAAGGTCTGCTGCATCGCGAGCGTCGACGAGGCGCGGCTCGCCATCGCGCATGGCGCGTCCGCGCTCGGGCTCGTCTCGGCGATGCCGAGCGGCCCGGGCCCGATCGCGGAGGAGCTGATCGCCGAGATCACGGCACACGTGCCGCCACCGATCGCGACGTTCCTGCTCACCTGCGCGACCGATGCCGAGACGATCGTCGCGCAGCAGCGGCGGTGCCGCCCGAACACCCTGCAGCTGGTCGATGCCGTCGACGTGGACGTGCTGAAGCGCCTGCGCCGCGAGCTGCCGGGTATCGCGCTCGTGCAGGTGATCCACGTGCGCGATACGGATTCGTTCGAGGAAGCGCGCGAAGTCGCGCCGCACGTCGACGCGATCCTGCTCGACTCGGGCAACCCGACGCTCGCGGTGAAGGAGCTCGGGGGCACCGGCCGCGTGCACGACTGGTCGGTGAGCCGCCGCATCGTCGAGGAAGCCGGCAAGCCGGTGTTCCTCGCGGGCGGGCTCAGGCCCGACAACGTCGCGGAAGCCGTTGCGCGCGTGCGGCCGTTCGGGCTCGATCTCTGCAGCGGTATCCGCAAGGACGGCAGGCTCGACGCGGCGAAGCTGGAGCGGTTCGTCGCAGCCGTGCGGGGTGCGTGATGATGCGCACGGTCTACGACGCGGCACACGGCCTCGAGGCGCAGCTGGTCGTCGACATGCTCGCCGGCGAAGGCATCGAGGCGATCGTGACGGGCGCGGGGCTCACGAGCGCCGTCGGAACGTTGCCGACCATGGGCCTCGTGCAGGTGCGCGTCGCCGAGGAGGACGTCGAGCGTGCGCTCGCGGCGATCGCCGCGTGGCGCGCGACGCCCGTGGAGGCCGATCCCGAGGAACCACCGGCGCTCCCACGGCGACCCGCGCGTCGCATGCCCTGGTTCGTCGTCGGCGCCGTCTCCGGCGCGGCGATCACGTTCGCGCTGATGCATCCGTGGCGCTCGACGGAGATGCGGCTCGGCATCGGCGACCGCGTCGCCGAACGCGTCGTGCGCGAGGGCGACCGCATCGTGCGCGTGGAATCCGACGAGAACCGCGACGGCCGCATGGACCAGAACTGGGTGTACGGCAGCTCCGAAGGCAGCTACCTGCGGCAGGAGGATGCCGATTTCGACGGTCGCTTCGAGAGCGAATCGCGTTACGTGAACGACCGCCCGATCTCCGCGAAGGCCGACCACGACGGCGACGGATACGACGAGTACCAGGCGAAGTTCCGGAACGGCCAGCTGGTCGAGGAAACGTGGACGTCTCCCGATTCGAAGCAGATCACGTTGCGCAGGTCGTACGACGGCGCCACGCCCATGAGCGAAATCGATTCCGACGGCGATGGCCGGCTCGACACGCGCAGGCGCCACGATTTGCGCGGCGAGATCGTCGCGAGCGAGCCGATCGCGCCCTGAATAGTGGTAGTGGTTTCGAATAGCAGGACCGGGGCTGCGCCATCCCTGGCGCTGGTGCGCTTCGTGGGGCTGCCTCATCGGCCGTCCCTGGCCTCAGCGTGAGCCGCGCAGCAGTCGCCAATAAGGCGACTGCTAGCTTGCGCGGCTCACACGATCCCGCCCCTGCGTCTTCGCCAGGTACAGAGCGCGATCCGCTTCGCGATAGAGATCGTCGGCCGTCGCATGCCGCGCCGGATCGTGCGCGGCGATGCCGGTGCTCACGGTCACGCGGAAACCGCCCGTGCCTTCGAGGCTGCGCTCGGTGAGCGACGCACGGAACCGCTCGCAATACTCGACGGCATCGTCGATGGAAACGCCGCGGAACACGACGCCGAACTCCTCGCCACCGAGCCGCGCGCAGAAGCCGAGGGAGCCGCCGAGCTGCTGCTCGAGCAGGCTCGCGAACGTCGTGAGGCAGGCGTCGCCGACCGCATGGCCGAAGCGGTCGTTCACCACCTTGAAGTGGTCGAGGTCGAGGATCGCGAGCGCGAGCGGACGCTCGGTTGCGCGCGACGCGGCGACGGCCTCGGCGAGCGCCTCGTTGAAGCGGCGGCGATTCGCGAGGCCGGTGAGGCCATCGGTGCGGCTCAGGGATTCGAACGCATCGCGCTGGCCGCGCAGCTGGCCTTCGAGCACGAGGCGGCGGTGGTAGTCGGCGTGCGCGCGCAGCAGCGAGAGCACGAGGTAAACGAGGTAGATCGTGAACACGAACGCCATCGCGCGCTGCGCGGGATCGGCCCAGAGCACGGCGAGCAGCGGCGCGTAGAACACGCCCACCGCGAACGACGCATAGTCGCGCCGCACGCAGTACGTGTGCATGAGCGCCGTTGCGTAGGCGATGCTGCAGATCAGCGCGGGCGGGCGCGCGCCCGCGAGGCGCACGTCCAGCATCGCCCACAGCGCGACGATGCCCCAGAGCGCCGCGGTGCCGATCACGATGCCGAACTGCCAGCGCAACCAGCTGTTCTGCTTCGCCGCGTCGGGCTCGCGCGGCGGCGCGAACCGGAAGCGCAGCGGTGCGAGCGCCAGGAAGGCGGCGGTCAGCACGAGCGCCGGCGCGGGCGCTGCCGCGAACGCGCCGCCCGTGACCGCGACCACGAGCCAGCCGAGCAGGTAGAAGACGCCGCCCGTGCGCGAGCGCAGGTAGGTGTCGCGGACGACTTCGGACAGCGCGGTGCCGCTCGCGAGCTTTTCGCGAGGCCTGCGGCGTCGTTCCTCGTCCGTGCGCTCGGGCCCGGCCATGACCATCACCCCCTGGCGCCACCATGCGGCCTGCGGGCCCGCCGGTCAACTAACCATCCTTCGATCGCGACAAAGAGATATATACTGGCGCGAACCACCGCCTTCCGGCCGACCATGCTGCCGATCAGCTTCGAGTTCTTTCCGCCCAAGACCGACGAGCAGCGCGACCAGCTCGAGGCGGCGCTGCCGAAGCTGAAGGCCTGGAAGCCCGAGTACGCGTCGTGCACGTTCGGCGCGGGCGGCTCCACGCTGAGCTACACGCCGGAAACGATCGAGCGCCTGCGCCGCCACGAGCTCGAAGCGGCACCGCACCTTTCGTGCATGGGCGGAACGCGCAAGGAGATCCTCGACCTGCTCGCGCGCTACCGCGCGATGGGCTGCCGCCGCATCGTCGCACTGCGCGGCGACATGCCGTCCGGCATGGCCACGTCCGGCGACTTCCGTTACGCGAACGAGCTCGTCGCGTTCATCCGCCGGGAGTGCGACGGCTACTTCCACATCGAGGTGGCGTGCTATCCCGAGATGCACCCGCAGGCCGACGACATGGCCAGCGACCTCGCGAACCTCAAGCGCAAGATCGACGCGGGCGCGGACGGCGCCATCACCCAGTACTTCTTCAACCCCGATGCGTACTTCCGCTTCGTGGACGACGCGCGTGCGCTCGGCATCACCGTGCCGATCGTGCCGGGCATCATGCCGATCTCGAATTTCACCCAGCTCAAGCGTTTCTCGGATGCGTGCGGCGCGGAGATCCCGCGCTGGATCGAGAAGCGCATGCGCGGCTACGGCGACGACGTGGAGGCCGTGCGCGAGCTCGGCGCGGACGTCGTGGCCGGAATGTGCCGCCGGCTCGCCGAGGGCGGCGCGCCCGCGTTCCATTTCTATACGTTGAACCGCGCCAAGGCGACGACCGCGGTGCTCGAACGCCTGGCCTGAAACGCCAGGACACATTTGCGAGCACGGATCCTGCATCCGTGCGCGCATGGACCGCTCGATACTGCTGCTCTTCGCCCTCGCCGCCTTCGCCATCGCCACGCGCGATGCGCACGCCGAAGGCAACGGCATCCGCCGCTGCACGTCGCCCGACGGCAGCATCCTCTACACCGACCGCGACTGCGCGAGTTTCGGCGCAACTGACCGCCTGCCGCCGCCCTCGTCGCGCGCGAACCGCGGCGCGGGCGGCATCGCCACGGCGAAGGGTGCGCAGGCCTCGGGCACGCGCCCCGACTGCGCCGCATCGCCCGCCGCGCTCGTCCGCTCGCTCGGCTCCGCGTGGCAGTCGCGCGACGTCAACCGCGTCGCGGGCCTCGTCGACTGGCAGGGCGCGGGCAGCGGTACGGCGCGACGCGTGCTCGGCCAGATCGGCAGCGCGCTGAAGACGCCGCCGATCGACGTCGTGCTCGAGGCGCCACCGGTGTACGAGTACGTGCCCGACCCGTACGGCGGCCCCGCGCTCATCAGCGAGACACCGGGCACGCAACCCACGAACGTGCGCGTCGATCGCATGGGGCCGGACGGCATCGCCGGCGATTCCGTGCGCTTCGGGTTGAAGCGCGACATGGGCTGTTACTGGCTGGACGTCGCTTCGCTGGATTGACCAGAGCCACGCGACACTGCGCCGGGCATCGGCCCTCGCGGAACCCGAAATGGCTTGACGTCGCATCTCTCGACTGACGCGGTCTGGTGGGAGCGACTTCAGTCGCGAGCTTTTCGACCGGCCAGAAGATCGCGACTGGAGTCGCTCCCGCAGTCGCCGCCGGCGGTGCCGCGCGAAGGGGTTTCCTCCCACCGATATTTCAAGAAACAATCGTTGTCGCCGTGACCGCGCGAATCGCGCATCGGCTGCTGCGTCGCAGCGTTCCTTCGCGGTACGAAATGCGGAAAGTGCGCGCGGGGGATGCGACCTGGGGTCGCGCGTCGCGCAGGAAGCACGCCGCGCCGATCAGTCGTCCACGCAAGTCAGGTGCGCGGTCCGTCCAGGCCCGGCGTGCGCCGCCCTGGGAGAATCCACGCAATGAACACCATCGCGAAATTCGCGGTCGGCGCACTCGCGCTCGCCGTGTCGGGCACGTTCGCCCACGCCAGCGACGACCTGTTCCTGCCTGCTGCGTCGGCAAAATCGGCAGCCTCCGACTACACCTGGCGAGTGCTCGTCGACAATCCGTCGTCGGCGGAAGTGACGCTCGTCGAGGCGAACGCCAAGGCGATGCAGCGCGAAACCGAATCGCTGCGCCTCGACCTCGGCCATGGCCTCGTCGTGACGGCGCATCGGCTGAATTCCTACACGAACGAATCCGGCAGCCTCGTCTGGTCGGGCATCATCGAGGAGACCTCGCCGAAGCTCGTGCTGCCGCGCGCACCGAGCTACCTGGGCGAGCGCGAAGTCGCGGACGACGGCGCGAACTCGGCGATCTTCGTGCGCGACGGCGACCAGCTCACCGGCAACGTCTACCTCGACGGCGAGTGGTTCAAGGTGCGGCCGCTCGCGAAGGGCGGCCACGCGATCGTCGCGGTCGACCAGCGCAAGCTCCCGCCCGACCACCCGCCGGAATTCGACAAGGCGATGGTCGTGCCGATGCGCATGGGCAAGGCCGACGCCGCGCCGAAGGCGAACGCGGTGATCCGCGTGATGGTGAACTACACGCCGGGCGCCGCGAGCCAGTCGGGCAATATCTCGAGCCTGATCGACCTCGCCGTGGCGGAAAGCAACCAGGGTTACGCGAACTCCGGCGTCGCGATCACGATGCAGCTCGCGAACAAGTCGCAGACCAGCTACACCGAGACCGGCAACTTCGACACCGACCTGGCGCGCTACCGCGGAACGAGCGACGGCTACATGGACTCGATCCACACGACGCGCAACAGCGTCGCGGCGGACGTGGGCGTGCTCATCGTGAAGAATACGGCCTACTGCGGCCTGGCGTCGGGCATCGGCTCCACCGCCACGACTGCATTCGCCGAGGTCTACTGGGATTGCGCCACCGGCTACTACTCGTTCGCGCACGAGATCGGGCACCTGCAGTCGGCCCGCCATGATCCTGCGAACGACCCGACGAACACGCCATACGCCTACGGCCACGGCTACCAGCGGGCGGCGAACGGCTGGCGCACGATCATGGCGTATGCCTGCACGACGTCGTGCACGCGGTTGAACTATTGGTCGAACCCCGCGAAGACCTATGGCGGCGTGGCGATGGGCACGACCACGCGCAGCCACAACCAGCGCGTGTTGAACAACACGGCCGCGACGGTGGCAGGGTTCCGCTGAGCGAGTGGTCGGCGCGCCCGGCGTGATCGGCCGGGCGCGCTTCCCTGGAGTCGTGGCCCGCACGCGTCGTGGTGCGGGCCCGCGATCGCCCGTCTTGGGCGATCGCTCGAAGACGGTTCAGTCGATCGCGCCGTGCGCCTCGATCAGTTGCGGCATCACGCCCTGCGGCGCGAGCACCACCTGCGCCGGCAGGTGCAGGTCGAGCCAGTCGTGCGCCGCGAGCCTGGTCGCGAGGTCGAGCGCTTCACCGCGGTAGAGGTTGTCGCTGACCGGCGCATCGTCGACGGCGAGCATCCAGCGGCGCGCGAGCGCATTGGCGGCATCGGCATGCGGAGCGGGTGTGATCTTGTAGGTTCGGACGTTCACGGCATCGTTCCCCTGCGGGCGGATCGTCTCTCGCGATCCTGTCGGACGAGGGCAATGCAACCCCCGTGCCCGCCCATGGTGCCGCGCTACGATGGCTGGCCGGTGACAGCGCGTCGCGGGCGCGGCACCATGGCCGCCCTTCCACGTCACCACGCCCATGCTCGATCGCCTCACGCTGGAACAGTTCGCCGACCTCGCCGGCGGGACGCTCGCACTGGCGACGGCGAACGGCGAAGTCGCGATCGACCTCGTCGATTCGCGGCTCCTGTCCACGCCGTCGCCGCGCGCCGTGCCGCCATTTCGCGCGGTGCTGCGCGCCGCGCCGGGATCCGACGTGCAGCAGGGGATCCATCGGCTGCGCCATCCCGTGCTCGGCGACCTGGACCTGTTCCTGGTGCCGATCGGCATGCGCGACGGCGGCGTCGAGCTCGAAGCGATTTTCAATTGACGCGCGCCGGCTTCAGCGCCAGGCGAGCTCCGGCGCCAGCAACTCGATGACGCGCTCGGTCCACGCCATGGCGCTCGCGGGGCCGGCGCCGAGCGTGCGCGTCGCGTAGACGAGCCATTCGCGCAGCTCCGGTTCCATCTCCGCACGCTTGCGCACGGGGAACCAGCCGGCCAGCTCGTCGCTGTCGTTGCTGACGGTGAGCAGCAGCGAATCCGCGCGACGCGCCGCGCGTAATGCACGAATACCGTGCGGCAGCCAGTGGCTGCCCGGATCCATGCGCAACAGCGGTGTGGGGTCGAGCACTTCGCGCATCGCGCGGCCTCCTTCCCCTGCCGCGCATTCTGTCAGCGCGGCGGCGCCATCGGTCGAAACAATTGTCGCGTCTGGGAGGTTCTTCGCCCTTCGCACACTAAGGTAGGAGGGCAGACATGGACTGGTCGGCGCCCGAACCACGCAACCGGGGAGCTCCATGTCGAATCCCTCGATGTCGAATCCGAATGTCTACTCGCTGTGCGCGATCGACGGCGACTGGGCCGTGCGCTTCAACGAAGACGTCATCTCGTTCTGCGCCGACCGCGCCAGCGGCGAGCGCCTCGCACGCGAACTCGCGCAGCATCTCGCGGACCTGATCCGCCAGCCCGTGAGCCTCGTGCTCGGCAGCGATGCCGCGGCCGAGTCGCTCGAGCCGGGCGCGCTCGCCGGGCAGTTCGGTGCGCACGGCACGGCGGGCCGGGCGCTGCACTGAGCGGAGCGCGGCCGGCAGCGCCGGTCGCGGACGCAGAGCTCAGGAAATGGCCGGGTCCCAGGCCATGAAGTCGTAGCCTTCGCGATGCTCGAGCATCGCGAAGCCCAGGCGCGCGAACAGCCGCTTCGCGGCATTGTCGGGCTCCACGTGCACGACGATGCGTGCGCCCGTCGCGCGCGATTCGTTCAGCAGCTCGCGCATCAGCGACGTGCCGATGTTGCAGTTGCGCGCGCGCGGCGTGAGCGCGATGTCGAGCAGCCTGATCTCGCCGAGCACGCGCTGCACGTAGACGCGCCCGATCGGCAGCGTGCCGAGCTCCACCACCAGCCGCTCGATGCCGGGATAGTGCTCCGCGAAATGCGCCTCCTCCTCGCGCAGCTCGTCGAGCAGGAACTTCGCCTTCTGCTCCGGCGGCCAATCGACCTGCGTGAGCGCGTCGTGGCGACGCGATGCATGCAGGCCGGCCAGGAACGGCTCGTCGGCGGGGCCGACGGAACGGAAGTTGACGCCCGTCGGGCGGAACAGCGATGGACTGTGGAACGCCTGCGTCACGGGATCGCCCCGGGCGTCCAGCGCATCGGTACGTAGGCGCCTTCGAGCGGCGCGGCGACGAAACCGAGGCGTTCGTAGAGGTGGCGTGCGCGATTGTTCGGCTCGACGTGCAGCGTCACGGCGCGACGCTCGTGCGTCGCCATGTCGAGCACCGTATCGAGCAGCGCCCGACCGAGGCCGCGGCCGCGCTCGACTTCGAGCAGCGATACCTCCATCACGCAGATCTCCGGCGCGCTGCGATGCAGGTAGATGCGGCCGATCGGCTCGCCCGCGCGCGTGATGAGCAGGAGCTCCGCGTCGGGGAAATACGTCGTGTAGTGCGCGTGCTGCAGCCGGAACTGGTCGGCGAGGAACGCCGCCTTGGCGTCGTCGGGCCAGGGCACCGGCGCGAGCTCATCGCGGCGCACGGCGGCGTAGAGCTCGCGCAGGAACGGGTGGTCGGCAGCGGCGATCGGCCGGAACCGGAGCGCCGGCAGGCGCGCCGACAGCGCGCCCGCGAACGACGCGTCGTCGTCGCGCTGCGCGGTCGCCAACGCCGTGCCTGCGCGCGCCGCCGCCACGGGCTCAACCCAGGCGCTCGACCGCGACGAGCAGGTAAGGCGCCGCGATGCGCGTGCCGTCGGCACGCGCCACGACTTCGCGCGCGAGCGGGCGTGCGGCATCAGGCGCGACGAGCGACCAGCGGCGCCACGAGACGCGTTGCGTGCCCAGCGCCAGCACGTAGGTGCCGGCGCGCGCGGGAAGCGCCACGTCGCGCGCGCCAGCGGCATCGAGCAGCGCGAGCGTGAGCGGCGCACCGTCGTTCGACACCATGCGCGTGGCCACGGGCGACGAAGCGCCGCCGCGCCACGCGGCCCACAGCTCGTGTGCCGCCGTGCCGTAAAGCGCGAGCAGGCGCACGGCTGCGAGCGCGTCGCCGTTGGCGAGTGCGACCGCACGAACGCGGAACGAGCCCGCCTCGCCGCGCACGCTCGCGGCATCCACGAGCTCGTCGAGGAGTGGCTCGACGCATCCATGGCGCGCGGACGACGCGCACGCGTCGCGCCATCCGGCACGCAGGTGCGCCGGATCGGCATTGCGGCCACCGATCCAGTAACCGACCGACGCGGACGACGCAGGCACGCTGCCGGACGCGCGGCTTCGCGTCGCGGACCATGCCGGCAGCGCTGCGTATGCAGCCGTGCCTGCTGCGGCCCGCAGCAATTGGCGGCGCGAGATTTTCGCGGCGGAATCGTGGTTGGTCATTTCACGGCCTCGGCGGGAACACGCCCTGCAACGCGATGCAGAAGTTGATGACCAGGTAGGGCATCAGGTTGTTGTGCGGAAAGCTGCTGCCCGCCGGAGTCAACGCCTGCGGCGACATCGTGACGAAGCTGCCCGGCGCAACGTACGCGTTCGCGTTCGCCGACTGCGCCAACGAACGATTCTGCGCAGGTGCGTTCAGCTCCGCGAGATCGATGTCGTGGATCCGCACCGCGTGGTTGTGCACCGGAATTTCCGACTCCAGCAAGGTGACCGTCGAAGCGCCGCCCGTTTCCCCGAGGACATGTTGCGACAGCCCGGGCCCCTGGTCGGGGTGCATCGGCGCGTTGCCCTGCAGGTCGGGCAGCCCGAACGTGGACTGGCCGTTGCCGCCGTAAACGGTGCCGAGCAACGAGAACAGCGCAGTGTTCTGCGAGATGGGCAGCAGCTGTCCGTTGCAGAAGGCCCAGCCGGTCGGGGCGAAATTGCAGCCGAACATGCGGATCTCGGCGACGAAGGGAGAAGACATGGCTGGACCTCAGGTGTGCGGGAAGATGCCGAACATCGAGATGATGAAGTTCACGCAGAGGTACGGCTGGAAGTTCGTGTGCGGCTGGCTGCCGCCGACGGTGGTCATCGACTGCGTCGCGAGCGACGCGTCGGGCACGTCCTGGATGTACAGCAACGCCCCACCACTCGTCTGGGCCACGACCTTGCCGGCAGGGCTCGAGTCCTGTCCCACGTTGACGGTGCCGATCATCGGATGCGTGTGCGCCGGAGTCTGCCCGGCAGTCAGCGTCACTTCCTCCACGCCACCCGTCTGGGCCAGCTGGTAGGTCGTCCCGGTCTGCGGGTTCGTGCCCGCGTGGATCGGAAGCCGGCCACGGAGGTCGGGCAGTGCGAACGTGCTCTGGCCGTCGCCACCGTAGGTCGTGCCGATCAGGTTGAAGAGGGTTTCGTTCTCGGAGATCGGGATCAGCTGCCCGTGGCAGAACTCCCAGCCTGCGGGAGCGAAGTTGCCCCCGAACATCCGGATCTCGCCGATATAAGGCTGCGACATGCGGCTCTCCTAGTTCTGGCTCGGGAACACGCCCTGCAGCGCGACGCAGAAGTTCAGCACGAGGAACGGCTGCATGTTCGGGTGCGGCTGGCTGCCACCGAATCCACCGATCGTTTGCGCGTTCAGCAGCGTCGTATTCACGGGATCGCCGTAGATGCGCCCGGCGACGGTCCCGAATACGTTGCCGGTGCCCGCCTGCTGGTTTCCGGTCGTCGAGCTTCCCTGCAGGAAGTGCGTGTGCTGCGGCATCTCCGCCTGCGTGAGCGTGTGCGCCTCCTCGCCGCCGCGCTGCCCGAGCACGAAGCCGGCACCGAAGTGCAACGGCACCCGACCGCGCAGGTCCGGCAGCGCGAACGTGGTCTGACCGTTTCCGCCGTACGTGGTGCCGAACAGCGAGAACAGCGCCTGGTTCTGGTTGATCGGCAATTGCTGGCCGTTGCAGAGCGCCCAGCCCTGCGGCGCGAAGTTGAACGACACCATCTTCACCTCACCGAGGAATGGCGTGCCCATGGGCGTGGTCTCCGGTGCGTGCTGCTGATCAGGGGAAGAGCGGCTGCGGGCACGCCGCACCGCCGGAGTAGCCCAGTGCACCGGCATCGACGCCGACGCCGTTGGTCACCGTGGCGGTCGGCGCGTTGACCAGCGTGTTGCGCCCGGTCAGGTAGGTGACGACGGCTGCGTTGTCGGTATTGGTTCCCACATAGCCGGGCAATCGCACTCCGGTCGCAAACCTCTGCCGTACGCGGATGTCGCCCGCTGGCATGGTGCCGCCGAGCGAATGCGTGAAGACGTTGCCTGCGCCCGCTCCACCGATGTCGGCGCACATGGACGAACCGTCGCCGCTCGGCGACGCCACGGCGACCTGCGCGAGGATGCCGGTGACGGCATTGCCCGTGCCATCGAGCTGCATGTCGATGTTGTTGCCCGTCACGGTCGCGTTCAGCACGCCCGCACCGTCCTGGCCGCCCTGGATGTTGATCGGGCGCTGCGTGCCGCGATAGGCGAACGTGTTCCCGGTGATCGCCGTCGTGAGCGTTCCGCCACCGGCCTGGAACACGAAGATGCCGTCCGCCGGCTGGCCGTCCGCCACGACGATCGGGTTGTTGCGGATGAAGCCCTGCAACGTGCCGCCGGTCGAGAACGCGGCTTTCAGGATGTTCACGCGGCCGAAGTCGGTGCCCGCGAAGCTGACGTTGTTGTGGATGTCGAAACGCGTATTGCCGTTGTTACTGCTCAACGAAACCGCGTCGTTGTTGTTGATGATCGTGCTCGTACCCACGTCGATGGTCGAGGTAGCCGTATCGAACGTGTCGATCACCACGCCGCCGCTGAAGTTGTTGTCGGCAGTGACGCCAGCGACCGTGACCGTGGCAGTGGACGTGCCGCGGATGCCCATCAGGTAGCCGCTGCCCAGGACACCGCCGTTGGCGCTGCCGTTCGTGATGTTCAGCGTCAACGTCGAACCGAAGCCGGCCTGGGTCAGGTTAGTGTTGTTCTGGATGTTGATGTTGTCGTCACCGCTCGTCGCAACGGCCGTGTTCGTGATCGCCGAGGTGCCGAGCATGTTGAAGAAGTGGATGCCGTCTTCGTCGGGACCATTGCCGTTGGTCGTCAACGTGCTGTTCGACAGCACGAAGTCGGTGACGAAGTGACCGTTGATGCCGTGCTCGGCGCTGCCCGTGATGGACACGCGATCGAGCGTCGCCTGCGTGACGTACTGCAGGTGCACGGCCGCGTTGTCCGCCGTGTTGACGCCCGTGGACAGGCCGGTCGGGGCAGCCGGGAAGTCGGCCGTCGCGGCATTGGTGAAGTTCATCGCGGTCAGGTTCACCTGCGCCGCGCTGACGAACTCCGCACCGCGCGTCGACGTGTTCTGGATGGTGCCGCCGGAGCCGGCGTCCGGGAACGCATCGGCATCCGGCCCATCCACGCCGGTGACCGTGAGGCCGCCGCTCGCACCGGTATTGACGAGCGAGATGCCGCGCGCCGCGCCGTTCGCCGCGATGCTGCGGAACACGAGGTCGTTCGCGCCGATCGTCGTGTTGGTCACGGCGAGCGCCGTCGCGCTCGTCGTCGCGAGGGTGTTCACGATCGACGTGTTGTTCTGCGTCGCGCTGATCGTGCCTCCGCCCGTCGCGCTGAACGCGGCGTTCGCGCCGGTCGACAGGGTGAGGCCGCCGGTGAAGTTGATCGTCGCGCCCGTGTTCG
The DNA here is from genome assembly GCA_937996755.1 of uncultured Pseudomonadota bacterium. Classification (GTDB taxonomy): domain Bacteria; phylum Pseudomonadota; class Gammaproteobacteria; order Xanthomonadales; family Ahniellaceae; genus CALKUS01. The sequence continues at coordinate 11,645 of CALKUS010000283.1, read as the reverse complement.
AAGCCAGCGAAATGCCGTTGCCGTCGCCGTCGTTGCCGTCGGTGATCGGACCCGAGAACAGCTTGGTGCCGCCGGTCGCGCCGTTGACGTTCACCAATTGCCCCTGGTCGTCGGTGATGGCGCCGGCGTACGTGACGTTCGCGGTGCCGCCGCTGATCACGAAGTCGGTGCCCGCCGCGGTGTCGATCGTGCCGCCGTTCATCGTGAGCGTGCCGAGCACGTTCGTGAGCGTCACGCCGTTGCCCGTGCCGTTGTTGCTGTTGGTCGACGACACGCTCGTGAACGTGGCGCCGAAGGTCACCCCGTTCGCGTTGATCGCGGGCGCGACCTGGCCCGCGCTTCCGGTGGCGGCGATCGAGCCGGTCGTGACGTTGATCGTGCCGCCGCCCGCCGCGACCAGTCCGGAGCCGTTCGACGCAGTGAGCGCCAGTGACGCGAAGCCGAGCGTCGCGCCCGTGTTCGTGCCGCCCCAGTTCACGCCCGCGCCGCCGGACGTCGTCTTCGAGACGGTGTTGCCGCCGCCGTTGAAGCTGATCGTCGTTCCGTTCGCCGCGTTCTGGATGTCTATCGGGTTGAGGGCGCTCGTGAGCGTCGCATTGCCGGTCACCGTGACATTGCCGCCACCGACGGCGTGGAGGAACGCACTGCCGCTGCCGCCGGACACGTTCAGCGTGCCGAACGTTCGCGTGCCGGCCGAGTTGTTCTGCAGGCTGACGCCGTCCGTGCCGCCCGTGACCGTCACGTTGCCGAAGTTGAAGTTGCCGGTCGACCCGCTGACCAGGATGCCCTGCGTCGTGATGCCGGCGATGCCCGTCGTCGCACCAGCCGTGGTGAGGGAGCCGGCGCTCGTCGAGATCGAGATGCCGGCGCCGGTGCTCGACGTGACGTCGAGGTCGTCGAGTGTCGCGGCCAGCGTGCCGTTCGTCAGGTTCAGCGCCGTGCCCGTGCCGTTGAGCGTCGCCTCCGTGATCGTGAACGTGCCGTAGGGGCCGGCCGCGAGGATGTCGTTGACCGCGCTGTTGCCGATGGTCAGGCCGCGCACCGTGTTGCCGCTGCCCAGCGTGATGCAGCTGCCTGCCGCAGCGGTGAGCACGGGATCGGTGCCGGAGAACGTCGGCAGCGTCGAACCGGACACCGGCGTGACGCCCGAGATCGCCCCGAGCGTGCCGCTCGAGCCGTCGCCGACGACGATCTGGTTGTTGAGCAGCGTGACGCCGCAGGTTCCGGCGCCGTCCGCCACGAACACGGTGTCGCCCGCGAGGTCGCCGGCCGCGCTCGCGAAGGTGCCGGCGCCGCTGCCGATGTTCTGGAACGGCGCGCCCTGCGTGCCGTTGCCGCCCGCACCCGCCGTCGGGTCGACGAACCAGATCGCGGCCTGGTTCTGCAGGTTGATGGTCACGACGGCGGTATCGCCACCGGTGATCGTGTAGCAGAAGCTGTCGGCGGTATTGCGCGCACCCGGCGGCGGCGTGTACGTGAAGCTGCCGGTTGCCGCGACGATCGAGATCGTGCCGCCGCCGGACGTCGCCGTGGTGGCGGGCGGTGCGACGGTGTTGCAGGTGCCGGCCGGGTTGTTCGAGCCGTAGCCCGTCACGAGGGACGGACCGAGCAGGTCGTTCGTGTAGATCGTGAAGTTGTTCGGCGCCGCAGCGCTCGGCGTGGCCAGCGTGAGGTTGGGCGTGCCCGTGAACGTGTCGTCGTTCGCCACCGAGCGCGTCTGGAACGAAACCACCAGCGTACCGCCCACTTCGATCGCACCGGCCGGGTCGACGAGGTCGACGTCGGTGATGCCGGTGCCGGTGACCGTCAGCGTGCACGTGGTGCCGGGCGTGAGGTCGGTCGTCGGGTTGATCGTTGCCAGGTTGGTGCCGCTGCCCGCCACGCCGAGCGTGAACGTCGTGGCCCCGCACGCGACGGCGAAATTGCCGGCCGCGAAGTTCACGCTCTCGCTGAAGGACACCGTGAGGTTGGCCGTCGGATCGACGTTCACCGCCGTGTCCGCCGGCACGGTCGCGGTGATCGTCGGCGGCTGGTCGACGTTGATCGTGAACGTGTCGGTGTCGGTTTGCGCCCCGCCGGAACCGGTGTTGCCGAGGTCGGAAGTCGCCATGGTGACCAGGATCGCCGCGGTCGTGTTCGGCGCGGTGTACGTGATGCCGTTCAACGCGGTGTTGACGACTGCGACCGTACCGGTGACCTGCACGCTGTTCGTGCCCGAGCCCGTGACCGTCGCCGCCGAGGCGGCCGGCACGAAGCTGCCGTTACCGGCCGGCACGCTGATCGTGACCTGCACGTTGCCGGCCCCCGCGTCGACGTCGGCGACGCTCGGCGCGTTGGCGGCGGAGAGCGCGAGCGTGCCGGACGCGGCCACCTGTTGCGTCGCGGGCACGGTGTTGACCGGCGCGTCGTTGACGGCCGTGACCGTGATCGTGAACGACTGCGCGCCGGACGTGTCGACGCCGCCGTTCGCCGTGCCGCCGTTGTCCTGCGCGACGACCGTGATCGTGGCGACGCCGCTCGCGTTCGCGGCGGGCGTGTAGGTGAGCACGCCGGTCGGCGAGACGGCGGGACCCGCGGCGAACAGCGCCGCATTCGTGTTGCCGGTGACGTTGAACGTCACCGTCTGGCCGGCTTCGTTCGCCGGCCCCGGGCTGATCGCCGTCGCCCACGGATTGACCGTCTGCGCCCCGGCGTCCTCGGCGACCGTCTGGTTCGGTCCGGCGGTGAAGCTGGGCGCATCGTTCACGGCGTTCACGGTGATCGTGAAGCTCTGCGTGGCCGATGTATCGATGCCGCCGTTCGCAGTGCCGCCGTTGTCCTGGATGGCCAGCGTGATGGTCGCGGTGCCGGTCGCGTTCGCGGCGGGTGTGTAGGTGAGCACGCCCGTCGGCGACACGGCCGGGCCGGCGCCGAACAGCGCGGCGTTCGTGTTGCCCGTGATGTTGAACGCCACCGTCTGCCCCGACTCGTTCGCCGGGCCGGCGCTGATGCCGGCCGCCCACGGATTCACCGTCTGCGCGCCGGCGTCCTCGTCGACGACCTGGTTCGAACCGACGGTGAAGGCCGGCGCATCGTTCACGGCGTTGACCGTGATCGTGAACGTCTGCGTGGCCGACGTATCGACTCCGCCGTTCGCGGTGCCGCCATTGTCCTGGAGGACGAGCGTGATCGTCGCCGTGCCGTTCGCATTCGCGGCGGGCGTGTAGGTGAGCACGCCGGTCGGCGACACGGCCGGGCCCGCGCTGAACAGCGCGACGTTCGTGTTCGCCGTGACGTTGAACGCCACCGTCTGGCCGGCTTCGTTCGGTCCGGCGCTGATCGCGGTTGCCCACGGATTCACGGTCTGCGCGCCGGCGTCCTCGTTCACCGTCTGGTTCGGACCCGCGGTGAAGGACGGCGCATCGTTGATTCCCGTCACGGTGATCGTGAACGTGCTCGTCACGGAGGTGTCGATGCCGCCGTTGGCGACACCGCCGTTGTCGCGCACGACGACGTCGAACGTGCTGGTGCCCGACTGGTTCGCAGCGAGCGTGTAGGTGAGCGTACCGTTGTTCGCGACCGCGGGCGGCGTGGCGAACAGCGCCGCGTTGGACACGTTGCTCACGGTGTACGAGAGCACGGCCTGCCCCGCCTCGTTGGCCGGGCCGGGCGAGAACGTCGCCCAGGCCGGCACGGACTGCGCGCCGCTGTCCTCGTTGACCGTCGGCGGGTTCGCGGCCGTGAGCGTCGGGCGATCGTTGACCGCGGTCACCGTGATCGTGAACGACTGCGGGGCGGAGGTGTCGACGCCGCCGTTTGCGGTGCCGCCGTTGTCCTGCGCGACGAGCGTGATCGTGGCGACGCCGTTCGCGTCGGCCGCCGGCGTGTAGGTGAGCGTGCCGTTCGCGGCGATCGCGGGGCCCGCGCTGAACAACGCGGCGTTCGTGTTTCCGGTGACGTTGAACGCGACGGTCTGGCCGGCTTCGCCCGCCGGTCCCGGGGAGATGGCCGTCGCCCACGGATTCACGGTCTGCGCGCCGGCGTCCTCGAGCACGGTCTGGTTCGGGCCTGCGGTGAACGACGGCGCGTCGTTCACGGCGTTGACGGTGATGGTGAAGGTCTGCGCCAGCGACGTGTCGAGTCCGCCGTTCGCGGTGCCGCCGTTGTCCTGCACCACCACCTGGAACGTCGACGTGCCGTTCGCGTTCGCGGCAGGCGTGTAGGTGAGCGTGCCGTTGTTCGCGACCGCGGGCGGCGTGGCGAACAGCGCGGCGTTCGAAACATTGCTGACGGTGTAGCCGACGACCGCCTGCGCACTTTCGTTCGCAGGCCCCGCGACGAACGTCGCCCACGCAGCCAGCGTCTGCACGCCCGCGTCCTCGTTGACGGCCGGCGGGTTCGCCGCGGTGAGCGTCGGGCGATCGTTGACCGCGGTGACGGTGATCGTGAACGTCTGCGCGGCCGACGTGTCGACGCCGCCGTTCGCGGTGCCGCCGTCGTCCTGCGCGACGAGCGTGATCGTGGCGGTGCCGTTCGCGTCCGCGGCCGGCGTGTACGTGAGCGTGCCGTTGGCGGCGATCGCGGGACCGGCGCTGAACAGCGCCGCATTCGTGTTGTTCGTGACGTTGAACGAAACGACCTGGCCGGCTTCGTTCGCGGGCCCCGCCGAGATGGCCGTCGCCCACGGATTCACGGTCTGCGGGCCGGCATCCTCGAGCACCGTCTGGTTCGGGCCGGCCGTGAACGTCGGTGCGTCGTTGACCGCGCCCACGGTGATCGTGAACGTCTGGACCGTCGACGTGTCGAAGCCGCCGTTCGCGGTGCCGCCGTTGTCCTGCACGACGACGTCGAACGTCGACGTGCCGTTCGCGTTCGCGGCCGGCGTGTACGTGAGCGTGCCGTTCGCGGCGACTGCGGGTGCGGCGGAGAACAGCGCTGCGTTCGAGACGTTGCCGACCGTGTACGCGAGCACGGCCTGGCCGGACTCGTTCGCCGGGCCGGCGCTGAACGTCGCCCAGCCCGCGATGGACTGCGCGGCCGCGTCTTCGTTGACGGCGGGCGGGTTCGTCGCGGTGAAGGTCGGGCGGTCGTTCACGGCGTTGACCGTGATCGTGACGGTGGCCGGCGCGGACGCGGCGCCCTGGTTGTCCGTCGCGCGGAACGTGAACGTGTCGGTGCCGTTGAAGTCCGCGTTCGGCGTGTACACCACGGTGGCGCCCGCGGGCGGCACCTGCGTGACGGCGGCGAGCGTGCCGTTCGCGGGCTGGGTGACGATGGAATACGTGCGCGGATCGTTCTCGAGGTCGGTCGACGCGAGCGTGATCGTGACGGCCGTGTCCTCGTTCGTCGTCACTGCCTGCGGCGTGGCGACGGGCGCCTGGTTCTGCAGGTCGGCGACGTCGATGCGGAAGTACACCGTGCCGTTCTCGACCGCGAGGAACGCGGCGCGCAGGTCGATGTTGGAGGAACCGTTCGTCGCGTCGCCCAGCGGATCGTTCGCGGCGGCGGGCACGCCGGTCCAGTCGCCGACCTGGCCGTCGACGATGAAGTTCGCGGCGAGCGCGACGCCGCTCGTCAGCAGCAGGCCGATCGCCAGCAGGCGCAGCGTGAGGCGATGGCGGCTCGCGCGCTTCGCGACCACGAGCAGCAGCGCGGCCAGCAGCAACAGGCCGCCGAGGCCGAACAGCGGGATGGAGTAAGCGACACCGAGCCCGATCGGGCCGCCCTGCCCGCCGTTGACGGTGAACAGCACGTCGGAGCCGGTCGCGTTCTGCGCGGCGAAGCCGAAGCGCGCGGAGCTCGAACCCTGGAACACGGCCTGGACGCTCGCGCCCAGCTCGATGACGTCGCTGCCGCCGATGCCGTTGTTCAGGCCGACCGGGTAAGCGCCGGAGACCGGCACCGGCGCGCCGAACGTGCCGCCCGTGCAGGGCGCGTAGCTGACGCCCGTGACCTGCGGCGCCGCACCGGACGTCGCCGTGACGGTCAGCCGCGTGTCCGCACCCGCGAACGTACCGCCGGGCAGCGTGATCGTGCAGCCGGTGTTCGCGCCGTTCGAGTCGACGTAGACGTCGTAGCTGTTCTGGGCGAGCGCGTGGACAGGGAAAAGGCCGAAGAATGCCGACAGCAGCGCTGCGGCGCGGAATCTGCGATCCATGCTTCCCCCTGGTGCGACGGCCCCCGAGCGGGTCCGTGCGGCAAGTCTAGTGTGAGAACTTGTCAGCGAATAGCGTCGTCGGCCGCTGCCACGGGGGGACGAATCCTCCCATCCGGCGGCCGTGTGGCCCGGCGCGGGCACGACGCCCGGCGACTGGCTCCGCGCCCGCTGCTGCGTCACCATGGCGCCCTTCGCCCGCAGCAGCGGGCTTCCCGCCCTCCGGAGCCCGCCCATGGCGCAGACCTATCCCTCGCACATCTGGCACAACGGCCGGATCAAGCCCTGGGCCGAGGCGACCGTGCACGTGATGGCGCATGCGCTGCACTACGGCTCGTCGGTGTTCGAGGGCATCCGTTCGTACGAGACGCCGAACGGCCAGGCGATCTTCCGCCTGACCGACCACCTGAAGCGCCTGTACGACTCGGCGAAGATCTACGACATGCCGATTCCTTACACGCTGCCGCAGCTCGTCGCCGCATGCCGCGAAGCGATCGCCGCGAACGGGCTGAAGAAGGCGTACCTGCGCCCGCTCGCGTTCCGCGGGCTCGGTGGCTTCGGCCTGTCGGCCGACACGCCCGTCGACGTGATTGTCGCGGCGTGGGAGATGGGCGCGTACCTCGGCGCCGGCGTGCTCGAGCAGGGCATCGACGCGTGCGTGTCGAGCTGGCAGCGCTTTGCGCCGAACACCATTCCGGCGGGCGCGAAAGCCGGCGGCAATTACCTGTCCGGCCAGCTCGTCGCGCGCGAAGCGCGCCGGCTCGGCTTCGGCGAAGGCATCGCGCTCGCATCGACCGGCCTGATCAGCGAAGGCGCGGGCGAGAACCTGTTCCTCGTGTTCAACGGCACGCTGCACACGACGCCGGTGTCGGCCGCGCTGCTCAACGGCATCACGCGCCATACGCTGATGACGCTCGCGCAGGACGTGGGGATCAAGGTGGTCGAGCGCGACCTGCCGCGCGAATACCTGTACCTCGCGGACGAAGTCTTCATGTGCGGCACGGCGGCCGAAGTGACGCCGATCCGCTCGGTGGACGGCAAGCAGATCGGCGAAGGCAAGGCCGGTCCGCTCACGCGGCGCATGCAGGAGCTCTACTTCGGCCTGTTCACCGGCCGCACGCCGGACAAGTACGGCTGGCTGGAACCGGCATGAGCCTGCCGGCCGCTCGTCGCGTGCTGAACGTCGGCGGCCACAGCAAGGAAATCGCGCTGCCGGCCTGATTCCGCGTCACGGTGCTTCAGCGGCCAGCTTCGCGAGCGCTTCGCCGGCGAGGCGCTGCGCCCGCCAGCTGTCCATCCCCACCGCGCCGATCGAGCGATAGAACGCGATCGCGGGTGCGTTCCAGTCCAGCACCGCCCATTCGAATCGCGCGCAGTCGCGTGCAACGGCGAGCTGCGCCAGGTGCTGCATCAGCCGCTTGCCCACGCCCGCGCCGCGCGCGGTCGGCCGCACGTAGAGGTCCTCGAGGTAGAGGCCGGCCTTGCCGGTGAACGTCGAGAAGTTGTGGAAGAACAGCGCGAAGCCGACCGGCGCGCCGTCCAGCTCCGCGATCACGACTTCCGCGCGCGGCGTCGCGCCGAACAACCGCTCGCGCAGGCCATCGACCGTCGCGACGACTTCGTGCGCGAGCTGCTCGTATTCGGCGAGCTCGGTAATGAAGGAGAGGATGAGCGGACAGTCGGCGGCGGTTGCAGCACGGAGTCGGATGGGACTGGTCACGAGGAGAGGCTCTGAGTCTGAGTCTGAGAGCGAGTACACCGCCGAGTCGCGCGAGGTTCAAGCATCCGGCCCGGCGAGAGCCTGTCGGCTTGCGCACTCAGACTCAGACTCGGACTCAGACTCGGACTCGGACTCGAACGCTCGCATCGAATCGCAGGTGCCATTCAATCCTCGTCCGCCTGTCCCAGCACCTTCTTCTGCATCGTGTCGAGGTAATCGTCGAGCTCACGCTGCGATGCGAAAACGTCCGCGACGGGTACGGCCTTCACGATGTCGAACACCTTGCGGATCTGCGGCTGCAGGTTGACCACGAGCACGCGACCGCCACGCGATGCGAGCACCTTCCGCGCCTTGAACACGGAGCGAACGCCCGCGCTCGAGATGTACGAGAGCTCGGCGAGGTCGAGCACGAGCGTCGTCACGGCCGTCGACTCGAGCAGCGGCGCGACGTCGCGGTCGAACGTCGCGAACGTGTGAGTGTCCAGCTTGCCCGAGACGTGCACGCGCCGCGTGTCGCCCGTGGCGGTGTCGATGGCGATGGCGATGTCCATGTGCGCTTGCTCCCGTTCAGTTGATCCTGAGGACGACTTCGAGCACGTTGCGGCCGTCGCGGCGCTCGTACCGGACGGACTCCGCGACTTCGCAGACGAGGAACACGCCCAGCCCGCCGATCGGACGATGCTCGATCGGTGCATCGATCGGCGGCGCAGGCGCCACCAGCGGGTTGTACGCGGCCCCGTCGTCGTGGAACTCCATGCGCAGCCGCTGCCCTTCGCGCTCGGCGCGGATCGCGAGCGTATGCACTTCGTGCTGCACCATCCCGTGGCGGATCGCGTTCGCGAGGATCTCCTCGGCGATCAGCCGCGCATCGTCGACGACGGGCCGCGGCAGCGCGTGTTCCAGCAGCCGGCTTTCGAGCGCCGCCACGGCGTCCTCGAGGCTGGCCAGGTCGTTGCGCAGTTCAAGCTGCAGCTGCATGGTCCTTCGCCTCCGGCTGGTAGCGCAGCACGAGCACGGTCAGGTCGTCGGAGGGCGGCGCATCCGCTTCGAAGCGCCGCACCGCCACCTGCAGCGAGCCGGCCAGGCCGTGCGCGGTGCCGTCGCCCGCCTCGTGCAACGTCGCTTCGATGCGGTCGGTGCCGAACATCACGCCCGCGCGATCGCTGGCCTCGGTCACCCCGTCGGTGAACGCGACGATCGCGTCGCCCGGTCCGAGCGTGCCACGCCACTCGGGATAGTCGGCGTGCTCCTCGAAGCCGAGCGCCGGGCCGGGCTGCACGGGCAGCCATTCGCGTCGCGTGCCGCCACGCAGACGCAACGGCGGATCGTGGCCCGCGCTCGCGAGCACGATCGTGCCGCGCCCCACGTGCACGGTGCCGCAGAGCACGGTCGCGAACATCGCGGCGTCGTTGTCCAGCGCGATCGCCTGGCCGACTTCGCGCAGCACCGCGCCGGGCGCGGCGAGCCGGCGCAGCGCGACTTCCAGCAGCGTGCTCGCGCGCGCCATGAACAGCGCGGCCGGTACGCCCTTGTCGGAGACGTCGCCGATATAGAATCCGACGACGTGCTCGTCGATCGCGAAGTAGTTGTAGAAGTCGCCACCGACCGCCTTGGCCGGCTCGAGCACGGCGGCGATCTCGAGGTGCCGCCCGTCGAGGTCGAGCTGGTGGTCGCGCGGCAGCATCGCCATCTGGATCTCGCGCGCGATCGCGAGCTCGCTCTCCAGACGCTCGCGCGCGGCCGTCGCCTCGGCGAGCTCGGCCACGTGCCGGCGCAGCGAATCGCGTGCATGGCCGAGCGCGCGCACGAGCACGCCCACTTCGTCGCGACCGCGGTGCTCGGGCAACGGCCAGTCGAACTCGCCGCGCGCGAAATGCGCTGCCGAGCGCGTGAGCGCTTCGAGCGGCCGCAGCTCTTGCCGCAGCGCGAAACCGACCAGCAGGGCGAGCGCGAGCACGCCGAGGCCGCCCATCCAGAGCAGGCGGTCGCGCACGCCGCGCAACGGCGCGAGCAGCTCGTCGTCGGACACGCGCAGCGCGACGCGCCAGCCGGTTTCCGCGACGGGCGCGACGATCAGCTGCGCATCCGGCCGTCCGCCGGGAAGCAGCCCGGCGAGCTCGGGGTGTCCCTTCTGCACGAGCTGCGCGAGCGTGAGCCCGCCCGGCGCTGCGTTCGGCTGCCGCGGCCAGACGATGCTGCCGTCGGCCGCGAGCACGAGCGCCTGGCGGCGCTGGTCGAGGTCGAAGCCGCGCACGACGTCGAACACGCGGCGCAGCGGCAGGTCCACGCTCACCTGCCCGATGCGCACGACGCGACCGTCGTGCTCGCGATCGACCGGCACGTTGATCGTGACGAGGTCGATGTCGCCGGCGACGTAGTGGTACGGGTTCGACCACCACGGCTCGTTCGCGGCGAGCGTGCGCAGGTACCAGTCGCGCTGCCAGTAGCGGTAGTCGTCCGCCGCGAGGTCGCGCTGGTAGAGCACGTCTTCGTCGGGCGAGAGATAGAAGCCGTAATACTCGCGATCGGCCAGGTACGCGTGCGGTGCCTGCACGAACAGCACGCCGAACAGCTGCGGATTGTAGAGCGCGTGAGTGCGCGCGAGCTCGATGATCTGCGCTTCGCTCGGCTGCGCGAACGAGATGTCGCGCGCGAGCATCGTGGCCGACGCGCGCACCGAGCGGAAGCTGGCGTCGATCGCCGAAGCCGTCTGCACCGCGAGGTCGCGCGCGTCCGCCCGCGCGCGCTCGAGCATCTGGTCGCGGGCGCCCGCGTAGATCGCGAGCGCGAGCAGCAGCAGCGGCACGAGCCCGCCGATGAACAGCCACGCAGCGAGCCGCGTGGCCAGGCTGTGGCGCTTGCGGACCATGCCTTGAGTCTACGTCGTGGGACCCCTCACCGCCCGCACGCCACGGCGCAGATCTGGAACTCGCACCAAAGGGCAGCTCAGCCGAAAGCGAGCGTGGCGATCGCACCGCCTTCGGGACGGGGCGCGAGCGAGACGCGCCAGCCGTAGAGGTCGCACAGCCGGCGCACGATCGCGAGGCCAAGGCCGGCGCCCTTGCCCGTCGTGTTCTCGCCGCGATAGCCACGCTCGAACAGCTTGCCCGACTGTTCCTTGAAACCGGGACCGGTGTCCTCGACCGTCACGCCGTCGTCCTCGATGCGCACGGTCACGCGCCCGGCCTGCGTGTACTTGAACGCGTTGCCGACCAGGTTGCCGAGCGCGACCGCGAGCACCGCCGGCGGCGCCGCCACGTGCGGCGACGCGCGCCGGACGACTTCCACCTCGACGGGCTTCGAACCGAGCTGCGTGCGATGCGTTTCGATCACCGAGTCGACCACCTGCGCGACGTCCGAGGTCTCGCCGTCGCTCGGCGCCTGGCGCTCGTTGCGCGACAGCAGCAGCAGCGCCTGCGTCAGCTCGGTCGACTGGCGCGCCGCGCGATCGATGCGGCGGATGCGCTCGCGCGTCTTCTCGTCGAGGCCGTCCTGCGTGAGCAGCAGCTCGGACGCGCCGCGGATGATCGCGAGCGGCGTGCGCAACTCGTGGCTCACATCGGCATTGAACGCGCGGTCGCGGTCGACGAGCTCGGTGAGGCGCTCCGCGTAGTCGTCGAGCGCAGATGCGAGGCGACCGACTTCGTCGGGTGCGAAATGCGGCGCGAGCGGGTCGGGCCGCTGGCCGCGTTCGAACGTGCTCACGCGCGCGACGAGGTCGGTCACGGGGCGCAACACGCGCGCGGAAAGCCAGAATGCGATCGCGAGCGAGAGGCCGGCGAACACGCCGAC
>CALKUS010000282.1 GCA_937996755.1 uncultured Pseudomonadota bacterium | reverse complement strand
TGTGGCGAGCGCGCACGGCAGCAACGCGGCGCGGAGGGACTTGTTCAGAGGTTCCCTAGCCGAGCCAGTTCGCGATCGCCTGCACGATCGCGCCGGACAGACCGCCGACGGCGACGATGGTCACCGTCATGAGCACCCAGCCGATCGCGAGGATGAGGCCGTCGCCCTCGAGCAGCGCGATGGCCACGCCGAGCAGCACGAAGCAGAACGGGTAGTTCGTGAACGGGATCGGCAGCGCGAGCGCGATGCCGTGGCCGACGAGCAGCAGGCCGGTGAAGCGCGAGCCCATGCGCTCGAGCAGCACGGTCCAGCGCGCGCGGCACAGCCGTTCCATGCGCTTGAGCCACGGCTCCATGCGCGCGACGAAGCGCGCGACGGATTCGCGTGCGAGCCCGCGCCTGCGCAGCGATTTCGGCAGCCACGGGTGCGCGAAGCCGAGCAGCATCTGCACGCCCACGAGCGCGATGAGCGTGCCCGAGAGTCCGCCCGCGCCGACCGGCGTCGGGATCAGCGACGGCAGCACCGCCACGATCATCAGCACGCCGAACGCGCGCGGCCCGAAATGGTCCACCAGCTCGCCGAGCTCCAGCTTTTCCGACTGGCCGGCGTTCGCGAAATCGTGCAGCAGCTCCGACGTCCGCGGCCGCGAGCGGCGCTCGTGGTGCTCGGGATTCGGGCAGTCGGGACCGGGTTCGTGGTCCATCAGTGGGCTGCGACGCTCATCTGGGTGGTGAAATCGCGAAGGAATCGGGGCGATCGGCGCCGCCCTGCAGCGAGTCCCATGGCCAAAGCCATGGGGCGAGTGAAGGGCAAGCCTAGCGCCACGAGGCCGAGCGAGGCACCGCCTGGATGAGCGTTGTAGTCCACTACACGATGTTGTCCGGCTCCGGCGGAACGGTACGTGCGACGAGCACCTTGTCGATGCGTGCGCCATCGAGGTCGACGATCTCGAAGCGGTAGTTGCCGAACGAGAACGCCTCGCCCACGGCGGGAATGCGGCCGAAATGCGCCGTCATGAGGCCCGCGGTGGTGCGGTACTCCTGCTCCGACTCGTGCGGCAGCTGCGCCAGGCCGAGCAGTTCGCGCAGATCGTCGACGCCGACGCCGCCGTCGATCAGCCAGCTGCCGTCCTCGCGCTGCACGATCGCCGCGTCGGCCTGCTCGTTCTTCTGCGCCATGCGCCCGAACACCGCCACGAGCAGGTCGTTCAACGTGACGAGGCCGGTGATGTCGCCGTATTCGTCGACGACGAGCGCGAGGTTCGTCTCGGCGTCGCGGAAGCGCTCGATCATGTGCAGCGCACGCGCGGTCTCAGGCACGAACAGCGGCGGCGACAGCTCGCGGAACAGGTCGAGCTTCCTGCCCGCGAACGCGTCCATGAGGCTCTTGATCTGCAGCACGCCGACCACGTCCTGCTCGCTGCCGCGACAGACGGGGTAGCGCGAGTAGGGCGTCTCGCGCATCACCGCGAGGTTGTCCTCGCTCGGCGCGGCGACGTCGAGCCACGCGATGCGCGGGCGCGGCGTCATGAGGCTGTCCACGGTGCGGTCGCCGAAGCTCAGCACGCGGTTCACCATGTTGCGCTCGTTGTTGTCGATGACGCCCTGCTCGGCGCCTTCGGCGACCAGCAGCTTGATCTCTTCCTCCGTCACGTCCTGGTTGCTGCCGCGGCGCGCACCGATGAGGTGCAGCAGGCCTTCGGTGATCGCCGCGAGGAACACGACGACCGGCTTTGCGGCCGTCGCGAGCAGGCGCATCGGGATCGCGACGAGCGTCGCGATGCGCTCGGGGTACACGATCGCGAGGCGCTTCGGCACGAGCTCGCCGAGCACCACGGACACGAACAGGATCAGGCCCACGCTGATCGCGACGGCGATGCGATGCGCATACGGCGCGAACAGGTCGGTGCGCACGAACCAGGCCTCCAGCCCGCGCGCGAGGCTCTCGCCGCCGAGGTAGCCGGTGAGGATCGACAGCAGCGTGATCCAGACCTGCACGGACGACAGGAACCGCTCGGGCCGCTCGGCGAGGTCCAGCGCGACCTGCGCCCGCTTGCTGTCGCGCGCGGCCTGCCGCAGGCGGCTCTTGCGCGCCGTCATGACGGCCATCTCCGACAGCGCCAGGAAGCCGTTGAGCAGGATCAGCGCGAGGACGATCAGCAGTTCGGCGGACATGCAGCAGTCAGGTCGGGCGGCCGTACAGGGTAGCGTGTTTGCGGGCCCGGCCCGGAACCACCGGGCGCGGCTGCCCGCGTGGGCGCCGGGCGGACCGGCCGCCCGGGATTGTCATGCAACTTCAACAATTCTGTCATAGGCTGGCGGGCCCGCGACGGCAGGCAGGCCGTCATTCCACGCGATCGAGGTGACACCATGTTTTCGCTGCAGACCATCTTCGGCAAGGGCGACAAGTTCTACAGCCTGCTCGAGGCCAGCGCGGAAGCCGCCCTTGATTCGACGCGGGCGCTGCACCAGATGGTCTCGACGCGCGACAAGGCGCCGTCGCTGGAACATTTCAAGCTCGCGCGCCAGAAGGAGCGCGAGATCTCCGACGCGATCAGCCGCGAGCTCGTGAACACGTTCGTCACGGCGCTCGAGCGCGAAGACATCGAGGCGCTGGGTGGCGCGCTCTACCGCATCCCGAAGACGGTCGAGAAGTTCGCCGACCGCTATTCGCTCGCGGTGGACAAGGTTGCCGGCATCGACTTCGCTTCGCGCGCGAAGATGCTCGAGGAAGCGGCGACGGTCGTGCTGGAGATGGTGCGACGCCTGCGCCACGGCATGCGCCTCGAGCCCATGAAGGAGCTGTCGGATCGCCTGCGCGCGATCGAGAGCGAGGCGGACCGCCTGATGCTCGAAACCTACCGCGACCTCTACGGCGGCAAGTACGAGGCGACGCAGATGTTCCTCGTGCGCGACTTCTTCGAGATCCTCGAGAAGGCCATCGACCGCTGCCGCGAAGCGGGCGTCGTGGTGTACCAGGTCGTCCTCAAGAACTCCTGAGCGAACGCCCATGAGCCTGACGCTCGTCATCTTCGTGGTGCTGGTCGCGCTGGTGTTCGAATACATCAACGGCTTCCACGACACCGCGAACTCCATCGCCACCGTCGTCGCGACGAAGGTGCTGTCGCCCGGCCAGGCCGTGATGCTGGCCGCGAGCATGAACCTGCTCGGCGCGCTGGCGGGCACCGCCGTTGCGAAAACGATCGCTTCGGGCCTGGTCGATACGAGCATCGTCGCGGTGGGCCCGGAGATCATCCTCTGCGCGCTGCTCGGCGGCATCGTCTGGAACCTGATCACCTGGTGGTACGGCCTGCCGTCGTCATCGAGCCACGCGCTCATCGGCGGCCTGACGGGCGCCGCGTTGGCGGCGTCCGGCGACAACTGGCATTCGATCATCTGGTCGCAGCCGGCGGACCCCTGGTACAAGGGCGCCGGCCTGCTCTGGAAGGTGGTCGTGCCGATGTTCGGGTCGCCGCTCGGCGGCTTCCTGCTCGGCTTCGCGGTGATGGGCCTGCTGTTCGCGGTCATCAGCGGCATGGCGAACGTCGCGTTCCTGAAGCGCGCAGCGAAACCGCGCTGGGTGAATGCGTTCTTCGGCAAGGCGCAGATCGCGTCGGCCGCGTGGATGGGCTATGCGCACGGCCTCAACGACGCGCAGAAGACGATGGGCATCATCGCGCTCGCGTTGTTCGGCGCGACGACCGCGGGCACGCTCGATGCGCTGCCGGACTGGCTTTCGTTCCTGCACACGCCCGTCGGCACGGACGGCAAGACACCCGACATCGCGATCTGGGTGAAGGTGACCTGCGCGCTCGTCATGGCCGCCGGCACGGCGGCCGGTGGCTGGCGCATCATCAAGACGCTCGGTCACAAGATGGTGAAGCTGCACCCGATCAACGGCTTCGCCGCGGAGACCGCATCGGCGACGATGATCACGCTCGCGTCGAGCGTCGGCATCCCGGTCTCGACGACGCACAACATCTCCGCCGCGATCATGGGCGTGGGCGCGGCGAAGCGCCTCAACGCGATCAAGTGGACCGTCGTCGAGCGCATGGTCTGGGCCTGGCTGCTCACGATCCCCGTGGCAGCATCGATCGCGTATGCGCTCGTGTCGCTCGGCAAGGCGATGGGGTGGATCTAGCAGCGCGAGTCTGAGTCTGGGTCTGAGTGCGAGTACACCCGAGGCTTCCGGTCGCCAAAACGCGCGACCTCGCGCACTCAGACTCAGGCTCAGACTCAGACTGCGACTCGCGCGTCGCGTCGATCAGGCGACGTCTTTCCCCCGGTTCATCAGGTGCTCGAGCCGATCGGCCAGCGTGCCGATCTCGACGATCACGCGATCGAGCTCCTTGCCGGAGAGGCCGCGGTAGGGGCGGTTCTCGCACAGGTGCAGGAAATCCTGCCCGTCGATTTCCGACAGCGCGAACCAGCCGACGCGCTGCGCCCAATTGAACTGCAGGCACTTTGCGGCATCGAAGCGGCCGAGCGGCGCGATCGGCGTGCTCAGCCGGAGATAGCGCGCGCCGTCCTCGCCTTCGATCTCGGCGAGGAACATCGACTGGCGCCGGCCTTCGCCGAGCGCGAGGTCGAAGCTGACCAGGTAGGGCGAGCTGTCGCCGATCGCGTAGTGCGAAGCGACGTGCGCGCGGACGTCCTCGAAGCTGTGCATGGCGGAATTCCCGGCGGCGACTGGTCGCGCCCTGTCGTTATGCTAAGCGAATGGCGAGCAACTTGTCCCCGGCCGCGCGCAGCATCCTCGCGACCGTGCGCCGCGTCCCGCGCGGCCGCGTCGCGAGCTACGGACAAATCGCGGCCGAGGCCGGCCTGAAGGGCCGCGCGCGCCTCGTGGGCTGGTCGCTGCGCCACGATCCCGCCGACGACACGCCCTGGTGGCGCATCCTGCGCGCGGACGGCTCGCTCGCGTTCCCGCAAGGGTCGGCACCGTTCGCGGAACAATCGAAGCGACTGGCGCGCGAGAAGGTCGTCGTGCTCGGCGGCAAGGTCGATCTGTCCCGCTTCGGCTGGAAGCGCTCGCTCGACGAGCAGCTCTGGGGTCATTTCTCGCGCTAGCAGCCGCCTTATCGGCGGCTGCTGCGAGAAATGTCCGAGGACAGGATGTCCGATGGGGCGACCCTACGAAGCGGTCCACGCCAGGGATGGCGCGGGCGAATCGAGCGCGACGAAGCTCAGCGCCTGCGTAGCCAGGCGGCCACGCTGAGGCGATCGCGCGTCGCGGGCAGCACTTCGTGCTCGATGTCGGCGCTGAGGAAACACGCGGCACGGCCGCCGAGCGGTGCGACGTCGTGGGCGTTGCCCGCTGTGTCGTACAGCCGCAGCTCGCCGCCGTTGCGCGGCGCGTCCCAGTCGGCATTGAGGTAGACGACGAGCGACACGACGCGGTGGTCGTCGTCGCGGAAGCGGTCGCGGTGGCGCACGTAACGCGCGCCGGGCGGGTAGTGCGCAAAGTGCGCCTCGACGTCGGCGAGGCCCAGGAAACAGGCCTCGTTCAGCGCGACGCGCAGCGCATCGAGCCGTGCGAGCAATGCGTCCCGCGCCGCGCTCGCGCCGGCCTCGAGCCAGTGCGTGCGGTCGCCGCGCAGCGCGTCGTCGCGATGCCGCGTGCCGCGCCCAACGGCGGCGGGTTCCAGCGCGAGTTCGCGGCATTCGCGCGCGAGCGCCTGCACGAGCGCAGCGTCGAGGAACGCGTCGGCCACCGCCCAGCCGGCCAGCGCCAGGCCGTCGGCGATTGACTTTTCGGCACCCGACGCCATCTCATGCACGACCGACTGCCATTGGAACAGAGGGACGATGCGCATTCCGCCGGTAACGCGACTGCTGCTGATCGCAGTGGTCGCGGGCTTCGCGCTGCAAGCCCTGCTCGGCGAAGCGTTCACTCTGCGCCTCGCGCTGTGGCCGCTCGGCCCGCACGAGGTGGTACTGCTCGGCGGCGCGCCGTTCGCGATCGGCTTCGAGCCGTGGCAGCTCGTGACGTATGCGCTCCTGCACGGCAGCCTCACGCACCTGCTGTTCAACGGGCTCGCACTGTACATGTTCGGCTCGCGCATCGAGGCGGTGCTCGGTGCGCGCCGCTACTCGATCTACTTCCTGGTCTGTGTACTGGGCGCGGCCGCGGCGCAGCTCACGACGATGGCGATCTTCGAGCCCGGGCAAATGGTCCCTACGCTCGGCGCTTCGGGCGGCGTGTTCGGGCTGCTGCTCGCATTCGGCATGTTCTGGCCGCGCGAGCGGATACTGCTGATCATCCCGCCGATCCCGATGCCCGCGTGGCTGTTCGTGACGGGTTACGGCCTCGTCGAGCTCGTGCTCGGGCTCACCGGGAAGCAGGCGAGCGTGGCGCACTTCGCGCACCTCGGTGGGCTCGTCGCGGGGTTCGTGATGCTGATGTTCTGGCGGTATCGCGCTAGGCGCGCAGGGCCAGGAAATCCGCACTGACCACGAGGCGCAGCGCGTCGAGCCGCACGCGCGATTCCGGCAGCAGGCTGCGTAGCGCGTCGCGTTCTTCGCGCGCCGCCGCGATCTCCTGCGGCCGCACGCCGGGGTTCACGCGCGCGAGCGCCTCGAGGCGCTCGATCTCGGCCGCGAGCTCGACGTCCGCGCGCGCGACCGCCTCCGCCGCGCGCTGCGCGCCACGACGCGTCGCCACCTGCTTCGCGGATTCGAGCAGCGGCGGCACGAGTTGCGCGAGCACCTTGCGATAGCGCGCGAGGTCGACCTGGCGGTCCGGTGCGCGCGCGAGGCTGCGCGCGTCCGGCACGAAGCCTTCGCGTTCCGCGCGACGCGAATCGACCACCACGCGCAGCGGCTGCGCCGGCAGGAAACGCTCGACCGCGAGCGCGGGCGGCGCCACGCATTCGAGCACGAAGACCGCCTCGAGCAGCGCGGAGCGCGGCGGCAGCGTGTCGTCGAGCAGGAACGCGGCGTTGCCCGCTTCGCTCGAGAGCAGCAGGTCCAGCGCGCCCGACACCATCGGGTGGTCCGGGCGCAGGAACAACAGGTCGTCGCGCGCGAGCGCCGTCGCGCGGTCGAACGTGGCCTGGCGCGGACCGCCTTCGAGGCCCGGGAACACGTCGGTCGCGAGCATTTCCGGATCGAGGCGCACGCTGCGCGCGCCCATCTCGTCCACGTCGATGCCGAAGTGCTCGAACAGCGCCGTCACGAATTCGTCGAGCGATTCGTCGCCGTCGATCGCGCCCAGGCGCTCGCGCAACGCCTCGGCGCCCTCGGCGAACTGCGTATTGAGCTCGAGCAGCCGATCGCGGCCGCGCACGATCGCCTCGGCGAGCTCCTCGTGCCGTACCCGCGTCTCGGCGATCAGCGCCGACAACGCCGCCTGCGCGTCCGGCACGCCGCGCGCGCAGGCGAGCGCGGCCGCGACGAGCTGCTCGCCGAATTGCTTCAGCAGCACGCGACCGTCCTCGGGGCTGCGCCGGAACGCGTCGAGGCCGAGGTCGAGCCAGTCGAGCAGCGCGGCCTGTGCGCTGCCCTCGAACACCGCGACGTGGATGTGCACGTCGCCGCGCTGGCCGATGCGGTCGAGGCGGCCGATGCGCTGCTCCACGAGGTCCGGGTCGAGCGGCAGGTCCCAGAACACGACGTGGTGCGCGAACTGGAAATTGCGGCCTTCCGAGCCGATCTCGGTGCAGAGCAGGAGGCGTGCGCCGTCGGGCGCCGCGAAGTGCGCCGCATTGCGATCGCGCTGCACGAGGCCGAGGCCTTCGTGGAAACGCGCGACGGGCACGCCGGAACGCAGGCGCAGCGCTTCCTCGATCGCATGCAGCTTCGGCTGGCAGCGGCAGAGCAGCAGGAACTTCTCGCGCGGATGCGCGTCGAGCAAGCTGATGAGCCACGCCAGGCGTGGATCGTCGAGGTACGAGAGCGCGGGCGCGAACGGCGGCTGCGCGATGTCGCCGAGGAACTCCTCGATCGCGTTGTCGCGCAGCGATTGCGTGGGCGCGGCCAGCCGCTCGAGGTGCGGCACGCGCGCGGGGAAACCGCCGACGCCCGCGCGGCGGTTGCGGAACATCACGCGTCCCGTGCCGTGGCGGTCGACCAGCCGGCGCAGCAGCTCGCGCCGCGACTCCGGGTCGTCGCGCGCGATCAGCGCCACCGCGCTCGCATCGCTCTCGGCCGCGAGCAGGCGCTCGAGCAGGGGCTGCTGTTCCGCATCGGGCGCGTCGCCGCGCAGCAGCGTGTCGGCCAGGCCGGACAGCGCGACGTAGCCTTCGGCCTCGTGCTGGTAGGCGGCGAGGTCGTGGAAGCGCGCCGGATCCAGCAGGCGCAGCCGCGCGAAATGACCGGTGCGGCCGAGTTGCTCGGGCGTCGCCGTGAGCAGCACCACGCCCGGCGTGCGCTTCGCGAGCGCCTCGGCGAGGATGTATTCGGCGCTCTCGGCCTCCGGCGACCACGCCAGATGGTGCGCCTCGTCCACCACGAGCAGGTCCCATCCCGCCTGCACGCACGAGCGCGCGCGCTCCGGATGCGTGAGCAGGAAATTCGGGTCGGTGAGCACGAGCTGCTCGTCCTGGAACGGGTTGCGCCCGTCGCCGGCCAGCTCGATCGCGGCGACGCGCTCTTCGTCGAAGATCGCGAACGACAGGTTGAAGCGGCGCAGCAGCTCGACGAACCACTGGTAGACGAGCGCCTCCGGGACGAGCACCAGCACGCGCCCGGCGCGCCCGCTCGCGACCTGGCGCGCGATGATGAGCCCGGCCTCGATCGTCTTGCCGAGGCCGACTTCATCGGCCAGCAGCACGCGCGGGGGTCGCCGCGACGATGCGACCTGCGCCACGCGCAGCTGGTGCGGGATCAGGTCGATGCGCGCGCTCTGCACGCCCCACGACGCGTCGCCGCGCGCCTGCGCGCGCCGCTCGAGCGCCGCGAGCCGCAGGTCGAATCGGTCCGCCGCGTCGACGCGCGCGCTCACCAGGCGATCGTTCGCCTTGGAGACGCTCTGCAGGTCGTCGAGCGCGCCCTCGGCGACGCTACGGCCGCCCCCCGAGTAATGCAGCACGCCGTCGCGCTCCGCGACCGACTCCACGCGCAGCGGCTCGCCGTTCGCGGTGATCGTGTCGCCGGCCTGGAACGACGCGCGCAGCAGCGGCGCGGACTGCGTCGCGTAGTGGCGCAGCACGCCCGTACGCGCGAACAGCACCTGCACCGTGCGCCCGTCGATGCGCAGCACGGTGCCCAGCCCCAGTTCGGGCTCGGCAGCGGAAATCCAGCGTTGTCCGGGGGCGAAGGGCATGCGCGCGGGGCTTGCGATGGTCCCCCATTATCGCAGGCGGCGTGCAGCGTGGCGTTTCTCCGTGTCACGCCCGGCGGACCCGTTGTCTGGGTCTGGGTCTGAGTGCGTAACCCAGAGTGCCTCCGCCAGCTTGTCCGGCTCGCTCGGAATCACGGTGTACTCGCACTCAGACCCGGACTCAGACGGCGAGAAACGAAAACGCCCGCGCAAGGCGGGCGTATCGAACACCGGAGACGGGCAGCTACGCTGCCCGTCGCTACATCACCAGATCGCGACCTTCGCGTCGCCCGAGTTGACCATCTTGTCGCCGGCATTGCACGAGAAGGCCTTCGCGAACGAGTCCATGTTC
>CALKUS010000281.1 GCA_937996755.1 uncultured Pseudomonadota bacterium | reverse complement strand
GTTCAGGGCGCCGTTGGCGACCCAACCACCCGACGGCGGCAGCCAGGCAGCGACGAGCGCGTTGCAGTTCGTCGGAACGCCGTTCGCGCCGTGCGTGGCTTCTTCAGCCAGCTGCGTCGTGGCCGCACCCGTGCGGAGCAGGCCCATCTCGATCATTTCGACATGGCCTTCGCGCGTACGGTCCAGCGAACCGAGCACGGCAGCCTGCGAATTCGGGAAGTCCTGCAGACCACCGGTGTACTGGTAGTTACGGAACGGGACGTTGACGTTGCGCGGCACCGTGCACGACGTGTCGTTCGTGACGAGGTTCGCGGCGCCCGTGGTGCCGGTCGCGTAGATCGCGGCGGCCCAGACGTCGAACGGCGACAGGTACAGGTTGAAGTCGAGCACTTCCTTCGAGTTGCGACCCTCGAGGAAGCGGACCTTGACGGCCTTCACGCGGTTCGTGGTGTTGACCACGGAGACCAGCGTCTGGTTGCCGTCGTTGACCGTGTAGTACGGGTAGATCAGGACCTGACCCAGGCCATCCGGGTTCAGGTTCAGCGCCGAGGCGCTGGACGCCAGGCCCGCTGCGCCGGCGAGGCCAGCGAGCAGAGCGGTCGTCAGGCTGTTTCTTTTCATTGCAACACTCCTAATTAGGAACCACAGGGCTTTGCGACTCCCTAACCTCACTCCGACCCACCGGCAGACCGCACCGATGGCAATGGCAGGTTAGAACACGAGCGCGCAAGATGTTAAATGACCGTTTCGCGCAACGCAACTACCCTCCGGGTGCCTTTTCTGGGACCAGGTACCACGCCCCGTCCACCCTGATCCAGCGTTCCTGGAGGTACGCCGTCGATTCGATCGGTCCCGCGCTGGACTGCGGGATTTCCGCCTTGTACCGCACTTCGACCTGCAACGTACAGCTATCCGCATCACATTTCTTGCCGGTGACCTTCGCGGCGAGCCAGCTGACCGGCCGATGCGTGAACGCGGCCGCATATTCCTCGCGTTTGGAGGCCGCACGCACGCCGGGGGACAGAAGGTCCCAGGCCCGGGCGGCCTGCTTCGCGATCAGGAGGTCCCAGCGCACCTGGGCGCGCTCTTCCACGCCGTCCGGGAACGGCGGCGGCGGCGCGGTTTCCTGCGACGGCGTCGCGACCGGCGCGGCGTCGGCCGCGGATTTTTCCTTCGTCGTCGCGCACGCGGAAACCGCGAGCACGGCGGCGAGCGCGATGGCGCGCAGTGGATGGTTGTGCATTTCGATTCGTCCTTTCATGGCGATGCTCATTCCTCGATCGGCTGCGACTCGGGATCGAGCGGCCGGGTTTCTGCGTCCGCGTCGCGCAGCAGCGGTTTCAGGCCCTGGAAGCGCGAGCGATAGTCGTCGGTGATTTCCTGCGCGGTCGCGGCGTTCGAGATCACGGTCGGCGTGATCACGAGCAGCAGTTCCTCGCGCTCCGCCTGCTTGCTCTGCCCGCCGAACAGCGCGCCGATCACGGGTATCTTCGACAAGCCCGGCACGCCGCCCTTGGTGACCGATTCTGTCTCGCGGATCAGGCCGCCGAGCAGCACGGTCTGTCCGCTCTGCACGGCGATCTCGGTCGAAACCTGGCGCTGCGACAGCGCGACGTTGCCGCCGATCAGCGTGCCCGCGATCGGCTGCGAATCTTCCTGCGAGACTTCCATGAAGACGAGGCCGCCCGGGTTCACGCGCGGCGTCACCTTCAGCGTGATGCCGGTGTTGCGGAACTGCACGTAGCTCTGGCCCACGCCGGGCTGCACGCTGGTGTTCGGGTCGGTGGTCGTGACGCCGCTCACGAACGAGCTCACCACCGGCAGCTGCGTGCCGACGTTGATGCTCGCTTCCTTGTTGTTGAGCACGACCAGCGACGGCGACGACAGCACGCGCGCCTTGCCGTTCGACTGCAGCGACGACAGCAGCGCTTCCGCCGCCGTGTTGAGGAACGTCCATTGCAGGCCGCCCGCGCCGACGCGGCCGGCGTAACTGATCCAGGTGCTCGGCTCCTCCGGCAGGTTCGGGTCGGCGTAGCGCTCGAAGTTGCGCTGCTCCTTGCGGATGCGCAGCGTGTCGGCGCTCGACGACGCGTTCTCGAAATACCATTCGACGCCGAGCGACAGGTCGTCGGTCAGGTTCACCGAGAGGATCTTCACCTCGACGTGCACCTGCAGCGGCACCGTGTCGAGGCGCTTGATCGCCTTCAGGATCGAGTCGTACTCCGTGGGCGTCGCGCGGATCAGCAGCGCGTTGCTCTCCTCGATCGCGGTGATGCGGATGTCCTCGCTGCCGTTGATCGCGATGCCTTCCTGGTTCGCCTGGCGCTGCTGCGCCCGCTGGCTCTTCGCCGCGGCTTCCTGCGCGGAATCCTTCTGGCCGCCCGCCGGCGTGGTGCCGACCTGCCGCACTTCCACCGGCTGCAGGCCAGGCGCGACGCCACCGACCGGCGTGTCGTTCGACGAGCTGCTGCTGCCGGACGCGCCGAAGATGTCGGTGAGGTTGTCGGCGAGGTCCTGCGCCTTCACGTTCTTCACGTAGTAGACGAACAGCTGCGCGCCCGCGTCCGCACCGCCGCGATCGAGCCGCGCGAGCCACTTGCCTGCCTCGTCGAGGTACTTCGGCTGCGGCGTGATCACGAGCACCGCATTGAGGCGCTCGATCGGCAGGAAGCGGAACATGCCGGCGAGCGGCGTGGAGCCGCCTTCGCCGAACACCTTCTCGAGCTCCGGGATCACGGTGGCCGCCTCGACGCGCTCCAGCGGGAACACGCCGATCGACATGCCCGCGAGCCAGTCGACGTCGAAGATCTCGATCGTGTCGAGGTAGGTGCGCAGGTCGCTCGGGTTGCCCGCGAGCACGATCATGCTGCGCGCGTTGTCGGCCTTCACGATGGCGCCCTGGCGCACGTACGGCGCGAGCAGCTTCTCCATCTCGCTCGGCGCGACGTAGCGCAGCGGCACCACGCGCACTTCGTAGCCGCGCGGCGCGGCGCCACCGGCACGCGGCGAGAGGTTGCCCGGGATCGCCTGGCCGATCGGCAGGATCGTGTAACGACCGTCCTTCCAGACCATCGCGAGGTTGTTCTGCTGCAGGATCGTTTCCAGCACGCCGCGCGCCTGCTGGATGCTGATCGGCTTCGCCGTGGAGAACGTCACGCTGCCCTGCACGCCGGGCGCGATCACGTAGTTCTCGCCGAGCAGGTCGCCGAGGATGGCCTTCACCACCACCTGCACCGGGACGTCTTCCCAGTTGAACGTGACGTCGCCCGTGCTCGGCCCGCCCGGCGGACGCTGCGCCGCGCGCTCGTCGTAGAAGCGGCCGGTGCCGCGCTCGATGCGCGCATTCGACTGCACGCCGGATTCTTCGCCGGCGGCCGCGCCGATCACCGGCACGGGGTCGTCGACCATGGCGTTCTCGATCGCCGCGCGCTGCGGCACGCGCGCCACCGGTGCCTCGATCTGCTCGGGTGCCGGCTCGGGCGCTTCGCGCACGGGCGTGCTGCACGCCGCGAGCGCGGTCAGCAGCGCCGTGAGTCCGAAGGTTCGCATCTTTCGCATCGCGGCCGTCACTCCGATGGCTTCTCTGTCTGCCCCTGTTCCAGCATGCGCTGCGCTTCTTCGCGCAGCTGCCGCCGTCTTTCCTCGATACGACGCCGGATGTCCTCGGCGGTCGCCGCTTGCGGTGCCGCTTCCGCCGGTTGGGCCGGCGGCGCACCCTTCTCGGTGCTCGCCGGGTCCGGCACCGGCGCCATCGCCGTCGTCTGGTTCGGCGGCGGCGCGGGCGCTTCGGGCGCCGGCGCGCCCTTCGTGTCGACCGTCAGCTCCAGCTCCTGCCGTCCCAGCCCGGCCCCATCGAAGACCGCGCCGCGCGCCTTGAGTTCGGCGAGCGTCCAGCCCGACTGGTCGCCTTCCAGCGGCTGCCCGAGCTTGACGCGTACCGTCTTGCCCGTCGCGTTGTCCTTCACCATCGCGATCTTGACGTCGTGCGTGATCACGACGCCGGTGAGCGTCACGTTCAGCGCGGCCGTCGTCATCGTGCCCTCGCCTTCCGTCGGCGGCTGCTCTTCCGGCGCGCGCGACTCGTTGAACAGCGGACGCGCGAGCACCTCGCCGTATTCCGTCCACGCCTTCATCGCGACGGGCTCGCGGTCGAGCGCCACGAGCGCGCCTTCGCGCTCGCCTTCCTCGCCCGCGTCCGCGAGCGAATAGCCCGTGCCGAGCCCGGACCACTGCGCCACGGCGAACATGCCGAGCAGCGCGGCGATGCCGGCGAGGCCGGCGGCGATGGCCTTGCCGCGCGTCATTGCGCACCCTGCCCTGGCTTCTTGTCGCCACCACCCGGCTTGCGCAGGTAGCCCGACAGCGTGAACTGCACGTCGAGGTAGCTCGCGACCTGGTTGCTGCCGGGCGCACGGTAACCGGTCTGCTTCCAGACCTGCACCTCGTCCACGAACAACATCGGGCTGCCGCTCTCGAGATCGTGCAGCACCGGCGCGAACTCCTCGAGGCTGCAGCGCAGGCGCACGCGGATCGCGACGCGCTCGAACAGCTCCTTCTCGGTCGGCCGCGAATACTGGTTCATGATGATCTGGCAGCTCTGCGCGTCGCGCGCACGTGCCGTCACCACTTGTTTCAGCCGCTGCGTGAGGCCGGCGGCGGCGGAATCGAAGTCGCCTTCGGTCAGGAACGCGGGATTGCCGCGCTCGAACTCGGCGACCTCGCGCAGCCCCGCCTCGATCCGCGGCGCCTCCGCGGCCACGCTGCGATAGCGCGCTTCCTGCTCGCGCAGCATGGCGGCCTCGTCGGCGAGCGCGAGGTGCGGCGCCGTGAACCACCAGTGCACGCCGAGCAGGTAGACCACGGCGACGGCCGCGACCAGCAGCACGACGGCGAGGAAGCGGCCGCGATCAGCGCCCGGCATCAGCTGCATCGCGCTTCTCCTCGCCGCCGGCGGGCCCGGCCGCCTTCTGTTCCGGCGGTGCGCCGGCGTCCTTCACATCGTCGCGCGCGGGCGGCCGTGCGCCGGCCGCGGCCTTCGGCTTCGCCTCGGCGGCCGCGGACCGCGGCCGCAGCTTCGCCTGGATCAGGAACTGCTCCTTGTTCGTGCGCGCATCGGGCGTGATCGCGCCCTGCAGCGCCGGGCCTTCGATCAGCGTGGATCGCTGCAGGATGGGGATCAGCGAGGCGGCCTCCTTCGCCTGGCCCTGCAACTGCACCTGCTCGCCGGTCACGCTGAGCCGCTGCAGCCACGAATCGTTCGGCAGCACGCGCGTCACGTCGAGGATCAGGTCGATCACGGGCGGACGGCTGCGCTTCTTGCGCACGAGGAAATTCGCGCCCTCGGTCGCGTCGCGCAGGCGCGTGCGGCTGGCCGCGACTTCGCGCGCGTGCGCGCTCTGCGCGTCGGCGGCCGCGCGCAAGGCCGCGACCGAAGCTTCGTGGTTCGCGACCGACTGCGCCATCACCACGCCGAGCAGCAGCACGACGACGGCACCGAGCGCGAGGTCGAGGCGCAGCCAGAAGTCGGCGCGGCGCGCGCGGCGATCGGCCGGCAGCAGGTTGAAGCCGAGGCGCGTGCCGTCGACGTTCGTGCCGTCGACGGCATCGAGCGCGAGCCCCGCGTTCGCGAGCGCGGCGAGCTCGGGCTCGATCACAGCACGCGGCACGAGCGCGAGCTCGACCTGCACCGTCTTCGCCGCGGCGTCGCGCGAACGCACGCGCGCGTCGTAATAGACCTGCGCCGCCGTGAACGGCGTCTGGCGATCCATCTCGAAGCCGAGCACCTGCAGCAGGTTCTCCTCGGCGGCCGCGGGCAGCACGAGCGTGCGGCGCAGCAGCTTGCCGGGCGCGAGGCAGTAGACGACGTCGGGCAGCTCCTCACCGGCGACCACCACCGCACGCGTCGCGCGCGCGATCTCGGCCGAGTCCTGCGCGAGGTCGACGCGCACCGGCTCGCCGCGCACGCCGCGACGGCGCGGCTCGAGCAGCAGCGCGCCGGGCTCGAGCCGGACGCAGACTTCGTCGCGACGCTCGGCCAGCCACGCGCGCACGCGCGCCGGCAGGAGCGCGACGAGCTCGCCGCCCCACCAGTCGAGGAACCGCCGCAGCGAGCTCGAGCCGTAGACGACTCGCAGCCGCGACAGTTGCCGGCCGAGGACCGTGTCTGCCATTCAGTCGGCGCTCCCTTCGCGCCAGCGCAGGATGCTGTAGGCGCGCCCACCGGGGGTGCCGCCGATGCGAACCGTGGTATCGAGGACCGTCCAGGCGCCGTTCGGCAGCGTGGCTCGGGACTGGACAGTATACGTCAGCCCTCCACCCGACAACGCCAGCGGCGTTCCGTCGGGCAGCAGGATGGGCGTGGCGGCGAGCTGGTCGGGCGTGAGCAGGCGGCGCTGCTCGACGATCTGGCGCGCGATGTCGGGCGTGATGTCGGGCAGCAGCTGCAGCACCTCGGGCGACGCGTAGGCCGGGTTCGGGCGCGGCGTGCGGCCGAACACCGTGATCAGCGGCGCGATCGTCCGGTAGCGCTCGAAATCCATCCCGAGCACCTGTTGCAGCTCGCCCGGCAGCGCGAAGCCGCGGTTCGACGGGCCGTAGGCGTAGCCCGCGGACTCGTAGTCCTGCTTCTCGGCACCGTTCGCGCGCACGTCCTCGTCGGGGTCGCGCCAGTCCATCACGCGGTCGACGAGCTGCGCGGCGAGCTCGTCGTCGGCGCCCGAATTGCGGAACAGCGCGAGCAGGATCAACTCGTCCGCCATGTTGATGTCGACCTTGCCGGACTCGTCCGTGGCCGACACCTCGATCTTCGCGCCTTCGAACTCGAGCTCGTACGGACGACCGTCCGCGACCCAGCGCGCGACCGGGTCGGCGCGGCGCAGCTCGTAGATCGCGCGGCTCAGGCCCGCTTCCGCCGCGTAGCGCGCCTGCGTCGAGTCGAACAGGTAGCGCGTCTGCAGCTGCTCGCTGCGCGCGAGCACCACGAAGCTGCCGAGCAGGATGCCGAGCAGCGCGATCACCCACATCACGAGCAGCAATGCGGTGCCGCGATTGGCGCGCACCGTGCTCATTGTTGCGTGCCCATGAAGAAGGTCGGTTCAAGGGCCGTCACGACGGCACCCGGATCGATCATCAGCGGGACGACGAGCTCAGGCCACGCGAGCTGCGTCTCTCGGTCGAACTCGATCTCCACGCGCACGAGCAGCGGCGAGCGGCCGGCCTGGTCCCAGTCGTCCGTCCACTCGCCGAGCTTGCCGCGGTCGTCCATCGCGCGGAAGCGGAAGCGCGCGCGCTGGATGTGTTCGAGCAGGATCACCGGCTCGCGCTCGGCGTCGGCGAACGCGTCGTCGGGATCGAAGCCGTTGAGCAGCGCGTGGCGGAACACGAGCTGCGTGCCGTTGTTGCCGCGCTCGAGCGAGAGCTTCTGCACGTACGCGCCGCCGTGGCCGAGGTAGCCCGGCATCGGCGCGACGAACGTCATCTCGTCGTTCGACGCGCTGAACACGACCGGCTCGCCGGTTGGCCGCTTGTTCTCGTACGGCAGCGCCATCGCGTGCGCGATCTGCCGGCGCAGGAACTCCTGCGCGACGCGGATCTTGTTGGTGCGCTCGATCAGCGCCTCGCCGCGCTCCACCGAGCGCGTCGCCGTGCGGATGCCCGAGAACGCGCCCGCCATCAGCAGGCCCAGCAGCACGAGCGCGAGCAGGATCTCGACGAGGGTGAATCCATGGCTGCGGGAAGCGATCGAAGGAGCCGGATGCGCTCGTCCGCCGGAAGCGAAAGCTGGCCTCATGGCGCACCGCCCGGCTGGATCGCGCGCATCGTGGTGAACTTCGCGTGGCGCTCGTCGCGGCCCTCGCGCCACATCACGTCGAGCTCGAGGCGATAGAGGTCGACGGGCACTTCCTCCTGCACGCCCGTGCTGGACGGCGGCGGGTCCATCTTCGCGATGTCGAGCGACCACGCGTAGTCGGTGCCCTCGAAGCGACCGTTGTCGCGGCCCTCGTCGAGATTGACGCCGACGCCCACCTCGTCGAGCTTGCTCTTCGCCAGCAGCGCCGCCTGCGTCATCGCCGCCGAGCGGCGCGCTGCGCGCAGCGCGCTCGCGTTCGCCTCCATGAGCACGCCGAGCGCGAACGCGAACACCACGAACGCGACGACCATCTCGACGAGCGTGAAGCCGCGCTGGCGGGCGATCACGGCGTCGCCTCGCCCTGGCGCATCGCCACTTCACCCGTGAGCCAGGCGATCTCGATGTCCCACGCGCGCTGGCCGCGCACGAGCTTCACGCGACCGCCCGTGGAGCTGCCGTCGGGATAGAAGCGGATGCGGCCGGCCTTCTCGCCGGTGAGCTCCTGCGCGGCCGTGAGCAGGCGCAGCTCCATGTCCTTCGGCAGCTCGACGGGCTTGCGCTTCGGCGCGGTATACGTGAAATGCTCGAGGTCGAGCTCGAGCACCTGCTCGCTCTGCGACACGATCGCCTGGCCGCGCGTGTAGCGCAGCGCCGCGACGAGATCGCGGCTCGCGGCACGCACGCGCGAGCCGCTCAGGCCCTGGCCGAGGCTGACCGCCGTCAGCGTCACGACGAGCGCGATCAGCATCAGCACGACCATGATTTCGATGAGCGTGAATCCGCGCGCACGCGGCGCCGCGTTGGGCGCGGCACTCGCCGCGCGCCGGGTCGCGCACAGGACGGCCATGGTTGAGCCTCGCGTGCGCGCCGGTCAGCTCACCAGTTGCCGATGTCGGCTGACTTGAGGCCTTCGCCGCCTTCCTTGCCGTCCGGGCCGTACGAGTACAGGTCGTAGTCGCCACCGCTCTTGCTGCCGGGAACGGTGTACACGAAGGCGTGGTTCCAGGGATCCTTGAGCTCCTTCTCCTTCGCGTACGGGCCGTTCCAGTTTTCGGCCGTGCCGGGCTTGGCGAGCAGGTCCTGCAGGTTCGCGGGCGGGCTCCCGTTATCGAGCGAGTACATCTCGATCTTCCCACCGAGCGTATCGAGCGCGATCCTCGTCGCTTTGACCTTGCCGTTCACGGCGCCGTCGCCGACCTTGTTCGCGACGAGCGCGATCACGATGCCGATCAGCGCCATCACGACGAGGATCTCG
>CALKUS010000280.1 GCA_937996755.1 uncultured Pseudomonadota bacterium | reverse complement strand
CGGAACTGCTCGCCCTCGCCCACCAGCGTCTCGACCAGCTTGTTGCCCTGCTTCTGCGCGATGGACACCGCGCCGAGGCCGGCCAGCCACACCGTGCGCGCCGCATCGTTCTGCGGCTTCGACGTGCGCTTCGCGCGCACCTGCTTGCTCACCATCGTCGCGATCTCCGTCGAGGCGCACAGCGCGCCGTTGACGCGAAATCTAGGAACGCGCCATCGAGCAAGCACACTAACGCTCGTTTGAAAAAGCGTTCCGGACGAATCTCGACGGTGGTCGCTCGGGAAAAGTCACGCCTTTTCCCTCGCGGGCCGCGACTGCTCTTCCCGGACGGAATTCGCGCAGCGAATTCCGGACGAACCAAAACAAAAAGGCCCGGGAGACCCGGGCCTTTTCGATACGGCAAAAGCCGTCAAACAGCGATCAGAGGACCTGCACCTGATCAGCCTGCAGGCCCTTCGGGCCCTTGACGACCTGGAACGACACCTTCTGGCCTTCCTGCAGCGACTTGAAGCCGGTGCCCTGGATGGCGCGGAAATGGACGAAAAGGTCTTCGCCAGCTTCCTGGGTGATGAAGCCGAAACCCTTGGCGTCGTTGAACCACTTGACCGTACCGGTCTTACGCTCGGACATGAAACTCTCCGTAGAACATGGATGACAATTCGCGGCCGCGGAACACCCGCGCCGAGACTGTTTTTGCAGGGAGTGAGCGAGACGGAACGATGAATAGATCGAGTCTGTTCAACCGCACCGGGCCACGATTCACCGTGACCCTAGCAATCACAGTGCGCGCACCCTACATCAGAACGTCAGCAAATGCGAGCAAGTGCACGCAGTCGTTCAGGTTCCCCCCGGCCTGAGAGCCCGGCCGGGGGGAATTCGGGGCTTTCCCGTGGGGTTTCAGTGGCTGGTTGGCCCGGGCGTCGAGACTTCCTTGACCAGCTCGCCGGTTTCGCGGTTCGTCGAGGCCTGGGCGATGTCGGCCTGGGCGACGATTCCGCACAGCCGGCCGGCTTCGTCCACGACGGGCACGCGGCGGATCTGGTGCGCTTCCATCAACTCGCGGCAGTCCTCCAGCGAGCAGTCCGGGCGCGTCGTCACGGCGGGCGTCGTCATGCAGTCGCCGGCGGTCAGCGACGTCGGGTCGCGGCCGACGGCCAACGAACGCAGCACGATGTCGCGGTCGGTGACCACGCCGATCGGATGCTTCTGCGCCGCGTCGTCGACCACCGGGATCTCGCCGCAGTCGTTCTCGGCCATCATGCGGGCCACGTCGCGCAGCGGCGTGGTCGGGGTGCAGCAGGCCGGATCGGCCGTCATCACTTTGCGCACGTCCATCGTCGTCTCCTCGTTCGCCTTGCTTCCCGCACCCAGCCGGGAATTCTAGGCGGCGACGGCTGCGCCCGCAGTGAACACTCGCCACACGGTCCCGCGACCTCGCCGTGCGTCGCTCGCGGGCGCATCGCTACACTGCGCCGTCCCCACGAGAGCCTCGCCATGGTGCGCATCGCCTGTTTCGCGCTCGGACTCAGCTTCGCACTCGCGGCGGGCGCGGCACCGCCGGAAACCGTACGCGCCTGGCGCGAAGCGAACGAGCCGCGACTGCTCGAGGAATTCACCGACCTGCTCGCGATACCGAACGTCGCGACCGACACCGCGAACATCGGGCGCAATGCCGACGCGATCGTGCAGCTGATGGCGGCGCGCGGGCTCGCGCCGAAGCTGCTGCCCGGCATCGACGGCTCGCCGCCCGCCGTCTACGGCGAGTGGCTCGTGCCGGGCGCGAAGCGCACGCTCGTCTTCTACGCGCACTACGACGGCCAGCCGGTGAGCCCGGAGAACTGGACGACGGCTCCGTGGCAGCCGACCTGGTACGGCGCCCAGCGACCGTCCGCCGATGCGCGCCTGCGCGCACGTTCGGCCTCGGACGACAAGGCGGGCGTGATGGCGATCATCGCGGCGGCGGAAGCGCTGAAGGCCACGGGCCAGACACCGAGTGCGAACCTCAAGTTCTTCTTCGAGGGCGAGGAGGAACAGGGGTCGCCGAGGCTCGGGCCCATGCTGCGCGCGAACAAGGCGCTGCTCGCCGCGGACCTGTGGCTGATCGTCGACGGTCCCGTGCACCCGAGCGGCCGCAAGCAGCTCGGCTACGGCGTTCGCGGCGACGCGAACGTCGACCTGACCGTGTACGGACCGCTGCGTCCGCTGCACAGCGGGCATTACGGCAACTGGGCGCCGAACCCCGGGATGATGCTCGCGCGACTGCTCGCGTCGATGAAGGACGACGACGGCCGCGTGACCATCCCCGGCTGGTACGACGACGTCGTGCCGCTGGGCGAGCTCGAAAAGGCGGCGATCGCCGCGGCGCCGAGCGCCGACGACGCGCTCCGCGCAGAGCTCGGGCTCGCGCGCACCGAGTTGCCCGGCAAGTCGCTCATGGAAGCGATCAACCTGCCCTCGCTCAACGTGAACGGCATGCGCAGCGCCGACGTCGGCGAGCACGCGAGCAACGTGATCACGACCGTCGCCCAGGCCACGCTCGACCTGCGCTTCGTGAAGGGCATCGATCCCGAAACGCAGTTCGGGCGGCTGAAGGCGCACGTCGAGAAACAGGGCTACTGGGTGATCGACCGCGAACCGACGCTCGACGAACGCCGCACGCACGCGCGAATCGCGACGCTCGTGCTGCTGCCGGGCTATTACCGTGCCGGGCGCACGGCCATGGACCATCCGCTCGCGATGGAAGTCGCAAGGGCGATGCAGTCCGCGACCGACGAGCCCCTGGTCTCGCTCCCGACGATGGGCGGCAGCCTGCCGCTCGCCGTGATCGAGGACGAGCTCGGGGCGCCGTTCCTCTCGTTGCCGCTCGCGAACCACGACAACAACCAGCACGCCGAGAACGAGAACCTGCGGCTCGGGAACTTCCGCGACGGGATCGAGCTGATCGCGGCCGTGATGCGCCTGTGAGCCGGAATCGCCCACCAGGTGGGCTCCCGCACAGCAGCTCCGATCGTGGCTACGAAGCAGATTCCGTGGGAGCCCACCCGGTGGGCGATTCCTCCGGAATGCCGTTCTCGCGCCGCTCGGTGCGGCACTCGCGCGAGCCCGTCGCGAAATCGCGGCAGGCCTGCGGGCGCTGCTCGTAGATGCCGCAGCGGAACGTGCCGCGATCGAGCGCCGCGCACCAGCCGTCGTCGAGCTGGCGCATCACCTCGAGCCCGTGGCGCTCGTCCACGAGCCACGGCGGCACGCGGTCCTCGGGCTGCAGCACCACCATGAGACGGCAGCAGCAGGCCTCGCAGCGCGCGCACGAAATCCGATTGTCGATGTCGACGTCCACGCCGCGATTGTCTCACGCAGGCCCGGCATGAGCGGCCACGCACGCGCGATCGCGATGCTCGTCGCCGTGATGGCGATCTGGGGCGGCAGCATCCCGGTGAGCAAGCTCGGCGTCACGCAGTTCCCGCCGTTGACGCTCGCGTTGTTGCGCTTCGCGATCGCAGCGGCGCTGCTGTGGCCGCTGTGGCGTGTGCGCGGCGCCGTGGCGACCGTCGCGTGGCGCGATGCGTTCGTGCTCGGCCTGCTCGGCGTCGCGCTCTACTACGTCGGCTTCTACGAGGGCCTGCGCCTCACGACGGCAACGCGCGCGGCCGTGCTGCAGGCAGCCGTTCCGGCCGTGACCGCGGTCCTCGCGCGCGTCATTTCGGGCGAGCGGCAGTCGCGCGCGGTGATCGCGGGCATCGTGCTGTCGATCGCGGGCGTGCTCGTCGTCATCGGTGGTGGCGTGCGCGCCCACGTCCCCGCGTCGGCGCTGCTCGGCGACCTGCTCGTGCTGGCGTCGGTGTTCGCATGGTCGCTGTACACGGTCGTCGCGAAGCGCCATGCGTCCGTCGATGCGATCGAGCTCACCACCAAGACCGCGATCGCGGGTGCGTTCCTGCTGCTGCCGGCCGCGGCCATCGAATGGCTCGCCGGCCTGCGCGCGGCACCGACGCCGGGCGGCTGGGCCGCCCTGCTCTACCTCGGCGTCGTGAGCTCCGCGCTCGCGTACGCCTGGTACGGCCGCGCGCTCCGCGCCCTGGGCGCGGCGCAGGTGGCGAACTACATCAACCTGCTGCCGGTCGTCGCCGTGGCGGCCGCGGCAGTGCTGCTGGGCGAACGGCCGGACCGCGCCTCGCTGGCGGGCGGCGTGCTCGTGCTGGCCGGCGTCGCGCTCGGCAGCCGCCGCGCGACGCCTGCAGAAACCGCGCGCTGACCTCCTGCCACCTCCGCGGCGCGACGCGCTGCGCTATCTTCGTCGCATGGGCAGGGGGACTACGTCGGCTTGCGCCGTGCTCGCGCTGCTGTGGATCGCGGCGCCGGCCGCGGCCGCCACGCTGACGGTACGCGTCGACGACGGCCGCCGCGGCCTGGCCGACGCCGTCGTGGAGCTGTCCGCACCCGATCCGGGTGCGGCCGCGGCGCCGACGCGCCACTACATCGACCAGAAGGACGAGACCTTCATTCCCTACCTCACCGTGTTGCGGCGCGGCGACAGCATCGAATTCCGCAACAGCGACTACACGCGGCACCACGTCTACACGTTCTCTCCCATCCATCCGTTCGAGTTCGTCGTGCCGTCGGGCTCGACGTCGGAGCCGGTGACGTTCGAGCAGGCGGGCATCGCTGCCGTCGGCTGCAACATCCACGACCGGATGATCGCGTACGTGTTCGTCAGCGATGCCGCACGCGTGCGGCAGTCGGACCCCGACGGCATCGTCCGGTTCGACGACGTCGCGCCCGGCCGCTACGTGCTGCATGCGTGGCACCCGCGCCTGCGTGCGGGCGGCCGCGGCATCGAACGGGAAATCGACGTGCCCGCGCGCGACGCCGAACCCGTCGTCGTCAGCCTCCGCGTGGATGCGGCCCCGCCGGCCGCGGATCGCGAACGCCCGGTCTACTGAGCGGTCTGCCGACGTGACCTTCCGCCTCCGCCTCGCCCTGTTCCTCGTCGCCGCGCTGGTCGGCGTGCAGGCGCTGACGGCGGTGCTGGTGTACGAGGTGACGCGGCGGCACCTCATCGAGGAAGGCGAGCGGCAGCTCGCGCGTGCGACGGATTCGTTCGCGGGGCAGCTCGACGATGCAGCGGCGCGCATCGCGGAAAACGTGCAGATCCTGTCGCTCGATTTCCCGCTGCGCGCGGCGATCGCGCAGGGCGATCGCGAAACCGTGCGATCGGCGCTGCGCAACCATGGCCGGCGCATCGGCGCAGCGCGCATGATGCTCGTCGACCTGGACGGTGGCATCGTCGCGGACACGGACGCCGCAGGCGGCGAGCGCTTCCCTTTCCCCGACCTGCTGGCGCGCGCCCGCGATGCGCGCGACTCGCGGCTCGTCGCGCTCGATGGGCACGCATGGTGGTACGTCGTCGTCCCGGTTTCCGCGCCCGAGCGCGTGGGCCAGATCGCCGCGGCCATCGCCGTCGACGACGCCCGGTTGTCGCGGCTGCAGTCGCTCTCTTCGCTGCCGCACACGATCGAGCTGGTCGCGCGCGGCGAGGACGGTGCGTGGCAGGTCCTGGCGCACGGGCAGTCGCAGGCGCCCGTGTCCGAGGCGCTGCTCGATCGCGCAGGCGCCGTGCCGGCTGCCGCACGGCTGGTGCTCGCGCAGAAGCGCGAGTATGTGGCGCTCGCGCGTTCGTTGGCGGGCGAGCACGACGCGTCGCACGGCGTCGTCGCGGTGCTGGGCTATTCGCTCGACGATGCGTTGCGGCCCTACCGCGAGGTGGCCGTCGCGTGGCTCGCGCTCATCGCACTCGGCACCGGCGTCGGGCTGGCGGGCGCGCTGCTGATCGCGCGCGGCGTCTCGCGCCCCATCGAGTCGCTCGCGGAATCCGCGCGGCGCATCGAAGCGGGCGACTACGGCGCCACGCCGCTCGTGCGCGGCACGGGCGAGATCGCGCAGCTCGACGCCGCCCTCGCGAGCATGCGCCGCGCGATCGGCGAGCGCGAAGAGCGCATCCGCTTCCAGGCCGGGCACGACGCCGTCACCGGGCTCGCGAACCGGTTCGCGGCCGAAGCGGCGATCTCGCGCCTGCTCGTCGAACAGGCCGGCCAGCCGGCCGCGCTCGTCACGATCGGACTGTCGCGCCTGCCCGAGACCGTGAAGACGATGGGCCATGCGATCAGCGACCGGCTGATGCAGGACGTGGCGGCGCGCCTGCGCCGCATGGCCGGCGCTCGGCTCGTGGCGCGCGTGTCCGATGGCAGCTTCGCGATCCTCGAGCCCGGCGTGGAGCGCAGCGCGGCGATCGCATTCGCGTTCCGCGCGCTCGACGCGCTGGCCGAGCCCTACCGCGAAGCGGACATCGCGATCGACCGCGGGCCCGCGATCGGCATCGCATTGCACCCGCAGCACGGCGATACGGCACCCGCGCTCATGCAGCGCGCGGAAGTCGCGCTGTTCCTCGCCCTCGGCGCCGCCGACCCGGTCGTGGTCTACGACCCCGCGACCGATCCGCACCGGCCCGAGCGTCTCGCCCTGATGAGCGAGCTGCGCGAGGCGATCGATGCCGACAGGCTCAGGCTGCACTACCAGCCCAAGCTGGAGCTCGCGACCGGTCGCATCGACAGCATCGAGGCGCTCGTGCGCTGGCCGCACGAGCGGCGCGGACCGATCGCGCCCGACGCGTTCATCGGGCTCGCGGAAGAAACCGGCAACGTGCGCCGGCTCACGCGCTGGGTGCTCGCTGCCGCGATCGCACAGGCGAAGCGCTGGCAGTCGGCCGGCCTTTCCCTGCGAATCGCCGTCAACGTCTCCGCGCGCGACCTGGACGACGCCGAGCTGCCGCGCCGCATCGGCGAGCTGCTCGCCGCGCACGGCGTCGCCGCGTCGAACCTGGTGCTCGAAGTCACCGAGAGCGCCGTCATGGCGCGCCCCGACGCCGCCTTGCCCGTGCTGGCCCGGCTTTCCGATCTCGGCGTCGAGATCTCGATCGACGATTTCGGCGTGGGCCAGGCTTCGTTCGCCTACTTGCGCCGCATACCGGTCGGCGAGTTGAAGATCGATCGCACGTTCGTCACGCGGCTCGGAGACGGCGGCAGCGAGCGCATGATTGCGCGCTCGATCGTCGAGCTCGGCCACGGCCTCGGCTATCGCGTCACGGCCGAAGGCGTGGAGGATGCTTCGGCGCTCGACTGCCTGCGCGAGCTCGGCTGTGACCACGCGCAGGGCTACTTCATCGCGCGGCCGATGCCCGCCGACGAGCTCGATGCGTTCCTGGAGCGGCATGGCCGTGCGACGACCGCCTGAGCTCGCCGCCGCGGTTGCGCTCGCGCTGTTCGCGGCGTCGCCCGCGGGCGCGCAGTCGCTGTCCGTGCACGGGTTCGTCGACGCACGGCTCGTCGCGCCTTCCGACGAGCGCGGCTGGCTCGACGGCGGGCTCGGCAAGACGCGCTTCGGCGACGGCAGCGGGCCGCTGGAGTTCGGTGGCGCGGCGCTCGTGCTCGACTGGCAGCTCGCGCCCGCCTGGCTGGTGCACGCGGACGTACAGGCACATACCGACGACGGCTTCTCCGTCGAGCCGGTCGAAGCGTGGCTGCGCTGGCGCCCGGTGTCGACGACGCCGTGGCGCTGGTCGGCGAAGGCGGGCGAATGGTTCGTGCCCGGCTCGATCGAGAACCAGGGCGTGGGCTGGACCAGCCTGTGGACGATCACGCCCTCGGCGATCAACAGCTGGCTCGGCGAGGAAGTGCGCGCGATCGGCGCCGAGCTCAGGCTCGAGCACCGTGGCGAGCGCGGCTCGTGGGAAGGCGCGCTCGCGCTGCTCGGCGCGAACGATCCGTCGGGCGACGTGCTCGCTGCGCGCGGGTGGTCGTTCAGCGACCGCACGTTCGGCTTCGGGGGTGAAGTGCGCGAGCCCGACGTCGCCGCATTCGGCGGCCCGCTGCCGATCCGCGCCGACCCGTTCCGCGAAGTCGACGGGCGTCGCGGCTGGTACGGCGAGCTGGCCTGGCGCGGGCGCCGCGACGACCGCGTGACGCTCGTGCGCTACGACAACAATGCCGATCCCGCGGCATCGACGGAATTCGCCGGCCGCGAGCTGTACGCCTGGACCACGGATTACTGGAACCTCGGCGTGCAGAAGCGCGTGGGTGGCACGACGCTGGTCGCGCAGGCGATGGACGGCGCCACGGTGGTCGCGTTCGACGACGGCCCGCGGAGCACGACCGATTTCCGCGCGGCGTTCCTGCTCGCCGCGTTCGGCGACGGACCGTGGCAACCCGCCGTGCGCGTGGACTGGTTCGCTGCCACCGTCGATCCGACGACGCCGAACCCGCGGGCGGAACGCGGCAACGCCGTGACCGTCGCGCTGAACTGGCGGCCGCGGCCGTGGCTGCGGCTGACCGGGGAGGCGTTGTGGGTGCACAGCGTGCGCGGCCAGCGCCGCGACGAGGGCAACGACGCCGGACAGGACGAAACCCAGCTGCAGGTGATGGCGCGCTTCCTTTTTTGACGCTGGTTACCGACAATCGGAGCGCCAACGGTCCACAGGGGGCTGCCATGCCGGATCGCGAACGCCGCAAGGGCTACGACCGCCCGCCCCGCGCCCTCGAGCGCGAGCTCAACGACGTCCAGGTGATCACGCTGCGCGAGCTCGAGCACTACGGCTGGGAGCTCAGGTTCATGCGCCGCGAGCCGTTCCGGAAGCCCGTCGCCGTGCTGTTCGCTGCCGACCGGACGCACTACGCCGTGCTCGAGGAAGACGGCTCGCTGGACGAGCATCCCGGGTTCGAAATACGACACTAGCTGTCGGACGGCTTTCTCGGGCCTGAGGAATCCCGGGGAATTCGGTGCGTATCTCGAAGGGGGTGGGAGCGGCCCAGGGCCGCGATCCGAAATCCTTTCCTGCATGCGCAGCGCCTTTCGAATCGCATCGCGATCGCGGCCATGGGCCGCTCCCACTTCCTTCGAACGGCGCTTCTGGCCAATCTGACGGAATGGGATTTCAGCGTTCCACAAAGGCACGTTCGAAGACGTAGTGCCCCGGCGTGCCGATCCGCGGCGACGCCGTGAAGCCGCGCGCATCGAGGATGGCGCGGAAGTCGGCCAGCATGGTCGGGCTGCCGCAGATCATGAAGCGGTCGTGCGCGGGGTCGATGGGCGCGAGCCCGAGCGATGCCGTCATCGCGCCCGACGCCAGCAACGACGTGAGCCGGCCCTGCGTGCGGAACGGCTCGCGCGTGACGGTCGGGTAATAGAGCAACTGGCGCGAGATCGTCTCGCCGAGCAGCTCGTGGCGCGGCAGCTCGCGCTCGATGTAGTCGCGGTACGCGAGGTCCGCCACTTCGCGCACGCCGTGCGCCAGCACGACGCGCTCGTGGCGCTCGTACAGCAGCGGGTCCTTGATGAGCGCCAGGAACGGCGCGAGGCCGGTGCCCGTGGCGAGCAGGTACAGGTTGCGACCCGGGTGCACGTCGTGCACGAGCAGCGTGCCCGTGGGCTTGCGCGAAATCAGCACGTCGTCGCCCGGCTTCAGGTGCTGCAGCCGCGAGGTGAGCGCGCCGTCGGCCACCTTGATGCTGAAGAACTCGAGCTGCTCTTCCCAGTTCGCGCTCGCGATCGAATACGCACGGAGCAGCGGCTTGCCGTCGGCCGGCAGCCCGAGCATCACGAATTGCCCGTTCTCGAAGCGCAGGCCGGCATCGCGCGTCGTGGTGAACGAGAACAGGTCGGCGTTCCAGTGGCGAACCGCGAGCACGCGCTCGGTGCCGATGGCGGACATGGTCGGTGCAGGGGTCGGAGCGAGTCGCGATTCTAGCGGGAGAGCGGGAGAGCGGGAGAGCGGGGAGCGGCAAAAGCGGGCGCGGTGCGCGCGTTGCTCTTGCCGCTCCCCGCTCCCCGCTCCCCGCTCCCCGCTCCCCGCTCCCCGCTCCCCGCTCCCGCTC
>CALKUS010000279.1 GCA_937996755.1 uncultured Pseudomonadota bacterium | reverse complement strand
GCGCTTCGAGCGCCGCGACGGCCGGCAGGGTCTTGCCTTCGAGGAACTCGAGGAACGCGCCGCCGCCGGTGGAAATGTAGGAGACGTCGCCCGCGACGCCGTACTTGTCGACGGCCGCGAGCGTGTCGCCGCCGCCGGCGATGGAGAACGCGGGCGACGCGGCGATCGCCTGCGCGATCGACTTCGTGCCGTTGCCGAACGCATCGAACTCGAACACGCCGACCGGGCCGTTCCACACGACGGTGCCGGCCTTCGCGACGAGCTGCGCGTAGCGCTGCGCGGTCTCCGGCCCGATGTCGAGGATCATGTCGTCGGCGCCGACGTCGGCGACGCGCTTCACGGTCGCCGGCGCGTCGGCCGCGAACTTCGGCGCGACCACCACGTCGGTCGGCAGCGGGATGTCGGCGCCGCGCGCCTTCGCATCGGCGAGGATGCGCTGCGCGGTCTCCACGAGATCGGCTTCGTACAGCGACTTGCCCACGGGCAGGCCGAGCGCCGCGAGGAACGTGTTCGCGATGCCGCCCCCGACGATCAGCTGGTCGACCTTCGCGACGAGGTTCTCGAGCAGCGCCAGCTTCGTCGAAACCTTCGAGCCCGCGACGATGGCCAGCAGCGGGCGTGCCGGCGCCTTCAGCGCCTTGCCGAGCGCGTCGAG
This sequence comes from uncultured Pseudomonadota bacterium, assembly GCA_937996755.1. Lineage (GTDB taxonomy): Bacteria > Pseudomonadota > Gammaproteobacteria > Xanthomonadales > Ahniellaceae > CALKUS01. Next base: position 4,124 of record CALKUS010000279.1, on the reverse strand, counting down.
CTCCGCTGCGAGCAGCGGGCCGGCAATGGCGACCGGCGCATGTTTGATCACGCCGTGCGTCGACGCCTGCGCGCGATGCGCCGTGCCGAACGCGTCCATCACGAACACGTCCGCGAGCGCGGCGTACTGCTTCGCGAGCGCGTCGGCGTCCTTGTCCTCGCCCGGGTTCATGCGGCAGTTCTCGAGCAGCACGACGTCGCCCGCGGCGACGTCCACGCCGCCGAGGTAATCGCGCACGAGCTTCACCGGCTTGCCGAGCTTCTCTCCCAGCCACTCGGCGACCGGCTTCAGCGAGCTGGCCTCATCGAACTGCCCTTCCTTGGGACGGCCGAGGTGCGAGATCACCATCACCTTCGCGCCCGCGTCGCGCGCCGCGCGGATCGTCGGCAGCGCCGCTTCGAGCCGCTGCGTCGACGTGATGCGGCCGTTTTCCACCGGCACGTTCAGGTCCTCGCGGATCAGCACGCGCTTGCCCGCGAGGTTCAGGTCGGTCATGCGGTGGAAGGACATGGCGTGCGCTCCGGTCGGCATTCGGATTTCGGGGGCGCGCATTGTAGCGGCGCGCGCCGCCTTGCCGCAGGATCGCGCTCAGCCCGGGGCGGGCGCGTCGTCGCGGACCATCTTCGAGTTCGTGTCGACCATCGTGCAGTGCCAGTCGCCGAACGTGTCCACGTAGCAGTCGCCCTTGGCATCGACGTTGCGGTAGAGGTTGCAGTTCGCGCCCTTCTGGTATTTCGGCCCCATGTCGACCACCGTCGAGGTCGAGATCTGGCGGCACTGGTAGCCGTCGTAGCTGCCGCGGATGGCGTAGACGGGCCGATCGACGTCGATCTGGCTCATCACGCTTTCGAGCGGGTTGTACGTGCGTGCCTTGCCGACGTCGGTGACGACCACCTTGTCGACGAGGTACAGCATCTGTGAAGACTCCCCTTCGAGGTGGCACGTCGCGTACGCCGCCGCCTGTTCCGGCGAAGGCGCACCGTCCGCGGGTTCCTTGCGATTCGGACACGAATGCGGCCCGGCCGAACCGTACGGTGCGCCGACCGTCGCATCGCGCGTCATCGTGACCGGCGCGTTGCTGCCGCCGCCGTTGCCGCCGCCACCGCAGCCCGCGAGTGCGAGCGCGATCGCGACCATCGTGATCGTTCCCTTGTGCATGTCATCCCCTGTCGTGGCGGGCGTGCATGCCCGCCGCCCGATACTGCGCAAAACGCGTTCGCGCGGCAATGCAGCGAAATGCACGAATGTCCGATCCGGTCGGTAGCATGTCCGATCGGACGCGCGCCTCCGCGCGAGGATGGGCACCATGGCCGCCACCCGCCGCATCGTGATCGTGCTCTACCCCGGCACCGAGCTGCTCGACGCGACCGGGCCGGCGAGCGTGTTCGCGAACGCGAACGGCGGCATGAAGCCGGCGAAGTACGAAGTGGTGGTCGTCGCGGCCAGGGCCGGGGCGATGGCGACGTCGTCCGGCGTGTCGCTCGTCGCAACGCACTCGCTGCATTTCAGGGGGCCCATCGACACGCTGCTGGTTCCCGGCGGCGAAGGCACGCGCGAAGCGGTGGGCGACGCCGGGCTGGTCGCGGGCATCGCGCGGCTCGCGTCGCGCGCGCGGCGCGTCGCGTCCGTGTGCAGCGGCGCGTTCCTGCTCGCGCAGGCGGGGCTGCTCGACGGCCGGCGCGCCACCACGCACTGGAAATACCTCGCGTCGCTGCGTCGCGCCTATCCGCGCGTGCAGGTCGACGACGATGCGATCTTCGTGCAGGACGGCCGCTACTGGACGTCCGCGGGCGTGACGGCCGGGCTCGACCTCGCGCTCGCGCTGGTCGAGGCCGACCACGGGCGGCAGCACGCGCTCGCCGTCGCGCGCGGGCTCGTGTTCTACCTCAAGCGCCCGGGCGGGCAGAGCCAGTTCAGCGTGCCGCTCGCGGCGCAGGCCGCGGACGCGCCCGCGATCGAGCGCATCCGCCAGCACGTGCTCGACTCGCCGCACGCCGACCTGCGCGTGAGCGTGCTCGCCGAGCGCGCGCACGTCAGCGAGCGGCACCTTCGGCGCCTGTTCCGCGACGCGCTCGGCGTGGCGCCCCGCGAGTTCGTGCAGCGCGTGCGCCTGGAGCAGGCGCAGCGCCTGCTGTGCGAGTCGCGCGCGAGCGTGCGCGAAGTCGCGCGCCGCGCCGGCTACGCGAGCGCCGACGGTTTCGCGCGGCGCTTCGAGGCCGCGTTCCGCGTTTCGCCGCGTGCGTATCGCGCGCGGTTCCATCGCGAGGATTCGTAGGAGCCCGCTTGCGGGCGACCGCGGAACCCGATTGCAACGGTCGCCCGCAAGCGGGCTCCTACACAGGCAGGAAAACATGCTGATCGCCATCCCGCTGTACCACGGTTTCGCCGCCACCGACGCCATCGGCCCCTACGAAGTTCTCGCGCGCCTGCCGGGCGCGCGCGTCGTGTTCGTGTCGACGACACCGGGCCCGGTGCTCGCCGACACGCAGTTCCTCTCGGTCGTGACCGAGCCGTTGTCGGCCGCGGAGAAGCCCGACGTGATCGTGGTCCCGGGCGCGCCGTCGCGGCACCTGCCGCTGCACGACAAGGCGCTGCTCGAATGGCTCGTCGCCGCGGATGCGACGTCCCAGTGGACGACGTCGGTCTGCACGGGCTCCTACATCCTCGCGGCCGCCGGCCTGCTGCGCGGCAAGCGCGCCGTGTCGCACTGGCTCGACGTGGACAGCCTCGCGAAGTTCGGCGCCGTGCCCGTGCGCGACCGCTACGTGTTCGACGGCAAGGTCGTCACCGCCGCCGGCATGTCGGCCGGCTACGACATGTCGCTCGCGCTCGCCGCGCGCCTCGCCGGCGACGAAGTGGCGCAGGCGATCCAGCTCGGGCTCGAGTACGACCCGAAGCCGCCGTTCGATGCCGGCTCGCCGGCGAAGGCGCCGGAGTCGGTCGTCGCGCGCGTTCGCGCGCGTGCGGTCCGGCAATCGGTCGCGACCTGAGCGACTTGACCGCGCGGGTAATTGCCGCGCGGTTCGTTCGCGGCGACGATGGCGCGCAGCTCGCCAGGAGCCGACCATGCGCAGCGCCCGCGAATCGTTCGTCACGTTGCTGTTCCTCGCCGTGGCGGCCGTGAACCTCCTGCCGGGCGGCGTCGCGTTCGCGCCCGAGCGCGCGGTCGACCTCTACGGCATCGCGCCGCTCGAGGGCGACGCGCTGCTCCTGCTCATGCGCCATCGCGCATTGCTGCTCGCGATCGTCGGCGTGCTGCTCGCGGTCGCGGCGTTCGTGCGCTCGTGGCGCACGCCCGCGACCGTCGTGGGGCTGCTCAGCATGGGGTCGTTCGTCGCGCTCTATTTCGTGCTGCCCACGGAATCTTCGAAGATGGCAGACGTTGCACTCATCGACGCCATGGCGATGGCGTCCCTGCTCACTACGTTCTGGTTGGGCCGCGAGCGACGAACTGACTGAGCGCTCGATTCGTCCGACGCAGTTTTCGACTCCGACCTGTTCGAGCGCGCGTTCATCCCCTTCCGCATCACCAAGGATCTCGGCAAGGGCAAGGTCCGCCTCGCCCGCACCAAGCAGCCGCTGCTGGAGTCCGAGGAGAAACTCTTCGCCCTGCCCGACGTGATTGACGAGGAAAACGGCCCCTACGCCGACTTCCTCGACCACATCACCCGCCTGCGCGTGAAACTCATCAACGAGCAGCTCGACCTCGAGGAGAAGCTGACCGTGGACGAGGTCGAGGACCAGCTGCGCGAGGCGCAGAACAACGACTTCATCGAGGGCAAGGCCGTCCACCTCTTCCAGGAGATCACCGCCATCCTCGACTTCATGCCCGCCGGCCACGGCGAGGATGAGGACGACGCCGACAAGGGTGAGGACGAGGAAGACGAGGACGATTTGCCGGAAGTCGAGGACGACGAGGAGGAAAAGCTGAAGGGCGATTCCTCGCTTAAGTGGGATGAAGACGAGGAAGGCGAGAAGGACGGCGACGGCAAGTCGGGCGACAAGGACGACGAAGACGGCGACGACGATGATGAAGACGCCGACTCGGACGACGAAGGCGACGAGGACGAAAAGCCGGCGCGCAAGCGCGGTCGTGGCTGAGTGTCCATCCCTACCATTTGATC
>CALKUS010000278.1 GCA_937996755.1 uncultured Pseudomonadota bacterium | reverse complement strand
ACCTGCGGCAAGAATTTCGAAGAAGTCGGTGCGCGGCGCGTGATCGCTGCAAGTGGATGGCAGTCGCGCGGCGAGGCATGGGTCGGTGTGATGGAGTCCTGAATGCCTTTGCCGCGGCGCGCGGGGTCGTGGCAGGCGTGCAGCATGCTGTATCACACGTGTGCTACATTGCCTCGAATCCTCGACCGGTAGTCCGCACATGAGCACGACAACCATCCGCCTGACGGACGCGCTCAAGGCCCGCATCGCCAAGGCAGCGGCGGCGGCAGGCACTACGTCGCACAACTTCATCCTGGAAGCGATCGCCGAGAAGGCCGAGCTCGCCGAAAAGCGCGCCGAATTCCATTCGCTCGCCGACCAGCGCTACGCGCAATTCCTCGAGACGGGCGAGAGCATTCCGTGGGACGACGCGCGCACCTGGCTGAAGCAACGCCTTGCGGGCAAGCGCGTGAAGCGGCCGGCGGCCAGGAAGCAGGCGCGCTGAAGTGGCGCAGGTGCGGTTGGTGCCTGCGGTGTTCGACGACCTGGACCGGATCATCGAGCACCTGCGGCAGCATGAGGCCGCGGATGCCGAAGCGCGCGCGCAGCAGATCATGGCCGCGCTCGACGTGCTGGCAGACAATCCGCTGATCGGCCGACCCGCCGGCGACGACCGGCGCGAGTTGCTGATCGGGCGTGACGCGCGTGGTTACGTGGCGCTTTATCGCTACTTGCTGGTGATCGACACGGCGTTGGTGCTGGCGATTCGCGCACAGCGTGAGGGAGGCTACGCGCGGCCGTGATGTGCAATCGACCTGACCCGCGATGACAATGCCATTCCACGCCGACCGTGACTGGTCAGCGGAGCCTGCGATCGCGCCCTGAAGGGCGCTCCCACAACGGGCGCGAGCCTTCGGGGTTGGAAAGATCGCGACTGGTGTCGCTCCCACGAAGCCACCAGCACCGGCGGTCGCGCTCGCACGAGTCTCGCTAGACTGTTCGCGTCCACCCTGCGTCGATTGTCCATGACTGGCTTCTGGCAACGCACGAAGTCGCGCTTCGCCGAGGTTCGGCGGCGACGCGTGCTGCGCGCGCTCGGGGTGTACTTCGTCGTCGCGTGGCTGCTGCTGCAGGTGGGTGACGTGACGTTCGAGCCGCTCGGCGCGCCGGCGTGGGCGCAGCGCGCGTTGATCATCGGGCTGGCGGCTGGGGTGGTGCCGGCGGCGATCCTCGCCTGGATCTACGACCTCACGCGGCATGGCGTGAAGCGCACGTTGCCCGCGCCTGATACGGAAACGGCGAGGCTCGAGCACGACGCGCCACTGCCGGCGCTGCCTGGCGCTTCGCCTGCGTTGCCGGCGCCGATGTCGGCGATCGGTGCGGTCGCGGTGTTGCCGTTCGCGGACCTGAGCCCGGGGCAGGACCATCGCTGGTTCTGCGATGGGCTGGCGGAGGAGATCATCGAGTCGCTGTGTTGCGCGCGCGGGTTGCGGGTGGCGTCGCGCACGGCGTCGTTCCGGTTTCGCGACGGCAGCACCGATCCGCGCGAGATCGGGCGGCTGCTCGGCGTGGACGCGATCCTCGAGGGCAGCTTGCGCGTGGCGGGTGGGCGCATGCGCGTCGGTGCGAAGCTGGTCGACGTGGGCGAGGGCTACCAGACCTGGGCGGAGACCTACGAGCGGCCGACGTCGGACGTGTTCGCGGTGCAGCGCGAGATCGCCGAGAACGTGGTGCGCGCGATGAAGCTGACGCTCGCGCCGGCGCCATCGAACGGCAACCGCTACGAGCCGCGCAGCATGGAAGCGTACGAGGCATACGTGCGCGGGCGGCAACTGGTGGGCGAGTACACGCGCACGGCGTTGCTGGTCGCGCCCGACCAGTTCCGCCGCGCGATCGAGCTCGATCCGGATTATGCGCAGGCACATGCGGGGCTCGCCGATGCGCTCGCGCTGCAGGCGCAATGGCATTTCGTGCCCGTCGCGCCCGCGCTGGCCGAAGGCGCGGCCGCGGCGAGCCGTGCGCTCGACCTCGCGCCGGATCTCGCGGAAGCGCACATGGCGCAGGGCCACCTGCGCTCGCTCGGCGGCGACGAAGCCGGCGCGCGCCGTTCGTTCGAGCGCGCGCTGGAGCTCAACCCGGCGCTGTTCGAAGCGTGGAACTACTACGCGCGGCATTGCTACGCGCACGGCGAGCATGCGCGCGCGGCAGAGCTCTTCGAGCGCGCGCATCGCGTGCGGCCCACGGATTTCTCGCCGCTGGTGTTCGTGGCGAGCGCGCTGCACGCGGCCGGCGACGAGGTGCGTTCGCGCGCGGTGGCGCAGCGCGCGGCCGTTGGCCTGCTGCGCCAGTGCGAGCTCGAGCCCGACAACGTGCGCGCGCACTACCTCGCGCCGTCGGTGCTGCACCAGGTCGGTCGCGTCGACGAGGCGCGTGCGATCGCACGACGCGCGCTCGCGCTCGGCGGCGACGAGTGGAGCACGCTCTACAACCTGGCCTGCTACCACGCATTCGCCGGCGAACCTGAAGTCGCGCTCGACCTGCTCGAGCGCGCGATGGCGGCGGGCGGCGGCAACCCCGAATGGCTGCGCCAGGACCCCGACTTCGCCGCGCTGCGCGGCCAGGCGCGGTTCGAGGCGTTGGTGGCGCGGATACACGTGCCTTCGCCGGCGACGGGCGGGCCCGATTGACTCCAGTGTCAGCCGCGCGGCAACTGCGTCGGCCAGTAGTACTTGCTCAGCGTCTCGGCCGTGGCCGACAGATCGTCGCGGTGGATGGCAGCGAGTACGTGCGCGGGAATGTCCAGCGCCGCGACGAACGCGTCGCACATCCGCGAGTAGCGCATGTCCGCGCGCAGTCGACGAATGAGGAAGCGGCCGGTGTCGAGCTCGAGGGCCGCCGGGCGGTTCAGCGGTTGCTCAACAAGTCGATGCAGGCACATCCGGTTCGCAGCAGCGTCCTTCAGCGCATGTGGGAGCGGCGCGAGCCGCGATCTCTTCATCCACGACGACAGGATCGCGGCGATCGTCTCATCCACGCCAGAAGATCGCGGCTGAAGCCGCTCCCACAAACGCTCGCGCTGTCGGCAGGCACGGCCGGGTTGCAAGCGCGCCTCTTCAGGGCACAGCTGCGTTTGTGGGAGCGGCGCGAGCCGCGATCTTTTCATCCAGGACGACATGATCGCGGATGGCGACGCTCCCGCTGCCAGCCGGCACCGTGTTGTGCCGCATAATTCACGCACTGACCAACCATCGGCGCGAGGCCACGTGAACCATCGGCGAGCAAGGCTGCGGCGAGTGTCCGTCGACTCTGCGCGTGGAGGTCGCACGTGAGCGCCCTCTTCAAGCTGCTGGGCGCCGCACTCGCCATCTACACCCTGTACGCAGCCGCAACGGGCGAGGTCTTTGCCAAGGCCGGCGCAGGCGGCCGCACCGTGTCGAGACGCGAGTCGCCGGCCTATTTCTGGGTCGTGGTCGCGATCTACGCGATGCTGAGCGTGGCGCTGGTCTTTCTCTTCTGACTGGAGCCGCGCGCCGCTAAGCTGTCGCTGGACGCATCGACGGGCACGGCCATGGGCAGAGGACTGCATCGCGAATTCCACAAGGGCGAACGCATCGGCTGGTTGCGTGCGGCAGTGCTCGGCGCGAACGACGGAACGATTTCGGTCGCGAGCCTGGTCGTGGGCGTGGCAGCGTCGGGTGCGAGCGCGGGTACCGTGCTCGTCACCGGCGTGGCGGGGCTCGTGGCCGGCGCGATGTCGATGGCGGCGGGCGAATACGTGTCGGTGCATTCGCAGGCGGACGCCGAGGGCGCGGACCTCGCACGCGAGCGGCGCGAGCTCGAGGAACAGCCGGAGCGCGAGCTGGCCGAGCTGACGGCTATCTATGTCGCTCGTGGGCTCGACGCGCCGCTGGCCAGGCAGGTGGCCGAGAAGCTGATGTCGGGCGATGCGCTGGCGGCGCATGCGCGCGACGAGCTCGGCATCACCGATATGCAACGCGCCCGGCCGCTCCAGGCCGCGTTCGCATCGGCCGTCGCGTTCATCGCGGGTGCGGTGGTGCCGATCGTGACGGTGCTGCTCGCGCCGAAGGCGTTGATGACCGAGGTGACGTCGGCGGTCGCGCTCGTGGCGCTCGCGGTGTTCGGCGGTACGGCTGCGTACGCCGGCGGTGCACCGGTGTTGCGCGGCGCGTTGCGCGTCGCTTTCTGGGGCGCGGCGGCGATGGCGATCACGGCGGCGATCGGCAAGGTGTTCGGCACTGCGGTGTAAGCCGCGCTACGGATTGAGCCGGATCGAACGGAAGCTCGCCTCGAGCGCCTGCGCGTTCGCCTCGTGCACCGTGCGCTGCGCGTTGAAGCTGAGCGCGAGCATCCTGCCGCGGAACGAAGTGAGGTAGATGTCGTTGTGCGCCGGCCCTTCGGCCGGCTCGCTGGTGAATTCGAAGTGCACCCAGCGCTGGCCGTTCGCCTGGATCATCTCGCGCTCGATGAATTCCACGTCGGGCTGCGCTTCCAGCACCTGTTCCATCTGTACCTTCAGCAGGTCCAGGCCTTCCGGCGTCTGCGAGCCGCTGGAGAACGTCACCGCGATCGTGATGTCGCGGCCGGGTGAGGCGAACGCGAAGTCGGGCGGGTTGCCGCGCGTGAACATCTTCGTGCGTTCCGCGTCGGTGAGCTGCGCGAAACCGTCGGGCACGTCGATGGTCATCGAGCCGTCGTCCAGCGAGACGGGCGCCGCGTGCGCAGCGGCCGTCGCGAACAACGCGGCGAGGAGGGCGGCGATGCGGCTCATGCAACCTCCGAAGCGTGGACGCGTGTCGAACGGGCGGCGCAGGCCGCGATCGCCGTCGACACGCGTGGCTTCGGCAGTGTAGCCGGGTACTATCTGGGCGCGTCTCGGGCCAGTCCTGCCCTCGTAGCGCCAGCTTCTTGGAGCCCAGAGGTCTGCCATCCGTAGCGCAGTGGTGGGAGCGGCTTCATCCGCGTTGTACGAAATTCAAATAGCGAAATCCGCTTCGATTCGAGCCTCGATTAGGTCCCTGTGGCTCGCGATCGTCTGCACGGCAGCGAGCCGCTCGATCAGTACGTCGCGCGACAAGGCGCCTGTTCCTGCCAGGGCGCGCGTGAATGCCAGATCCTTTTCGCGGCCCGCGCCGTACTTCGCCAGGGCGAGATCATGCAATTCCATGCAGTTCGCGGTCACCTTGCCGACTCGAATCGCCACCGTGCGCTGGACCCAGCCGGTCGGCGCATAGGTAGGCGTGGTGAGCGAAACACCCTGTGCGTAGTAGCCGTGCTGCTGATCGAAATCCGAACCTTCTCCGACGACGAAGTCGATTCGGTCGATGCTGATCGGCGCGCCGGCTGGCAGCGCGACGTCGACGTCGCGCGTGGCAACCAGTTCGTCCGCCTCGGGTGCCGGAATGGACGCCAGGACCGCTGAAGAGCCCACGATGTAGACGACGCGCACGTCGAACCGTTCGCCCAACTCGAAGATGACGTGGCGGAGTTGGGTGAGGTTCACCGCCTACCGACTCAACTGCGAGAGCGCGCGCTCCCGCTCTTTCGGGTCGAGGAGCACCGTCATCGGCGATTCCTTGCGCAGGTCCGAGGCGCTGTCGGAGTTCTCCGTCATGGCGCGAAGCAGGGCGGTGCGTGGGCCGGCCAGCAGGTCACGCCAGCGGTCGTGGTGGCGACGTGCGGACGGGTTGGACTTGCGCAGGAGCGCCAATCGATTCGTCGCCCTGTCGACGAGGTCCGGGTGGCGGAGAAGCTTCATCGCCACGGCTTCGTGCAGGAGCCGCGATCGAAGCCTGGACAGGTCACTGCCCGTGGCAATCTGGTAGCGGGTCGCGGGGCCACGACCCACGACGACGACTTCGCCGCTCGCGCGCAGTTCCGTCAGCCGGCGCGATAGCGTCGGCTGGCTCGGGTGGCTCCGCAACAAGCTGCGCAATTCCGCTGCCGTGGCGCCACTCGATCGCGTCGCCAGTATCGAGAGGATCTCGCTCGTGGGGTCTGGTTGTCTTGGTCGCGCCATTCCTGCGGCCCTCCGGCAGGTGTTTTGAATAGATTACGAATAGAAAGGCCCTGGGTCAATCAACTGTCCTTGACAATGGAATGGCGGCCCGTCGCTGCGAACCGGGGATGCCCGGCCGCCGGGTTTCCCGCAGCGAGCGGAGAACTTCGCTCGCTGCGCTGGTGACTCGACGACGCCGTTGCCGTCAGGGACGAGTCACGCCCGCCGCGTGGCTGCCCGCGGCGGGCGACGGCGCGGGCGTCGACAGCAGGCCCAGCTGCTTCATCAGGCCGAGCGAGTTC
>CALKUS010000277.1 GCA_937996755.1 uncultured Pseudomonadota bacterium | reverse complement strand
CGTCGTGAACGGCGTTCCAAATGTTGAGCAACGCGAGGAAGTCGGATTGCGGGTCCGCGAAGCGCTTGTGTGCGGCGGCGGCAGCTTCCTTTTGGTCGAGCGGGCGTTCGCGCGGGTCTTGGATGCTGAGGCCCGCCGCGATGATGAGCAGTTCCCGCGAGGCATGTTCCTGCTGCGACTGAAGCAACATGCGACCCAGCGTAGGATCAATCGGCAGACGTGCGAGATCGGCGCCGAGGGGCGTGAGATTGCGTTGGGCGTCGAGCGCACCAAGTTCCTGGAGCAACGCGTAGCCATTGGCAATCGCGGCGGGCGTGGGCGGCTGGACGAAGGGGAATGTCTCGATGTCGCCGAGACGGAACGCCTTCATGCGTAGGATGACTTCGGCGAGATTGGCGCGTTGGATTTCAGGTTGGGTGAAGGCGGGGCGCGCGTTGAAATCTTCCTCGGAGTAGAGCCGGATGCAGACGCCGGGCGCGACTCGGCCGCAGCGTCCGGCCCGCTGGTTGGCCGAGGCTTGTGAGATCGCCTCGATGGGCAGCCGTTGCACCTTGGTGCGCGCCGAGTAGCGCGAGATGCGGGCGAAGCCGGGGTCGACCACCGAGCGGATCCCCGGCACCGTGAGCGACGTTTCGGCGACGTTGGTGGCCAGCACCACCCGCAGCCCACGGTGCGGGGCGAAGACCCGGTGCTGCTCGTGCGCGCTCAACCGCGCGTACAGGGGCAGGATCTCGACCTCGCGGGGGGTGAGGGCACGCCAGTCGAGCGCACCGATCGCGTCGGCGGCGTCACGAATGTCGCGCTCGCCGGAACAGAACACCAGAATGTCGCCATCGGGGCCGTCGATCATCAACTCGGTGACGGCGTCGCAGATGCCGTCGATCAGGTCGCGGTCGGTGCCCTGTTCGATCACCGGCCGCCAGCGCACCTCGACCGGGTAGGTGCGTCCCGAGACCTCGATGATCGGGGCGCCGCCGAAGTGTTCCGAGAACCGCTGGGTGTCGATGGTGGCCGAGGTGACGATCAGCTTCAGGTCGGGGCGCCTGGGCAGCAACTGCTTGAGGTACCCGAGCAGAAAGTCGATGTTGAGGCTGCGCTCGTGCGCCTCGTCGATGATCAGCGTGTCGTAGCGGTCGAGCCAGGCGTCGCCCTGCGTTTCCGCCAGCAGGATGCCGTCGGTCATGAACTTCACGAGCGCGCGCGCGCCCACCTGCTCGGTGAAGCGCACCTGCCAGCCGACGAGGTCGCCGAGGTCGGTGCCCAGCTCGCTCGCGACGCGCCGCGCCACCGAGCGCGCCGCGATCCGGCGCGGCTGCGTGCAGCCGATCAGGCCGGAGACGCCGCGGCCTGCCGCCAGGCACAACTTCGGCAATTGCGTCGTCTTGCCCGACCCCGTTTCGCCCGCGACGACGAGCACGGGGTGCGCGCGCAGCGCGGCCACGATCTCGTCCGCACGCGCCGCGATCGGCAGCGACTCGTCGACGCGCACGTCCGGCACGGTGGCGGCACGCGCGGCGCGCGCGGCGCGCGAGCGCTCGACGCGCTCGTGCCAGCGCAGCACGCGCGGGTCGTCGGCGGGCACGCGCTCGCTCGCGAAGCGGCGCGCCTGCGCGACGAGCCGTCCGTAGTCGATCGAAAGCACCTCGTCGGGGCGCGGGAGGGGAAGTGGGGAATCGTTCATCGCCGGGAAAATGGATAGCCGCGCGCAATCGCTGCGATCGGCAAGGACGATTTTACGGGATCGCGCGGGGAAGCTAGCCTGTACGCCTCATTTCACGCACTGGAGCGGGCCGTGGCGAAGAAGACGAACATCGACATCGGCATCGACCGCAAGTCGCGCAAGGCCATCGCGGAGGGCCTCGCGCGCCTGCTGGCCGACACCTACTCGCTGTACCTCAAGACCCACAACTTCCACTGGAACGTGCAGGGCCCGATGTTCAACACGCTGCACACCATGTTCGAGGTGCAGTACAACGAGCTGTGGCTCGCGATCGACGAGGTCGCGGAACGGATCCGTGCACTGGACTTCCAGGCACCGGGCTCGCCCTCGCAGCTCGCGAAGCTGACGCGGATCGCCGAGGAAACGGGCGTGCCCGGCTGGCAGGACATGGTGAAGCAACTCGTGGCGGGCCACGAACAAGTGGTGCGCACGGCGCGCGAGCTCTTCCCGCGCGTCGACGAGGCGCACGACGAGCCGTCAGCCGACCTGCTCACGGGCCGGATGCAGGCGCACGAGAAGACCGCCTGGATGCTGCGCAGCCTGCTGGCGTGACCCGCCTCCTCGGGGCGTTCCTCGCACTCCTTGCACTGCCGGCGCTGGCCTGGGGCCCGCGCGGCCACGCGATCGTGGCCGAGCTCACCGCGCGGCAGCTCTCGCCCGGCGCGCGCGCCGAAGTAGAGCGGCTGCTGGGCGCGGACGCGCGCACCGCGCTGCTCGACGTCGCCACGTGGCCCGATTTCGTGCGTGAGTGGCCAGGCTTCGGCAGCACGTCGCGCCTGCACTATGTGAACTTTCCGCGCGGCCGGTGCCACTACGTCGCGCCGCGCGATTGCCCGGACGGGCGCTGCGTGGTGGGCGCGATCGAGCACTTCCGGGCCGTGCTGGCGAGCGACGCGCCCGATGCCGAGCGCGCCGACGCGCTGAAGTGGCTCGCGCACCTCGTCGCCGACGTGCACCAGCCCCTGCATGCCACCTGGGGCGACGACCGCGGTGGCAACACCGTGCAGCTGCGTTTCCGCGGCGAGGGCACGAACCTGCATGCGCTGCTCGATTCCGGCGTGCTGCGCACGCGCGGCCTGCCCGCGTCTCGCTACGCCGACGCCATCGCGCGCGAACAGGCGGTGCGTGGACAGCCGGCCTACGGCGCCGGCACGGCCGCCGCCTGGGCCGAGGAGTCGTGCGAGCTCGGCCGTACGTCGTACCCGCAGCGCCGCTTCGTCGACGACGCCTACGTCGCAAGGTGGCGACCGCTGCTCGAGCAACGGCTGGGCCTGGCAGCGGCGCGCCTCGCCGCGCTCCTGGATGCTACGCTCGGAAACGTCGCGAATCAGGGAAAGGCTCGATGAACCGCTCGCCTGCGCCGGTGGCGCCGGATGCATACACGCTGCGCTTCGAGCAATGCCCCGGCTACGTGCGCGCGCACGTCCGCGGCGGGCACGACTCGGTGGACATCTCACTGGCCTACTGGACCGAGATCGCGCGCTTCTGCCGCGAGCAGGAGGTTCGCGCGGTGCTCGTGATCGAGGAGCTCGCGGAACGCGCCGCCGTGCTGGACATCTACGAGGTGGCCTCCGGCCTCGTCGCGCTCGGTTTCGCGAACATCCGCATCGCATTCGTGGACCGCAACGTCGACGAGCTGCCGATGATGCAGTTCGGCGAAACGGTCGCGCGCAACCGCGGCATCGACGGCCGCGTGTTCGCGAACGAAGCCGACGCCGACGCGTGGCTGCGCGCCGAGCACGACCCGCTGCACGCCGAAGCGCAGCGCCAGCGCGGTGGCTGACGTGGCGAAGCGAGTCGTCCCGTTGTCGACGGACGAGCGCGCCACTCTCGCGCACATCGCCGACGGCACGCTGCACGTCGACTGCCTCACGCGCCCGCGCGCGGTCGCGGCGCTGCTCGACCTCGGCCTCGTCGAATGCGACGGCGACCACTTCGTGGCGACGGCGCGTGCCGTGGCCTACCTGCGCAAGGACGAGCGCGAAGCTTGAGTTGCGGTCAGCCGCCGCGTGGCGCCAGGGCCATCGCGAGCACGTTGCCGCTCGCGCCGTGACGCCTGATCAGCCGGCGGATGCGATAGCGCTCCAGCCAGCCCGGGTGCTCGGTGGCGGCCGACATCTCCCACATGCGGCTTTCGGCGCGTACCTCGAGCCCGCCCTGCGCGATCGCGCCGCGCAGCAGCGCCTCGGCGATCGGCCCCTCATCCGGCTCTTCGGCGTGCGTGGAGTAGCCGATCCGCGCGCCGAGCGATTGCCTTCCCCACGCGACCAGCTCTTCCGGCTGGCGCGCCACGTCGACTGCGATCGGCTCCGCGATCACCACGTGCCCGCCGGGCGCGCAGAGCGCACCGAGCTTGCCGAGCACTTCCCCGAGCCGCGCGGGATCGAGGTGGTGCAGCACGCCGACGCAGCTCACGAGGTCGAAGCGCTCCCGGCAGTCGCGCACGAACTCGAACACGTCGCCCTGGACGAAGCGTACTTCGGCCAGGCCGCGTTCCTGCACGTTGCGTCGCGCCACCTCGATCATGCCGCGACTGTGGTCCACGCCGGTCGCCTCGGCGAAGCGGTCGCGGAAGCGCAAGAGCATGTGGCCGGTGCCGCAACCGAGGTCGAGCATCGCTCGGCCCGGCCGCACCACGCGCGCGATCGGCGCGAACAGCACGTCGTTCGGATACTCGCGCGGGCGCACGACCACGCGGTCGTATTCCCTCGCGATCACGTCGTGGTAGTCGGCGTCCTTCCCTTCCCTCGACACGCGTTCACCTTGATGGCCGATTCAGCGGCCGCCACGATACCAGCAGGAAAGTCGGTCAGCGCTCGTACTTCCCGCAATTGGGGCCGCCACGACCGCAGCCCACCGGCCGGTGCGTGAGCCGGTGCGAGCCGCGGCGGGCGATCGCCCCGCGCTGGAATGCGATCTCCTCCGCGACGCGCTTCGCAGCGCCGAGCACTTCGGCGTCGCCGGTCTGGAACGCCGCCACGCCGCTCGCGATCGGCCAGCTGTTCTTGTCGACCAGGACCGTTCCGACCACGTCGCCGCTATCGGTGTCGCGGAATCGCACGAACGCGTCGAAGTAGGAGCTGCCGGCCCCGAAGCCGAAGAACAGTCGCAGGGCCGCGTTGCCGTTCGCATAGCGCGTGATGTCGCCTTCGACGAACAGCGCGCCGGGGCGCGGCTCGCCGCGCACGACATCGACGTCCATGCGGTAGGCGCGCAGCTCACGCTCGAGGTACTTCGCGAAGCGCGACGAAGCGATGCCGACCTGCGTGTCGTAGGCAAGGCGCTTGTCGTCGGGGATTGCGATCGCCGGCTTGTTGCCCAGCGTGCCGATCACGATCGTACGGTACGCGCGGAAGTCGTGGCCGCCCGAGTGCTCGAGGCGCGAAACGGAGCCGCACGCGGACAGCGTGAGGCAGATCGCTGCGAGCGCAGCGCGGACGAACGTCGACATGGAAATCCCCCTGTTGCGATTGGCGCGGCGGACTCTGCGGCCCGGAGGCCGGCATCCTGCCCTTACGCGGGAAGAACGCGTGGGAGGAATCATCCTCGTGCGGCAACGGCGGCGTCCGGCATGGGGGTTGTCACCTTGTTTGAGAATTCGCGTCCACCCATCGGTGCGCGGCATCACATTTCCCGCACCTACGCGCCCGCTACGGTGGCGTTGCCATCGGCGCGGAGGCAACCACGATGGATTACGCCATCACCGCGTTCCTGCTCGTCACGCTTGCCGCGTCCGCCCCTGCGCTCCGCGCGCAGGACCAACTGCGCATCGATTCGCCGTCGGCAAGCGGCGAATCGACGCGCAGCCTCGTGGTGCAGGCGAATGCCGCGTTCCGTCGCGGCGACTTCGTCGCACCGGCGGGCAACAATGCGCTCGAGCTGCTGGTCGCCGCACGCGATCTCGACCCGTCGGACGGCTCGGTGCAGGTCGCGATCCTCGAGCTGTTCCCGGTGGCGCTGCGGCTCGCCGACGCGCAGGTGGCGGCGGGCCATCGCGCCGAAGCCGCACGCATCGCCGCGCTCATCGATCGCGCCGTACCGAACTCCACCACGGTCGCGAAGCTGCGCCGCGACTTGCACGTGCCTGGTGAGGTGACGCTCGCATCCAACTCGGTCGGTGCGCAGACGCCCTGATCTTGCGTCGACCCGCTTCGAAGGAAGTGGGAGCGGCTCGTAGCCGCGATTGCCACACTGCCCGATGGGGCGATTCGATCGTTGCGCGGATCACGCAGCGCTCGGGTCGCTGCATCGGGCGATTCCTTGCTCCTGCTCGCCCAAAACGCGCTCGACATCGCGGCCGCGCAACATCTCCGGCCTGCGCATCGAGAAGCAAGCCCGGGCAAGCTGGGCTCCTTCGCGCAGCCCACAGGGCCGCTCCCACTTCCTTCGAGATGAGTCGAGGGAAGCCCAAGTCCATGGATTCAAGGAAGTCTGCGGGGAGTTGGTGGGCCGTGATGGATTCGAACCATCGACCAACGGATTAAAAGTCCGCTGCTCTACCGACTGAGCTAACGGCCCACTGAATCCGCGCGTGGTCGCGCGGGGTGCGGCAGTTTAGGTGCGTCGCAAAGACCGCACAAGCAACGTATTGCCGCAGGGTGCCCAGCTCGGCTGACCACGCGTCGCTGCGCCGCGAGCTGCGTCACGCGTGGCCAGCGGAGCTGGCCACCCTACGCGGTCGGTACGTACCGCGTCGGATCGACGAGACCCGCGTCGACGAACCCCTGTGCGCGCAACCGGCAGGCGTCGCATCGGCCGCAGGCGCGACCGGCGTTGTCCGCCTGGTAGCACGACACCGTGAGGCCGAGGTCGACGCCGAGCCGCTGCGCCTCGCGCGCGATGTCGGCCTTGCTCATCGCCATGAGCGGCGCGTGCACGCGCAACGGGTGGCCCTCGACGGCCGCCCTGGTCGCAACGTTCGCGAGCCGCTCGAACGCGGCGACGAATTCCGGGCGGCAGTCCGGATAGCCGGAATAGTCCACGGCGTTCACGCCGACGAAGATGTCGCCGGCGCCCGCGACTTCCGCGCAACCGAGCGCGAGCGACAGCATGATCGTGTTGCGCGCGGGGACGTACGTGACGGGAATGCCCGGGGCCGGCGCCTCCGGCACCGCGATGTCGGCGGTGAGCGCCGAGCCGCCGATCGCGCGCAGGTCCACGTCGACGACGCGGTGGCTCGCGGCACCGAGCGCCTGCGCCACGCGCGCGGCGGCATCGAGCTCGGCCGAATGGCGCTGGCCGTAGCGCACGCTCAGGGCGTGCGCCGCGAAGCCGCGCTCGCGCGCGATCGCGAGCACGACGGCGGAGTCCATGCCGCCGCTCAGGAGCACGATGGCGTTGGGCTTCGTCATGAAGGGTTGGAGAGCGGAGAGCGGATAGCGGGGAGCGGCAACAGCCGGATTCGGCGAGCTCCGGCGGGACCGGTTGCCCGGACGTCCATCTTGCGAGCTCGTGCCGCTCCCCGCTCCCCGCTTTCCGCTCTCATCTCACTTGCCACGCGCATCGCCCCACAGCAGCTTGTGCAGCTGCAGCTGCATGCGCGCGGGAATGCGGTCGTCGATCATCCATTGCGCGAGCTCGGTCGGGTCGACCTGGCCGAAGCTCGGCGAGAGGATCACGTCGCAGCGCTCGTGCATCGCGTGCTCCGTGATCTTCGCGCGCGCCCACTCGTAATCGGCGCGTCCGCAGAGCACGAACTTCAGCTGGTCGTGCGCCGTCAGCAGCGGCAGGTTCGACCAGAGGTTGCGTGGCTCCTCGCCCGAGCCCGGCGTCTTCACGTCGACGACGCGGCTCACGCGCGCGTCGACCTGCGAGACATCGATCGCGCCGCTGGTCTCCAGCGATACCGACAGGCCTTCGTCGCAGAGGCGGCGCAGCAGCTCGATGCAGCGCTTCTGCGCCAGCGGCTCGCCGCCCGTCACGCAGACGTGGCGCGCACCGAGCTCGCGCACCTGCGCGACGATCTCGTCGATCGAGCGCCATTCGCCGCCATGGAACGCATAAGCCGTATCGCAATACCCGCAGCGCAGCGGGCACCCGGTGAGGCGCACGAACACGGTCGGGCGACCGCTGTCGCGGGCTTCGCCCTGCAGCGAGAGGAAGATCTCGGTGATGCGGAGGCGGTCGGGCGGCAGTGTGGCGTTCATGGCGGGTCGCGGCGCCCGTCGCCCACAGGGTGGGCTCCTACAGGCGCCCGCCCCGGGTCAACGATTACCTTCCAGCCTCAACGCGCGCAAACGACCCTGCGCGAGGCGCGCGACGGTCGTGTCGGGGTAGCGCGCGATGACGTCGTTCAATGCGGTTTCCGCACGCGGCCAGTCGCGCAGCTCGTAGTAGCAGTAGCCCACCTTGAGCTGGGCATCCGGCGCCTTCGCGCTGTTCGGGAAGCGGCCGAGCAGGTCGCGGAACGTGTCGAGCGCGACCTGGTAGTTCTGCGTCACGTAGTACGACTCGCCGAGCCAGTACGTGGCGTTGTCGGCGAATTCGCCATTGGGATACTGCTGCAGGAACGCCGAGAAGCGACGCGCGGATTCGGCGTAGCGGCCGTCGCGCAGCGCGGCGAACGCATCGTCGTACGCGGTCTTCTCGTCGCCCGGGCCACCAACGCTGGCGGTCGAGGCGGCAGGCGCTTCCGCGGCGGGCACCGTTTCCGGCGGCGGCGCAGGCGTCGCCGCGAGCTCCGGCTCTTCCATCGCGAGTTGCCCGGGCTGCAGCGTTTCCGACGGCGTCGCCGTCGTGGCTGGCTCGGACGCCGGTGGGATGGAACCATCCGCTGCCGTGGCGGGCGCCGCCGGCGCGCCCCCCTCGAGGCGCGTGAGGCGCGCATCGAGGTCGACGTACTGGTCGCGCGAACGCTTCTTCATCTGCTCGATCTCGTTCGCCTGTTGCTCGACGAGACCCCGCAGCGACTGCACTTCCGATTGCAGCTCGTTGATGCGATTGAGCAGGTCCACGGTGCTCTGGCCCGCGCCCTGCCCCTGCACCTGCTGCTCGAGGCGCGCAATGCGCTCGGACAGGCTGAGGCGGCCCTGCGCCAAAGCGGGCACCGCAAAGACGACGGCGGCCATGAAGGCCGCCGCCACCCGAACCGGAGAAGCGTTCTGGTTACGCATTACTTCGCCGTGTAGACGATCTCGACGCGACGGTTCTTGCCCCAGCACTCTTCCGAAGACTCGGAGCAGGTCGGGCGCTCTTCACCGTAGCTGACGACCGTGATCTGGCTGGCCGAGCCACCGTTCGCGACGAGGGCCTGCGACACGGCATTGCCGCGACGCTCGCCGAGGCCGAGGTTGTACTCGCGCGTGCCGCGCTCGTCGGCGTGGCCTTCCAGCGTCATCGCCGAGGACGGACGGTCGCGGAGGTACTTCGCGTGGCAGGCGAGGATCTCCTGCGCTTCCGAACGGATGTCGGCGCGGTCGAAGTCGAAGTACACGACGCGCTGGCGCAGGCAGGAATTCGTGTCGAGGTCCGCCGGCGTGAAGGCGCCTTCATTCGGGGCAGGCTCGACCTGCGTCTGCGATTCAGTGGTGTCGACCTGTTCGGTCGGCGTGGTCGTCTTCTTGGCGCAGGCGACCATGCCCGTGCACACCAGCGCGGCCAGGATCAGTCGGGTCGTGTTCTTCATCGTTGTTTCCTCGAGATTGGCAGGTAGCTTCTAATGCCGCCGTCTTCGCAGCGACTGGATTGTTTTTTAATGCACGCGGTTTTAACGCTGGCGGAACGGCGACCAGGCCGGCTCGCGGACATCGCCGTCCGCCAGCACCAGTCGCTGCCGCACCGCACCGTTGGTGGATACGGCGTACAGCACGCCGCGCGAACCTTCGCGCGCGGCGTACAGGATCATGCTTCCATTCGGCGCGAAACTCGGCGATTCGTCGAGGTTCCCCGGCGAAAGGGAGCGCATCTCGCCGGAGCCGCCGAGGCTGCGGTCCAGAACCGCAATACGATACACATTTCCTGAACCCTGTGCCATAGCAATGCGTTTGCCGTCGAAGGCGATCGACGCCTTGGCGTTGTATTCACCCGAAAAGGTCACGCGCGTCGGGTCGCCGCCGGCGGCGCTCACCTGGTAGAGCTGGGGCTTGCCGGCCCGGTCCGAGGTGAACACGAGCGACTGGCCGTCCGGGGTCCACTGCGGCTCGGTGTCGATCGAGAAATGGCGGGTGATCTGGGTGGTCCGGCGGGTGGCGAGGTCCATCACGTAGATCTCGGGGTTGCCCGACATCGACAGGGTGAGCGCGAGGCGCGAGCCGTCCGGCGAGAACGCCGGGGCGCCGTTGATGCCCTTGTACGAGGCCACGACCTGGCGCGAGCCCGTCGCGATCTCCTGGATGTAGATCGAGGAATTGCCGCGCTCGAACGACACGTAGGCCAGGCGCTTGCCGTCCGGCGACCAGTTCGGCGACAGCAGCGGTTCGCGCGAGCGCACCACGGTCTGCGGGTTGTAGCCGTCGGAATCCGCGACCATCAGCGCGTACTGCCGCGCCTGGCCCGTGCCGGTGGCGGTGACGTAGGCGATGCGCGTCCAGAACGCGCCGCGGACGTTCCAGATCTTTTCGTAGATGAGGTCGGCGATCTGGTGCGCCGCGCCGCGGAGGTCGTTCGGGCGTGCGCCGACGGCGAGCCGAAGCACGGCCGACTGCTTCGGCACGTCCATCAGCTCGAACTCGATGCGGTACGCGCCGCCTTCCGCGTCCAGCACTCGCCCGACCACGAGGTACTGCTGCTTGAGCACGTTCCAGGTGGGGTACTTCACGTCGGCGGAGCGCGTCGGCAGCTCGACGATGTCCTGGCGCGGCAGCGCGCGGAACTGGCCACTGCGGTTGAAGTCGGCAGCGATCACCTGCGCGACGTCGGTTTCCGGCGGCAGTCCGGCGATTTCGACCCCGAACGGCACGACCGCGATCGGCATCGCAGTCGGGTTGCCGCCGACGACCGGGACGACCAGCTGGCCGCCGTCCTGCGCGAACGCAGGCACGGCCGCGAGCAACGTGAAACAAAGCAGCGTGGCGAATCGCATCATGGGGTCACCCGTCGTAGCTGAATTGGAAATCGATGCTGCGTCTGAAGACTTTTTCGTAGCCCTGGTACGGCAGCGGCTGCGCGCGCAACACCGCTGCCTCGATCGAGCGTCGCGTGACGTCATCGGTGGGGCAAGGCGCCACCACCGTGGCCGACAGCACCTCGCCGCCCGGGATCTGCACGATTCGAACGATGCAGCGTAGCCCCGCCTGCGCCGTTTCCGGGCGCTGCCAGGCATTGTTGACGGCTGTTGACAGCGCGAAAACGTAACGCGAAAGGAGGTCCGTGTCCGTGCCTTCGTTGCCGGCCATCTGCTGGTCGGGCCGGTCGGCCTGCGGTTCCGTGATGGCACGCTCCTCGTCGGGCGAATCCTGGCGCTGCTTTTCCTGCAGTTTCGCCAGTTTCAGCTCCTCGTCCTTGCGCTTTTTCTCGGCGGCCTCGCGCAGCTTGCGGATGTCCTCGAGCTGCTGGCGCCGCTCGACCTCCATCTGCGCCACGCGCTCCTGCTCGTCGAGCAGCTCCTGCTCGCGCTTGCGCTTTTCTTCCTGCTCGCGCTCGGCCTCGGCCTTCTCGAGCGCGAGCTTGTCGATCTTTTCCTGGTTGACCGTGTCCTGCGCCGGCAGCGAATCGAGCGGCTTGCGCTCGATCACCTCCGGCTTCGGCTCGGGCTTCACGGGCGTCGGCTTCGGCACGGGCGGCGCGGTGCGCGCGACCTTCGGCAGCGGCTGCGCCTTCGGCGTGAAGCTCACGAGCGACGCCTCGATCACCGGGCCCGCGACGCTCACCGGGCGCGAGCACTGCAGCGCGAACCAGTCCGGCAGGCGCGCCCGCTCGACGAACGCGTTGAAGCGGTCGCAGGACATCGTCACGAGCCAGAGGCTCGCGAGGAAGCCGGCGTGGATCGCCAGCGACAGCAGGAACGGACCGGAATTGTCGGGGCGATGCTGCACGTCAGCGCTTCGGCGGCGTCGTCTCGGTGGGCTGGCTCATGAGGCCGACGCGCGGCGCGCCGGCCTGCTGCAGCAGGACCATGGTGTCGTAGATGCGGCCGTAGTCGACGCGGTGGTCGCCGCCGATCAGCACGGGCACGGTCGGGTTCTGGCGCACGAACGCGGCGACCTTCGTCACCAGCGTCTGCGCATCGATCTCCTCGCGCGGCGCGGCGCCGAGCGTGAGGTACATCGTGCCCTTGTCGTCCACGCTCACGAGCACCGGGTCGGTCTTCTGGTCGAGCGACTTCGCGTTCGACTTCGGCAGCTCGATGTCGACGCCGAGGTTCAGCAGCGGCGCGGTGACCATGAAGATGATCAGCAGCACGAGCATCACGTCGATGTACGGCACGACGTTGATGTCGGCCATCGCGCGGCGGCGCTTGCCGCGGCGGGAGCCACCTGCGCTCATTCCCATGTCGGATCGCCCTGCAGTCGGGGGATGGAACGCGGCAGGCTCATTGCTGGGGTTCGTCGACGTGCGCCTGGCGCTGCAGGACCTGCGAGAACTCCTCCGCGAACGTCTCGTAGCGGACGTTCAGGCGGTCCACCTTGTTGGAATAGCGGTTGTAGGCGATGACCGCGGGGATCGCGGCGAACAGGCCCATCGCGGTGGCGATCAGCGCCTCGGAGATGCCGGGTGCGACCATGGCGATCGTCGCTTCCTTGACGTTCGCGAGACCCTGGAACGCGATCATGATGCCCCAGACGGTGCCGAACAGGCCGACGTAGGGGCTGGTCGATCCGACCGTCGCGAGGAACTCGAGGCTCTGCTCGAGGCGGTCGACTTCGCGCGTCAGCGTGACGCGCATGGCGCGCTGCGCGCCCTCGATCATTCCACGCGGGTCCATGCCGCGCCGGCTGCGCAGGCGAGCGAACTCGCGGAAGCCCGCTTCGAACACGGCTTCCAGGCCGTTCAGCGTTTCGCCGCGCGCGGTCAGGTCCTTGAAGACGGCCGCGAGGTCGGCGCCGGACCAGAAGCGCTCCTCGAAGTCGTTCGCCGAACGGGCCGCGCCGTCGATCGTCGCCTTCTTGCGGAAGATGATCATCCAGGAGGCGACGGATGCCGCCAGCAGCAGGCCCATCACGAGCTTGACGGGCAGGCTCGCCTGCAGGATGAGGCCCAGGATGTCGAGTTCGGTCGTGCTGTTCATCGGGACGCGGGCTTCTTTTCGGTCTTGGTATCGGAAATCCCGCCGAAGACGAGGTCTTCGGGCAGGGGGCGGGGCCGGAAACTCGCTGCGTCCAGGCACGCCGCGCGCACGCGCGCGTCGGCCAGGACCGCATTGTCCGCGACGCGGATTATCTGCTGCCTGAATTCCATGCTCGCACCACCCCGGCGGGTGAGCGCGCAGGTCGCGAGCAGCTCGTCGTCCAGGCGCGCGGGCGACAGGAAACGGATCTCGAGGCCGGCGATCGCGAACAGCAGGCCCCGCTCGGCGGCGAGCGCGCGCTGGCCGATGCCGCGTGCGCGCAACCACTCGGTGCGCGCGCGCTCGAGGTAGTTCACGTAGTTCGAGTGGAACACCACGCCACCCGCGTCGGTGTCTTCGAAGTAGACACGTACGGGCCAGGCGAACGGAGCGTCGGTCATGCGTTGCCGCCCCGGTCGATGGGTTCCACGTCACCGCCCTGGAAGAGGTCGGCGACGGGCGCATCGGCCCGGCGCGGCGGCGCCAGGCCGAAGTGCCGGTAGGCCTTGGCCGCGGCCATGCGGCCGCGCGCCGTGCGTACGAGGAAGCCCTGCTGTATCAGGAACGGCTCGACCACGTCCTCGATCGTGCCGCGCTCCTCGGAGAGCGCGGCCGCGAGCGACTCGACGCCGACCGGGCCGCCGTCGAAGCTCTCGATGATCGTGCGCAGCAGCCGGCGGTCGAGCGCGTCGAAGCCCTCGTCGTCGACCTGCAGCATCTTCATCGCGGCATCGGCCGCGGGACGCGTGATCGTGCCGTCGCCGCGGATCTGCGCGAAGTCGCGCACGCGGCGCAGCAGGCGGTTCGCGATGCGCGGCGTGCCGCGCGAGCGGCGCGCGATCTCGTCGGCGCCGTCGGCGTCGCACGCGATACCGAGGATTCGCGACGAGCGGCGCACGATCTGGCCGAGCTCCTCGCGCGTGTAGAACTCCAGGCGCTGCACGATGCCGAAGCGATCGCGCAGCGGCGCCGTCAGCAGGCCCGCGCGCGTGGTC
>CALKUS010000276.1 GCA_937996755.1 uncultured Pseudomonadota bacterium | reverse complement strand
GATCTAGCGTCACGAGCCCGGCGTACGCGGGGCCGACGCCATCGATGCGGAACGACTGCTCGCGGTGGCGCAGCGCGCCGACCAGGATGCACAGCCCGACCACGCCGTTGCCGATGATCATCACCGTGGCGAACACCGTGTCGCGCGGCAGCGCCGCCTTCGACTCGCCGCCGACCAGCATGAGCGACACCACGAGCGCGAGCTCGATTGCCGTCACGGCGAGCGCGAGGACGAGCGTGCCGAACGGCTCGCCGACCCGGTGCGCGACGACTTCCGCATGGTGCACCGCGGCGACCACCGCCGCGATCAGCGCGACTGCCGCGAGCCAGCCGAGCCAGGCCGCCGGCGCGAGCACGAACGTGCCCGCGAGCACGCCCGCGGCGACGATCGGGACGGCGAGGGGCCAGTGGCGCAGCATCAGCGGTGCCCGCTCGCCCAGGCGGCGAACGCGGGGTCCTTCGCGAGCCACTCGTATCCTTCGATCGCGAGCAGCGCGTCGGGCGAGGGCCGAAGCTCGAACTTCGCTTCGATCTCGTCGAGCGTGGCGACCAGACGCCCGGCGTCGCGCGCGCCAGCGTACACGTCCACGAGCGACCACCACGCCGAGGTGAACGAGGGCTCGACCCGATTCGCCTCGCGGCAAGCGCGCTCGGCCTCGGGCCATTTCTCCATGAGCGTGTAGCCATTGCACTCGAGCAGGTTCGTGGCGCCGTCCGCGACGACGCGCTCCTCGAAGCGTCGTACCGCTTCGACCATTCGCGCGTAGTCCCTGGTGAAGAAGAAGTGGTCGACCAGCATGAACTGCACCTGCGGGTCCGTTCCGTGGTCGCGCGCCATCGCCGCGAGCTCGCTCCGGTAGGTCGCGTCGTCGAGGTTCGCCGCCATGGCGACGCGAAGTCCCGCCCATTGCCGCGACTTCCGGAAGTCCGGCGGGAACCCTGTGAGCGCCGTGTAGGCGGCGCGGAAGTCGCCGCGTGCGAGCGCCGCTGAAAATGCCTTGATGTGCGCGAGGAGCGCCTCGTCCGCGACGGAGCGGCCGAAGAGCCAGCCAGCCACGGTCCGGTCGTCGAACGAGCTCGAGACGAGCAGGCGCATCGTGTCGCTCGCACGCGAGCCCTGCGCGTGGGAGCGCCAGTCCCTGATCCTGCCGTCCGGACCGAGCTCGAACTCGAGGTAGTCGAAACCGGCGATGGTTCCTTCGGCATCGTGGAAGTCGAGGCGGATGATCTGCGTCGTGCCCGCGCCGAGTGCGGTCGACCGCACGAGCCGCACGGTTGCGCGGCTTCGGTCGAGGTTCGACAGCAGGTTCGCGCCCGCTTTCGACTGACCTTCGCCGAAACCCTTCGCGAAGTTCCGCCGCTGCACGCCGGCGAGCGAGGAGCCTTCGAGCACGCGCTCGAGCAGGAAGTCCCTGTCGATCTGCGCGGTCAGGCCGCCTGCATCGCGCGCCTCGAGGAGTGCGACGAGCGCGGCGCCCGGAGCTGCGACATCCCGCGGCTCGTCCGCGAATGCGGCGAACGGCAGCAGCGCCAGGAGCGACGACAGCAATCGATGGACCATTTGCCTTGTTCCCGGCGGGGCGTCCTATCGTAACCGCAAGGTGTGTCGCGCACGCTGCGCGGAGCGGGACTTTCGACAGGGGGCGCCCGTCACTGCCCGGCGCACAATCGAGCGCTCGACGACACGGAGAAGAACATGGACCTGTCCCGCCGGGACCTGCTGAAGCTCGCCACGCTCGCGGCGGCATCGACATCGCTGCCGCGCCTCGCGTCGGCTGCCGCGGCCGTCGCGCCGGCCGCGAAGCCGCTGCGCATCCTGATCCTCGGCGGCACCGGGTTCACGGGTCCGTTCCAGGTGAATTACGCGCTTGCGCGCGGCCACAAGGTGACGATCTTCAATCGCGGCAAACGGCCGTCGCCGGAATGGCCGGGCGAGGTCGAGCAGCTGCTCGGCGACCGCGCCGAGGGCAACCTGAAATCGCTGGCGGGGCGCGACTGGGACGTGTGCATCGACAACCCCACGAGCACGCCGTCGTGGGTGCGCGACGCGGGCAAGGTGCTGAAGGGGCACGTCGGGCACTACCTGTTCATCTCGACGATCTCGGTCTACGCGGACGGCGCGAAGGCCGGCATCACCGAGGACCAGGCGGTCGCGCAGTACAAGGGCAAGGACGCGATGGCCGAGACGCGCGAAACCCTGATGGCCGACATCGAGAACCTGTACGGCCCGCTGAAAGCGCTCAGCGAAGCGGAAGCGAAGAAGCAGTTCGGCGACGCCGTGACGATCGTGCGGCCCGGCTACATCGTGGGCCCGCGCGACGAAACCGACCGCTTCACCTACTGGCCGCTGCGCGTCGCCGCCGGTGGCGAAGTGCTCGTGCCCGGCGACGGCGCGGACCCCGTGCAGGTCATCGACGGTCGCGACCTCGCGGAATGGATGATCCGTCTCGCCGAGAACGGCACCACCGGCACGTTCAACGCAGTCGGTCCGGACTACGCGCTCTCGATGGACGAGATGCTGCACGGTTGCCATGCGGTCACCGGCGGACGCGCCACGTTCACGCACGTGCCGGCCGGATTCCTGGAAAAGAACCAGGTCGAGACCGATGGCGGCTTCCCGATCTGGGTACCGCGCGCGGGCACGCCGTTCTCGGGCTACGGCAGCGTGAGCAATGCGAAGGCGATCGCGGCCGGGCTGACGTTCCGGCCGCTCGCGACGACCGTGGCCGAGCTGCTCTCGTGGTTCCGCGCGCTACCGGCCGAACGGCAGGCGGAGGTGCGTGCCGGCATCAAGCGCGAGCGGGAAGCGGAGCTGCTGAACGCCTGGCACTCGCAGGCCTGAGCAGCGACTCATTCGCGCAACCACTGCAACGCTTCGGCGCGGTTGGTGAACACACGGACCGGCGTGCCGCGACCGCTCGCGGCATGCTCGAACGGCAGCGTGGGCAGCATCTGGATGTCGGTGCACAGCAGTGCGAGCCGGACGTCGCGTGGCCACAGGTCCGGCAGCTGCATGCCGACGAGGATGCGGTCGACGATGTCGATGCGGTCGCCGAGCAGCTTCGTTTCGACGAGCACGCGGTTCACGCCGCGTGCCCGGCTCGCCTCGACGATCGCGCGCGCCTGGGACAGGGCTTCCGAGCGCTGGCTGTAGGGCTGGATCGCGACGACCAGGACGTCGGACTCCGGCAGGACGCCGGGCGGGGCATGCTCTTGCATGTGCGCAGGGTACCCCAGTCGCAACCGTCCACGATCGTCCGGGGGCCGGCACGTTATCCTCGGGCCATGGGGGAATCCACGCTCCGCCAGGCCGACCGGCTGGCGCGCCTGCCCTGGCGCGTCTACAGCTTCCGTACGCTCGGCATGGGCCTGGGCGCGCTGCCGGTGTTCGCCGTCATGCGCGAGCTGGGCACGCCCTGGCCGGGCTGGGCCTGGACGATCTTCGCGTGCTTCGCCTGGCCGCACCTCGCGTTCTTCGTCGCGAAGCGCAGCCGCGATCCGTTCGCGGCCGAGCGCCGCAACCTGATGTTCGATTCGGCGATCGCCGGTGCGATGGTTGCGGTCATGCACGGCAATGTGTTGCCGTCGGCGGTGCTCGTGAACGTGGCGATCGCGGACAAGATCAATTCCGGCGTGCGCGGCCTGTGGCTGCGTTCGCTGCCGGGCATGGTGGTCGCGTTCGCGATCGCCGGCCTGTTCACCGGCTACGCCGTCGACTTCGCGAGCAGCACGACCGTGGTGCTCGCGTGCCTGCCGATCTTCACGATCCATACCCTGGCGGTCGCCACGAGCAGCTATCGACTGATCCGCCGCGTGCAGCGCCAGAACGCGCAGCTCGACGAGCTGGTGCGTACCGATGCGCTGACCGCGCTCGAGAGCCGTTCGCGCTGGCTGGAAGAAGCGGAAGCGCTGCTCCAGCGGCACCAGCAGCACGGCCAGCCCGCGACGCTCGTGATGCTGGACCTGGACCACTTCAAGGCGATCAACGACCGCCACGGCCACGCGGTCGGCGACGACGTGCTGCGCGCCGTCGCGAACTGCATCCGCGACGCCGTCGCGCCGGCCGGGCATGCCGGCCGCCTCGGGGGCGACGAGTTCGCGCTCGCATTGCCGTTCGGCAGCGATGCGGCGACGGCGCTGTCGGAGACGCTGCGCGCGAGCGTCGAGGCGCTCGTGTTCCCGGCCACGCCGACGTTGCGCTGCTCGGTGAGCCTGGGCATCGCGGCACCACCCGGTGCCGGCCTGGGCCTGCGCGAATGGCTCGAAGCGGCCGACCGCGCGCTCTACGAATCGAAGCACGGCGGCCGCAACCGCGTGCGCGGTTGAGCGGTCAGCGCGCGATCGTCGTGCGCAACCCGGCCGCGTCCAGCGTGCGCTGCCACGCGCCCGGGTCCTCCGGCACGTTCGTCAATCCGCTGATCTCGCGCATCGCCTGGTAGCTCCACGAGCGCGTCTGCACCGACGCGTCGCGCGCGCCGGCGATCGCGAGCAGGCCGGGCAGGGCGGTTTCGCGCTCGGCGATGTGCAGCGTCGCCGATTGTGCGAGCGCGCAGAACGCGCGCTCCTGCACGAGCGAGTCGGGATCTCGTGCCGCGATCGTCAGCAGCGGCGCGATGATCTCCTCACCGCCGAACACCGCGAGCGCCTCGACCGCGTCCTTGCGCCGGCCCGCGTCGGAATCCCGCAGCGCGAGCAGCAGCTCGTCGAGCACGCGCTCGCGCGCGACGCCGCGTGCGCCGATCGCGCCCAGGCTCCAGAGCGCCCACGCGTTGTAGTCGCCGGGGTCCGCGCGACGCTGCGCGACGAGCGCGTCCACCTGTTGCGCCGTCTTCGCCAGGTCCGATCGCGCGATCGTCACTTCGAGCGCGGCCATGCGCACCTCGATGCGCGGCGAGGCGAGCGCGGTCTCCAGCATCGCTTCGAGCGTGGCGGTCGGCTCCACCTCGCCGCGCCACGACTGCGCGTTCGCGATGGCGTAATCGCTCGCGCCGGAATAGCCGTTGATCGCCATCTGCAAAACGGCCTCGGCGCGCGCCTGCGGCCGCATGCCTTCCACCATGGCGACGTGGAACGCATCGAAATCCGGCTCGGTCGACGTGCCGCGCTGCGCGAGCGGCTGGTCGACCCGGCGCCAGGCGGTGGTACCCGCGGCGATCGCGACCGTGGTCGCGGCGAGCAGGGCGAGGGCGACGATTCGACGCATGGCCATGTTCTCCATCCTGGCCGTTGAACGTGGCAGGGCGCAGAACGGGGTGAGGCGATTTCCGGGCGCGTCAGCCCGGGCCGAACGCCCGGTTGACGCAACGCTGGTAGCGCTCCTGCACGCGGTTCGCGAACCAGGCGGTGGTGAGCGGACGCGTGATCTTCGGGCTCTCCAGCCGGATCTGCGGCAACACGGCGCGCGGCTGCGGGCGGCCCGACCGTGCCTGTGCCAGCGCGAAGACGCCGCGGTAGAGCGCCGTCTGTTCGAAGTCCGCCCCTGCGCCGCGTTCGAGCGCGCGCCGGATCGCGCGATCGTCGAGGCCCAGCGAGGCGCCGAGCGTGCGCGCAGCGCGCTCGGTCTCGCCCACGCCATCCGCCACGAGGTCGCCGTCGAGCGCGAGCCTGCGCCCGGTCGCGACGCCGAGCGCGGACTGGAACGCCGCGTTTCGGCTGGCATGCCAGCCGGCGTTGAAATCGGCGAAGCGGTAGATGTGCCGGTCGTACGCATTCGGGTAGTCGAGCAGGTGCGCGATGCCGAAGTACAACCCGCCGCGCCGCGTGAAGACCGCGTGCCGCACGGACTCGCCCTCGTCGTGCGGATAGCCGTGCTCGCGCGCGTAGCGCTGCGCGAACTCGACGGACACCTGCATGGGTCCGCCCGTGCGAACCGGGTTGGACGACGCGAACAGCCTGCGGCCGAGCGGCACCTGGTCGATGAAGTCCTCGAACAACTCGCTCAGCTCGCGCTCCGTGCGGACGCGCGCGAGCCGTTGCGAGTAGGTCTTGCCGCTCGAAGACTCCATGTCGAGCGCGGCGCTGACGAGGAAATGCGGCACGTGCTTCGCGGATGCGCGCTTCTCGATCTCGGTGCGAGCGAGGCGAGCGAGCCCGGGCACTTGGGGATCGGCGCGATAGGTCGATTCCTGCTCGACGACCGCGAGCGCGGCGCAGAGGTTTTCCGTGCTCGGCGGCACGTCGATGCGCGCGAATGCCGACTCGATGTCCGCGGCCCAGCCGGTGCGGTCGTCCAGCTTCGCCGGCAGCAGCGATGCGAGCTGCGCGCGCACCTCGGTGGGCGTGCGTTCCGCATGGCGCGGCGGCGTCGCGCAAGCGACGAGCAGCAGGGCGAGCGCGAGCGCAAGGGCACGCGGAAGGGAACGGTGCATGGACGGCGACATGCGGTCGCCGCGGCGCGGATCAAGCACCGGTCACCAGCGCCACTCGACCCGCGTGCTGCGCGCGAAGCGGTAAACGGCTTCCGGGGCGTCCGCGACGAGCGCGCCGTCGCGGTTCGTCGGCTTCGGCGTGCGCAGGACGAGCTGCGCTTCGCCGGCTGCCGCGGCCAGGCTCAGGTCCCAGCCGTACGCCACGCGCTCGTTCGGGCTGGCGCGACCACCGGTGATGCTGCCTGCGCCATCGCGGATCGTGAGCGTCGACCACTCCGGTGCGAGCGTCAGTTGCGTTCCCGCGATCGTCCACGTCCCGCCTTCCTCGACGGTGTCGTAGCGATTGGCCGGCGCCGGGCCCGAGCGGCGCTCGGACTTGTAGCGGTACTTGCCGTCGCCGCCGAGCACGTACTCGCGCTTGAACCACGCGCCGTCGCTCGAGGTGTCGCTCGCCGCCCAGCGGCCGGCGATGGACGCCATTGCTGCGGCGTCGGCGGTCTTCGAGCCGGGATCGGACAGCGCGATCGCGCGCAGCGGCTCGAGCGCCTTCGCCTGCATGCCGAGCGCCGCCGACACCGCGTCGTCGACGAGCAGGTCGAGCTTCTGCATGCGGTCTTCCGCGCCGCGCTGCGCACGGAGGCTGGTCGCGATGAAGCCGCCGACCGAAGCGAACCAGTCGCGCATGTACTGCTTGTCGGCGTCCGTGAGCTTGCGCAATTCCGGCGCGGCGGCGAACGCGCGCGCGAGCAACAGGTAGAGCCGGTCCGCGTCGGCATCGGCCATCACGTCGTTGCGCTGGCGCGCGGCGGTGCTCGCGGCGACGAACAGCGTCATCGCGGCAACGACGTCGGCGTCCTGCCCGTCCGTGCCGGCCTCGGTAGAAAACGAATCGCGCAGGCCTTCGAAGATCGCGGCGATGCCCTGGACCTGCTGCGCATCGCTGCCGCCGTACACGGCGCCGAGCTTCGCCGGCACGCCGGACTCGCCGTGCGGCTGGTACGTCCAGGGCTTCGCGCCGTCGGCGGGCAGCGGCGGCAGTCCGACGCGTTCGCCGCGCAACAGCTGCGCGACGAGCGGCGCCTGCGGGCCCCGCCACGTGCCCGCGAGCGTCGGCGGCGGCTCGGGCGTCGCGGCGTTCGCGACGATCGGCGCGAGCAGGCCCGCAAACAGCACGACTCGCAGGAAAAGCTGGCGGTACATCGAACGGCTCCGGCGCGCGGGAGCGCGAGCATACACGCGCATCGTGCGGCACGCGGCGTGCATAGTCCGTCACGACACAAGCCGAGGCCGGTGACGCGCACGCCTGCCCGGATCCCGACCGTCGCGCAGGGAGATCGCCTCGATGGCGAAGAAGTCGTCGGCCGCAACCGCCTTGGCACCCGCCCCGGCCCCGGGGCTGCAGGAACCAGCAGCACTGCCCGTGCCTCCGAAGGAGGCGCCCGGGCTGTCCCGCTACGCGGAGATCGGGCGTTTCCTGCTCAAGTATCGCAATGCCGGCGTGTTCAAGGACCTGAACGTCGACGAGAAGCTCGCGGGCGCGAGTGCCGCCTCGATTCCCGAAGGCAAGCCCGAGGAATTCGTGAAGGACCTCGAGGCGCTCGGTCCGACGTTCGTCAAGATCGGGCAGACCTTGTCCACGCGCTCCGACCTCGTGCCCGAGCCGTACATCGCCGCGCTCGAGCGCATGCAGGACAACGTGGCACCGATCTCCTTCGACGTCGTGCGCGAGATCGTCGAGGCCGAGCTGGGCGTGCGGCTGTCCAAGCTGTTCGAGTCGTTCGAGGAGGTGCCGCTCGCCGCCGCGTCCCTCGGCCAGGTCCATTTCGCCACGTTGCGCGGCGGCCGCCAGGTGGTCGTCAAGGTGCAGCGGCCCAACATCGGCCAGCTGATCCGCAACGACCTCGACGTGCTGACGACGTCGGCCGGTGCCGTCGACAAGCTCACCGACGTGGGCCGCCGCTACCGCTTCGTCGACTGGGTGGACGAGTTCCGCGCGGCGCTCACGTCGGAGCTGGACTACCAGCTCGAGGCGGAAAACCTGCGCCGGTTCGCCGAGCATCTCGCGGTGTACGAGCGACTGGTCGTGCCGAAGCCCATCGCCGACATGACCACGCAGCGCGTGATCACGATGGACTTCATCAAGGGCCGCAAGGTGACGAGCGCGCCGAAGCTGCTTCGCACCGAGACCGATCTCTCGGCGCTGGGCCAGGAGCTGATGAAGGCCTACCTCGACCAGGTGTTCGTGCACGGCATGATCCACGCCGACCCGCATCCGGGCAACGTGTTCCTCACCGACGACGGCCGCCTCGCGCTGCTCGACTTCGGCATGGTGATGCACCTGCCGTTGCAGACGCGCAACCAGCTCCTCAAGCTGCTGCTGGCGATCGTCGACGCGCGCGGCGAGGACGCAGCCGAGGTGTGCATCACGCTCGGCACGCGCCTCGAGGATTTCGACGAAGCGGAGTTCGTGAAGCAGGCGAGCAAGCGCATCGCCGCCTACGCCGCGTACCAGGATTCCACGACGGCCACCGCCTCCGAAGGCCAGCTCGTGCTCGAGCTGACGCGCCTCGGCGCCGCGCGCGGCCTGCGTCCGCCCTCGGAGATGACGCTGCTCGGCAAGACCTTCGTGAACCTGGACGCGGTACTGGTGGCGCTCGACCCGAAGATCGACGTGAAGTCGACGGTGAAGAGCCATCTGCAGACCGTCACGCTGAAGCGCTTCTGGCAGTCGGTCTCGCCCAGCCAGGTCGCGAGCGAGCTGATCGAAACGCAGGAGCTGATCCGCGAAGCGCCGAAGCGGGTCTCGAGTATCCTGCGCATGCTGTCCGACAACCGCTTCCGCATCCACATCACGGGGCTCGAGGAATCGCACCTGATGGAGAGCCTGCAGAAGATCGCGAACCGCATCACCGCGGGCGTGATCTGCACCGGCCTGCTGATCACCGCCGGCATGATGATGCGTATCCCGACGCGCTTCACGCTCTTCGGGCTGCCCGGCGTCGCGACGATCCTCATGATGATCGCGGCCGTGCTCGGCGTGAACCTGATCTGGAGCTCGATCCGCGGCGACCGCAAGGTGGCGCCGAAGGAAGACCGCGGTCCGAAGTGACCTGCGCGCAACGCGCGCAGGTCATCCCGACGCCGTAGGCGGAGGGAACTCGTGGTTCGAGAGATCCCTCGCTGCGCTCGGGATGACGAACGCGGCGCATTGCGCCGCGTTCGTCAGTGCGGCGGCTCGGCCGGTGTCGTCGAATCCACTTCCGGCTCGGGCAGCTGCGCGGTGCTCGGCGCGCTCGTCTGCCGCTCGATCATCCGCCGCACCTGCGGCGGCTCGGGGCCGCGGTGCAGTTCGCGCAGGCGGGCCGGGATGTAGGCGTCGTTCTGCGTGATGCGGTGGTTCAAGCGCACATAGTCGGCCCACGTCGGCGTCTTGTAGCGCTCGATCCAGAGCTCGGAGTCGTTGAGATCGCGCAGGAGCGCCCACTGCCGCGCCCCATCGCGGCGGCGGATGCGCCCGCGCTCGGCCATCGCGGCGAGGAACGCGAAAAGGTCGGCCTCGCGGATGCGGTACTCGATCGTGATCACGACCGGGCCCGTGCGCGCGTCGACGGGCACGATCGTGTTCGGCTCCGACCACTGGCGCAGCGGCTCCAGGTTGATCGCCTCCGACTGCGCGAGGCGGAAGCGCAGGCCCATCGCGGCGCAGGCGAGCAGGACGATCGCCGCCGCGTAGAAGGCATGCGCGAGGGAGTGGCGCTC
Source organism: uncultured Pseudomonadota bacterium (assembly GCA_937996755.1). Lineage (GTDB taxonomy): Bacteria > Pseudomonadota > Gammaproteobacteria > Xanthomonadales > Ahniellaceae > CALKUS01. The sequence continues at coordinate 2,394 of CALKUS010000276.1, read as the reverse complement.
GGCGACCGCGCCCCAGGTCCATGCGCCAGCGGCAATGCCCCCGAATGCGGCCATCTGGTAGAGCGACACCGCGCGTGCGACCACCCAGCGCGGTGCGGAGAGCTGCACGCTCACGTTGAACGTCGACAAGGCGAGCACCCAGCTCGCGCCGGCGAGCAGCAGCGTCGCCATCGTGGCCCAGAGGTTGCCGCTCGCCGCGGTGGCCGCGGCTGCACCGGCGAACACGACGCTCGCGGCGCGCACCAGGCTTTCCGTCGACAGCATGCGCCGCAACCGCGCGCTGCCGAGCGCACCCAGCACGGCGCCGACACCGAATGCCCCGAGCAGCAGTCCGTAGGTCAACGGACCGCCGCCCACCAGGTGCTTCGCCACGAGCGGCATCAGCGCCATCACCGAGCTCGCGCCGAATCCGAACACGACGGCGCGGAACATGACGGTGAGCAGGGCGGGCGAGAGCATCACGTAGCGGACGCCCGCGTTGATCGCCGTGCGCAAGGGCTCGCGCGGCAGCGGGTTCGGCACCGCTTCCGGCTTCCAGCGCGCCAGCACCACGATCAGGCCGACGTAGCTCAACGCGTTCACCGCGAACGCCGCGGCCGCACCGGCCGCCGCGACGATCGCGCCGCCGATCGCGGGACCGATGCTGCGCGCGATGTTGAAGCCCATGCTGTTCAGCGACACCGCATGCGCGAGCTCGGCGCGCGGCACCATGTCGCCCACCGAGGCCTGCCACGCAGGCGCGTTGAACGCGGCGCCGCAGCCGATGAGGAACGTGAACGACAGCAGCAGCCACGGCGTGAGCAGGCCGGCCCATGCGCAGATCGCGAGCGCGATCGACACCACGAACATGAAGACCTGCGCGCCCAGCATCACGCGCCGGCGGTCGAGGTTGTCGGCCATCGCGCCCGCGAGCAGCGAGAGCAGCATGATCGGCAGCGACGTCGACGCCTGCACGAGCGCCACCATCCCGGCCGACTTCGCGAGCGACAACATCAGCCACGACGCGCCCACCGACTGCACGAGGCCGCCCAGGCTCGACGCCGAATTCGCGAGCCAGACCTGGCGGAAAATGGGGTACGCGAACGGCGAAAGCGCGGAAGCGGGGCGCGGCGGAGGCGGGTCGGCGGTCGGGGTCATCGCGGCGCGTACATGCTAGCGCGCCGTGCGTCCGCCCCGACAGCCGCTAACATGGGCGCAACGCCACGGGAGCCCGCCGCTGCATGAATGCGCCGCCGCGTTCGCTGTTCGTGACGAACCTCGCGTGGATCTCGATCGCCGTGTCGGCGAGCTACGTGCTGCTCGCTGGCCTGGAGAACCTCGCAGCGCTCGTCGTTCCGGAGGCCTTCCTGCCACCCGCGGCACTGTTCGCCGGCTTCCCCGAATCGGTCGCATGGGTCGCTTCGCACCTGCGTGAGCTGCTGCTCGGCGGCCTCGCGCTCGGTGTCGTCGCGCTCTGGGCGTCGATCGACCTGATGCGTCGCCGGCCATGGTCGCGCATCGCGATGATCGTGCTGCTCGCGCTGCTCATCGTGCTGCTCGCGGCATCGGTCGCCTGGCAGGCGCTGCTCTACAGCGGCGTGCGCGAGATCGTGAGCGGCGTCGACGACACCATCGGCGCGACGGTCGGCGCCGTTACGATCGCCGTGCAGGTGATGGTCGCGATCGTCGCCCTCGGCACGGCAGCCGTGTTCGCCTGGCTCGGCTGGCGGCTCACGCAGCCGGCGATCCGCGCGGAATTCCACTCGTGAATGCGCAGCCGCAATCGGGTTTCGTCACGGCCGTCGGCTGGACGTTCGTCGTCCTCGGCACGCTGCTGCTGTGCATCGCGGTCGTCCAGAACCTGCTGTTCGCGGCGTTCGCGCCGTTCCAGGCGGACATTGCGTCATGGGAAGTGTTCCCGCCATCGGCGCGCTGGGTGCTCGTCAACCTGCGCTGGATGCTGCTCGCGAACCTCGCGCTCGGTGTAGTCACGATCGCGGCGTCGATCGGCCTCGTGCAACGCCGCGAATGGGCGCGCGTCGTGTTCGTCGCATTGATGGCGCTCGGCGTGGCGTGGAACCTCGGTGTCGCGTGGCTGCAGTACGACTTCACATCGGCCGTGCAGGCGGAAGCGGCCGCCTCGAACCCCGCCGACATCGGATTCTTCGCGTTCATCCTGGTGATCCGCGTCCTGTCGTTCGGGTTCGCAACGGTGTTCTGCTGCCTGTTCGGGTGGATCGGATACCGGCTGCTGCAGCCGGACGTCGCGGCGGAGTTCCAGCGATGACGGACCTGCTCGGCGGCTGCCACTGCGGCGACGTGACGGTGTCGTTCGCGTCGACGCTCGATCCGGCCGCGACGGCGCCGCGTGCGTGCGACTGCTCGTTCTGCCGCAAGCATGGCGCCGGCTGGGTG
>CALKUS010000275.1 GCA_937996755.1 uncultured Pseudomonadota bacterium | reverse complement strand
GCGAGTGCGGCGACGCGTTGGGACAGGCGAACGGGGTCGGGCATCGTCGCAGGCGAGGGCGGGACGCGCAGTGTATCGCCTCGCTGGTGCGCTACGCCGGCAGTACGCGGCGGTTGCAGAAATCGCGGCCTGTCGCCGCATCGCTTGATATACGACACGCATCGTATGACGCTCGGCCAACTTCGCGGACGAGCGGGCTGGCCATGCGCGGATTCGTACGGTGGGCGGCGCTTGCGACGCTGCTGTTCGCGGCACACGGCGCCGTTGCGGTGGACACGCGCTCGATCGGACCGTGGGCGAGCGGGTCGTACTTCGCGCCGTCGCGCAGCGGCGAAGGGATCATCCTGGAATTCCTCGCTGACGGCACTGCGATCGCGTTCTGGTTCACCTATCCACTCGCCGGGGCGCCCGGCGAACAGGCGTGGCTGATCGCGCAGGGCGGGACGGCGAACGGCAATCGCCTGGCATTCACCGATGTCTATCGTCCGACGGGTGCGCAGTTCGGCGATGCATTCGACGCCGGCGCCGTGAGCCTGAATCGCTGGGGCACGCTGGAGCTCGAGTTCGCCGACTGCAACGCCGTCACGCTGCGCTGGACAGGCCCCGTCGAATTCGGCAGCGGACAGCGCACGCTCACGCGGCTGTCCGCGCTCGACGAGCTCGACTGCAACGCAACGACCCGTCGCCTCACGGCGACTGGCGCGCGTGCCGCCGATGGCCTGCGCGCGAAGAGCGGCGCCTGGTACGTGCCGTCGCGCGCGGGCGAGGGCTGGATCCTCGAGGAGCTCGCGGACGGGCGCGGCGTCGTGTACTGGTTCACCTACGACCTGCAGGGCCGGCAGGCCTGGCTGTTCGGGATCGCGCAGCGCAACGGCGAATCGTACGAGGTCACGGACACGCTGCAGCCGCGCGGCACGCGCTGGGGCGATGGCTTCGACGCCTCGGCCATCGAGCTGCGTCCGTGGGGACGCATGACGCTCGCGTTCGCCGATTGCGATTCGCTCTCCGTGAGCTACGCGTCCACGGTTGCCGGCTACGGCACCGGCACGCGCAACGCCACGCGGCTCACTTCGCTCGCGAGCGCACCGTGCATCGCCACGCGCGAGCCGCCCGCGGCGGGTGCATGGACCGAACGCGCCACGTTGCCGGCGGCAGCGCAGAGCGACTTCGCGGCCGTAGCCGTCGGCGACCGCATCTACGCCATCGGCGGGTTCGGCGACCCGCGCGGATTCAAGCGCTACGACGCGGCGAGCGACAGCTGGGCCGAGCTGCCGGACCTGCCGGCCGGTCGCGATCATCCGGCCGCGTTTCATTTCGACGGCGGCATCTACTACACCGGTGGCGCGAACCTCGGCGGTGGCGCGCAGGAAACGCGCGGGTTCCGCTTCGACATCGCCGCCGAGCGCTGGGATCCGGTGCCGGAGCTGCCGGGTGCGCCGTTCGGCAACCAGGCGGCCGTGCTGAACGGGCGCGTGTACTTCGGCGACGGCACGGGCGAGTTGCTCGAGTACGACCCGCGGCAGCGCACCACGCGCACGATCCCCGCGCCGAACGGCCGCGAACGCAACCTCGCCGTGACCGTCGCGTTCGCGGGCGAGATCTGGGTGCTGGGCGGCCGCGCGCCGGAATCGAGCACCGTCGCGATCTACGATCCGGTCACGGAGCGCTGGCGCTTCGGCCCGGCGATGACGCGCCCGCACGCCGGCTTCGCCGCTGCGGTGTCCGGCGACCAGGTGTTCGTGGCGGGCGGCGAATACCTGTTCACGCCGCCCGTGCGCATCGAGCCGTCGTTCGAGGTGTACACCGCGGGCCAGTCGGCGTGGCGCAACCAGGGCGAGCTGCCGCGGCCCGTGCATGGACTCGCCGGCGCGACGATCGGAAACCGGTTCTACGCGATCGGCGGTGCCGGCGTGGCGAATTCCAGCAACGGTGCGGACGGCCGCATGTGGTCGTGGGAATTCCGTCCTTGAGTACGCGCGTGCCTGCGCTTCACCAGTCGGCGGGGTGGTAGTCCTTCAGGAACTGGCCCCACACGTGGTGGCCGGTGTTGATGCCGTCGATGATCGGGTCGCAGATGCGCGCCGCGCCGTCGACGATGTCGAGCGGCGGGTGGAAGCGCTCTTCCTTCGCCTTGCGCTCGGCGAGCTCGGCCGGATCCTCGTCGGTCACCCAGCCGGTGTCCACGCTGTTCATGTGGATGCCGTCGGCGTGGTAATCGGCCGCCGACGTGCGCGTCATCATGTTGAGCGCCGCCTTCGCCATGTTCGTGTGCGGATGGCGCGTGGTCTTGAACGGACGGTAGAACTGGCCTTCGACCGCGGACACGTTCACGACGTGCTTGTCGCGGCCGGGCGTGCGCAGCATGAGCGGCTTCAGTCGCGCGTTCAGCAGGAACGGCGCGACCGCGTTCACGAGCTGCACTTCGAGCATCTCGACCGTCGACACTTCGTCGAGCAGCAGCCGCCACGAATTGCGGCCGCGCAGGTCGACCTGCTGCAGGTCGGCGTCGAGCTTGCCTTCCGGGAACAGGTGCGACGCGGCGATGCGGTCTTCGTCCAGCAAGGGCACCTGCGACAGCTCGGCCGCGAGCGCGCGCCGCGCGGTCTGCTGCGAGGCGAGCGCCGAGCCCGCGGCCTCGGGTCTGGCCTCCGGGTGCGCGAGCAGCCTGCGTACGTGCTGCGGCATGTGCGCGGCGGCCGCGGTCTCGCCGGCCATCATGTGCGCGTAGAACTGCGGCGGGCGACGCACGGTCTGGCACGCGTTGTTGACGATGAAATCGAGCCGGTCGCGCGTCGCGAGCATCTCGCTGCAGAACGCTTCCACGCCGGGCGTATCGCGCAGGTCGAGTCCGAAGATCTCCAGCCGGTCGCCCCACTGCTCGAAATCCGGCTCGCGCGCGTAGCGCTCGGCGGAGTCGCGCGGGAAGCGCGTCGTGACGATCAGGCGCGCGCCGCAGCGCAGCAGCTTCAGGCCGGCCTGGTAGCCGATCTTCACGCGACCGCCGGTGAGCAGCGCGACGCGGCCGCGCAGGTCGGCGAGCTCGGTGCGCTTGTCGAAGTTGAACGGCGCGCAGGTGGGGCACATCTGGTCGTAGAAGTGGTGGACGCGCGTGTACTTCTGCTTGCAGACGTAGCAGTGCAGCGGCTCCGGCGCGTGGTGCTCCTGCTCCGAAGCCTGCGCGACGAAATCCTGCGGCGGGAAGTAGTTCGGCGTCTGGAACACGGTCTGGCGGCGCAGCGCGCGGATGCCCGTGTTGTCGCGCACCGCGTCGTCGCGCCGGTTCTTCTCGTCGCGTCGCTCGCGCTTCGCCTCGCTGCGCCAGCGCCGGCGCTCGAGCCGGTCCGGGTTGTGCACCCGCGCCACGGCGCGCCGCAGGCGCACCCAGTCGTCGTCGGGAATGTGCGTGGACATGCTGCCGTCGGCCGCGATGGACTCGAGCAGCTCGCTGGCGGCGCGTACGCGCTCCAGCAGGTCGGGATGCTTCTCTGCAGGTTTCAACGGCGTGGATCCGGGATCGAAAGGCGCGCGCAGGGTAGCGGACGCGCCCGTTTCGCGGAACTTCCGTGGCGATTCCGTCGGCGCCCGCGCCGGCAGGGCCGGCTGCGCGATCCCCGCGATCGCGCGCCGCGATGCGTCGCTCGCTACTTCTCGCGCGCCGACACGTTGATCGAATTCCACTCCCAGGTCCGACCCTCGTCGACCGAGAACGCCTGGCTCCAGATCGGCCGCTGCGGATCGCGGACGTCCCAGCGGAACACCACGACGATCGGCCGGCCCTTGTACGTGTCGCGCGCGAAGAAGTGGCCGATTCCGTTCGCGAACGAGCCCACCACCGGTACATCCAGCTTGCCGCTGTTGCCGTCCGCCCAGTAGATGCGCCACAGCTTCTCCTCGGGACCGAACAGGCGCAATGCCACGCCCTCGTAGGGTTTGCCCGAAGCATGGTCGGTGTACTTGTCGATGTTGCCGCGGCCGTCGAGGATCTGGTGCATCTCGACGCGCGATTCGAACGCAATCCACTCCTTCGAACCTTCCAGCCGCGCCTTCAGCTTGCGGTTGCTGAGCTTCCAGTTGCCGACGAGGTAGTCGAAGTCGTGCTCGGACGAGGTGGGCGACGCCTTGACGACGAGCGCACCGGTGGCGTCGACTTCGAGCTTCGGCACGGGCACCGACGTGTCGGGCGTCAGCTCTTCGTCCAGCGACCTGGCGGACGCGGCGACGGATGCGAGCGCGATCAATGCGGCGCCGAACAGACGGAAGTTCATCGAACGGACTCCGGCAGCGAGGAGGGCGATCACCAGCCGGCGGACGCTATTGAGCGCATCGAAGCCTGTCCAGCCCCGATGCGCCAGGCGGAATTGCAGAAGCTGCGAATCGAGTGGCGCGGCTCAGGCCGGCAACACCAGGTCCGGCCGCAGCTCGGCGACGCGCGTGGCACCCGCGTGCCGCATCGCGTTCACGAGCTCCCTGCGCAGGATGTCGAGCACGGCTTCCACGCCGGCCTGGCCGAACGACGCCAGCCCCCAGATGTAGGGCCTGCCCACGCCGACCGCGGTGGCGCCGAGCGCGAGCGCCTTCGCGATGTCGCTGCCGCGCCGGAATCCGCTGTCGACCAGCACGGGCACGCGGCCGCGCACGCCGGCGAGCACGTCGACGAGCCCGTCGAGCGTGCCGCGCCCCCCGTCGTCGGCACGACCGCCGTGGTTCGAGACCACGATGCCGTCGACGCCGTGCTTCACGGCGAGCTTCGCGTCCTCGCCGTCGACGATGCCCTTGACCAGCAGCTTGCGCGGCCAGCGGTCGCGGATGCGGTCGAGGAAGCTCCAGGTCATGTCCATCGGCTGCAGGCTGGTGAACGCGTCCATGTCCAGCCCCGCGAACATCGGCTTGCGTTTCAGCGTGGTCAGCGACTTCATCGGGTCGGAGCCGTGGCACGCGAGGCAGTCGCGCGTATCGCGGCGTCGCGCCTTCGCGAGCGTCACGCGGTTCGAGCCGCCCTGCAGGTCCACCGTCACGGCCAGGGCGGGGCAGCCCGCCGCTTCCGCGCGCCTGATGAGCGCTTCGGTGATCGCCCACTGGTCCGTGGGGTAGAGCTGGAACCACACCGCTTGCCCGCGCGCGGCGTTCACTTCCTCGACGGGCGTGGTCGTGACGGTCGACAGCACCTGCAGCGTCTTCCGCGAGGCGGCGGCGCGCGCGGACGCGAGTTCGCCGTCGGGATGGAAGCAGCGCTGGCTGCCGACCGGGCAGAGGAAGACCGGCGCGTCCCAGCGCTCGCCGAACAGCTCGATCGAGGTATCGACCTTCGACACGTCCACCATGCGCCGCGTGCGCAGCGCGCGACGCTCGATCGCGCGGCGGTTCGCGCGCAGCGTCGCGTCGCCGTCCACGCCCGTCGCGAGGTAGCCCCAGTGGGCCGCCGGCAGCGTCGCTTTCGCGACGGCCTCGAAGTCGAACACGTCGACGGCGTCGAGCGCGTCGCGGACGAGGATCGCATCGGGCCGGTCGCGCGCCAGCAGCGGACCGGCGCCGGCGAGCAGCGGGCTCGCGAGCAGGAACTCGAGCAGGCGGCGACGCGCGGAATTCCGTGGATCCATGGCATCCACTCCCCGGCAGTGGTGTCGCAGGTTCCCGTTCGCACGTTACTCCGCGGCCGTGCGCAGCGGAAGGCGCGGGCCACCCCGCCATCTCCTAGAATCGCGGCCATGCGCCTGAACAAGTACATCGCCGAGACCGGCATCTGCTCGCGCCGCGAGGCGGACCGGCTGATCCAGGAGCGCCGCGTGCGCGTCAACGGCCGGGAAGCCGAAATCGGCACGACGGTCGAGGACGGCGACGAGGTGCGCGTCGACAACCGCGTGGTGCGCGCGAAGACGCGTGGCGGCGAGAAGGTGCGCGTCTACATCGCGCTCAACAAGCCGGTCGGCATCACCTGCACCACCGAGCGCCACGTGAAGGGCAACATCGTCGACTTCGTCGACCACCACGAGCGCATCTACCCGATCGGCCGCCTGGACAAGGATTCGGAAGGGCTGATCCTGCTCACGAACGACGGCGACATCGTCAACGAGATCCTGCGTGCGGAGAATCGCCACGAGAAGGAATACCTCGTCGGCGTCGATCGCCCCGTGACGAACGAGTTCCTCGCCGGCATGGCCGGCGGCGTGCGGCTCGATCGCGGCGAGTCGACGAACCCTTGCCGCGTCGAGCGCATCGCGAAGTTCGGCTTCCGGATCGTCCTCACGCAGGGGCTCAACCGGCAGATCCGCCGCATGTGCGAGGCGTTCGGCTACACCGTGCAGCAGCTGCGCCGCGTGCGCATCGACAACGTGCAGCTCGGCAACCTGCGCGTGGGCGCGTGGCGCAACCTCACGCCGGCCGAGCTCGGCAAGCTGCTGCCGCGCAACGCGCCGAAGGCGCAGGACGTGCGCCCGCCGCGCGACGATCGCCAGCCGCGGCGCACGCGTCGCGGCTGAAGCGCGTCATTCGAACGAATCCTCGAACAGGTCCTCGACACCGGTCTTCGGCAGGCAACCGAAGCCGCGGCGCACCTGGCCGCCGAGCACCTGCAACGCGAAGCCGGCGACGCACACGCGTTGCGGCTCGATGAGCACGTCGAACAAGCCGCCGTCCGGCTGCGGTCGCCAGGTCGTGTCCCACACGCCGTCGTTCGTGCCGTAGCGCTGCAGGAACGGGCGGAAGAATCCGCCGCCCGCGTTGCCCGCGACGTACACGTGCGACGAATCGGCCCTGATCCGCAAGCCGTAACCCTGCGTGGCGGTCAGCGTCGGCGCCCACGCGGTGTCGAGCGCGCCCGATCCGACCGCGGAAATCTTCGCGAGGCGCGTGCGGCCGACGCCGTTGACGGCGGTGATCTCGCCCGTGAGGTAGATCGAATTGTCGAACTCGGTGAGCTGCAGCGTGTTGGCGACCGACAGCGTCACCTGCGGCGCCCACACGGGATCGACGACCGCCGTCGCGCCCGTGCCGATCTTCGCGATGCCCGCGCGCGGCAGGCCGCCGGCGTTCGCGAAAGCGCCGACCACGACGAGGCTGCCGTCGAGCGTGGCCACGAGGTCGGTCGGGAAGCCGTCGAGCGCGGGATTCCACGCGGTGTCCACCGTGGCGGTTGCGCCGGTCGAAACGCGCGCGAGGTAGCTGACGGTGCCCGCGCCCCCGACGACGTACAGGCCTTCCGGACGCAGGAGCATGCGGTTGAGCGAGCCGTTCGCCGGCGGGTTCCACGTGGTGTCCGGTGCGCCGTCCGCCGTGGCGAGCAGCCGTGCGAGCCCGTTCCTCGCGGTGTTGTTCACGCGCGCGAAGGAACCGCCGACGTAGACACGCCCGAGTGCATCGACCGAAACCGCGCGCACCTGCACGTCCGTGGAAGGATTCCAGTTCGGGTCGATCGTTCCCGCCGGCGTGATGCGCACGAGGTTGCGACGGATCAGGCCGCTCGCGCGCGCGAACTCGCCGCCGACGATCAGCGATCCGTCGCCGGGCACGCGCGCGATCGCGAACGCGTTCGCATTCGTCTCGAGCGCCGTGTTGAACTGCGGGTCGACGCCGCCGTTCGCGAAGATGCGCGCGATACCGAGGTGCTCGCCGTTGCCGGCCGCGGCGAACTGGCCGGCGAGCACGAGGTCGCCGTTCGGCTCCGCGACGCACGCGGTGACGGCGCCATACTCGATGCCGGGATTCCAGCCGGCGATCGCCGCGCCGTTCGTGCCCGACAGGCGCGCGGCGTTCAGGCGCGGCTGGCCGCCCATGCCGGTGAAGCTGCCGGCGACGTAGACGCCGCCGCTGCCGTCGAGCGCGAGGCACGGCATGATCGATACGTTCGTGCCGGTCGGCGCGAACGCGGCGTCGATCGCGCCGCTCGTCGCGTCGACGCGCGCCACGCCCGGGCGCGCCGTGGCGGCGATGCCCTGGAACGAGCCGCTCACGTACAACTGCCCGCCGTTCGCGACGATGATGGCGGACACATTGCCGTTCGGGTTCGGGTCCCAGGTTCCGACGGCGCCGACGCCGGTGAGCGCGACGCGTGCGGCGCGACCACGCGGCGTGGTGCCGACCTGGGTGAAGAAGCCGCCGACGTAGAGCGAATTGTTCGCGTTGAGCAGCGCCGACACGGTGCCGTTCGCGTCGGGATTCCAGGCCTGGTTCAAGGCGCCGTCGAGCTCGGCGACGCAGGCCAGCCGGTTGCGCGTCGTGCCGTTGACCTGCGTGAACGCGCCACCGATGCAGATCTCGCCAGCGATGCCCGGGGCGAACGCGTTCACGTTCGCGTTCGTCGTCGCGAGCCATGCCGTGTCGAGCGTGCCGGCTGCGTCGAAGCGCGCGAGCCGCGTGCGCGGCTGGCCCGCGATCGCGGTGAAGTTGCCGCCGACGTACAGGCGGCCGGTCGCATCGACGTACAGCGCGGAAACCGGGCCGTTCGGCGCGGGGTTCCAGCTGGTGTCGATGTTGCCGTCCGGCAGCAGGCGCACCAGCTGCGCGCGCGGCTGGCCGTTCACGCGGAAGAACGGCGCGGCCACCACGATCCTGCCGTCGGGCAGGCGCGCGATCGCGCGCGCGAACGGCGGGCCGGTCAGGTCGAGGTTCGGCGCCGACAGCGGCGCGGGGAACTGCGCGTGCGCCGGCGCAGGGAGCAGGCACAGCAACGGCAACAGCCCGCAGGCGAATGCAAGGGAAACCAGCCTGGCCACGAAGCGCTCCCGTGTGGTCGGCGCGTCCCCTGTCACGCGCATTGCCGGCGACGCGTTCGTCGCCTGTCCGGGTCTACGGCAAACGGCTGCGCTGCTGGACATTCGTGATCGCCCGGGCCGTGCAGCCGGCCTGCTCGCGGGCGACGGCGGCGCGTCACCGCATCACGCCACCTTGCGCGCGGACGGGGTGGACGATCGATCGAAGGCGTGCCGCGCCCGGGCGCGGCTGCCGCTTCGTGCCCGGTGGCACGATCCGGGCGAATCCCGCGTTTCATGCGCACCCACCACGGAGTGCGTGCCATGAAAGTGCCGACCGCCATCGTGTTCCTGGGCCTGTTCGCGTGCGGTAGCGCGAAGGCCGATGCCATCCTCTTCCACGCCGGCGTCGCGTGCCAGCCGGCCACGGCGAGCGACGCCGACGAGCTCGATTTCCGCGACGGCAGCGCGCGCAACATCCACGCAGCACCCGGCACCGCCGACCAGAACGCAACGGTCGTGTGCCAGTTGCCAGCCGTGCCGCCCGGCACGGTGATGACGGGTGCATCGGTGACGTACTACGACGACGCGCGGCGCTGGGGAAAGTGCTACTTCCTCAACGCGTGGCCGGCCACGCCGTCGCGCGCCGTGCTCGTCACGAGCGTGGCCGACCGGCCGTGGATCGGCACCGCGGACCTGCCGGTCGACGCGGCGAGCTTCGTGCCGCAGGCCGTGCGCTGCACGGTGCGGCCGGGACAGGCCATCTACGCCGTCGTGAGCGAGGTGCGCTGATCGCTGGCGCGATTCGCCGAGAAAAATCGCATGGGTAGCCAGCACCGCGCCAACCGCGCGGGAACTGGAGCTGCCCATGCGTTCGTTCGCGGTCCTTTTCAAACGTGCCTGCCTGCTGGCCTTCCTGGCGGCTGCGCCGGCCGTGTCGGCCGACACCACGGTCGACGTGGCGCCCGGCGACATCACGGGATTGCGCAATGCCATCCTGGCCGCGAACCAGTTGCCGGGCGGCCCCGGCAACACGACGATCATCAACGTCAGCGGCACGTTCAACCT
>CALKUS010000274.1 GCA_937996755.1 uncultured Pseudomonadota bacterium | reverse complement strand
TCACGCATCGCGTCGCAGATCTCGCCGTGTGTCGCGTACACGCGCACTGCCGCCAGGCACGGTTCGACGAGGTTCTCACCGCTGCGAGCAGCTTCGCGCACACGCTCGAGCGCCTTCTGCACCGCCGGCGTATCCCGCCGCGCGCGCAGTGCGCGCAACTTCGCGATCTGCTGTTCCTCCATGTCGTGCTCGAGCCGCCAGATCCCGATCTCGCGCTGCTCCTGTTCGACGACGAGGTGGTTCACGCCGACCTGCTTGCGGCTGCCGTCCTCGAGCGCACGCTGGCGCCGGAACTGCTCGTTGCCAGCTCGCGCTGGGAATGGCCCTGCTCGATCGCGCGCAGTGCCCCGCCCAGCGCGAGGATGTGCCTGATCTCCGCGAATGACTCGTCCTCGATGCGCCGCGTCAGCGATTCGACGTAATACGACCCGGCCAGCGGGTCGATGGTGTCCGCGACTCCGGTCTCGTGCGCGACCAGATGCTGGATCGCCGCGCCGACGCGGATCGCCTCCTCGCTTGGCAGTGCGTGTGCCTCGTCGTGCAGTGGCGTGGTCATCGTCTCGCCGGCCCCACCGAGTGCGGCGGCCGTGGCCATGATCGCGAGCCGCCCGATGTTGTTCAGCGGTTGCTGCAGCGTCAGCGAAGCGGTACTCGGCGAGGTCATCACGCGCAGCTTCAGCGCCTCGAGGCACGTCGCGCCGTAGTGCTCCTTCAGCCACGGCACGATGATGCTCGTGTCGAGACCGCCCGAATACGCGAGAGCCGCCTTCTTCACCTTGCGCCGGTCGTTGCTCACTTTGCTTCTCCCTTGTCGTTCGCTCGCGTTTCGAGAACCGTGAGCGCCGCGTCGAGCCGCGACAGCGCTTCGGAAATGTCTTCGTTCGTCACGTCGAGCGGCGGCAGCAGCCGCACGGCGCGTTCGCCGCCGCGCACGAGCAGCAGTCCCTGTTCGCGCGCTTCCGCCAACAGCTCGGCCGGCTGGAAGCCGGCGTCCGGTGAAAGGTCCAGCGCGCGCAGCAGTCCCATGCCGCGCGCTTCGCGCACGGACGCAGGATGCTTCGCGGCGATCGCGTCCGCGCCGGCGGCGAGGAGCGCCGCCGCTTCGTTCACGCGCGCGAGGAAGCCCGGCGTGGTGACCTGCGCCAGCGACCAGCGCGCCGCGGCGGTCGCGAGCGGATTGCCGCCGAACGTGCAGCCGTGCATGCCGGGGGAAAGGCACTGCGCGACTTCGGCGGTCATGAGAATGGCGCCGATGGGCACGCCCGCGCCGAGCGCCTTGCTGAGCACCGTCAGGTCGGCCTTCACGCCGAACTGTTCCTGTGCCAGCAGCGTTCCGGTGCGGCCCATGCCGGTCTGCACTTCGTCGAAGATGAGCGCGGCGCCGAGCGCCGTGGCGCGCGCGCGGAGCGCCTGCAGGAACTCACGCGTCGCGGGCACCGCGCCCGACTCGCCCTGCACGGGCTCGACCACGATCGCGCAGACGTCCTGCGTGATCGCGTCGGTGAGCGCGGCGAGGTCGTTGTACGGAGCGAAGCGCACGCCGGGAATGAGCGGCTCGAAGGGCGCGCGGTAGGCCGGCGTGTGCGTGGCCGACAGCGCGAAGCCCGTGCGGCCGTGGAAACCGCCCATGAACGCGACGATGTCGCGCCCCTTCATGCCGAGCGCGCCGGCGCGGGCGCGCGCGAACTTGATCGCGGCGTCCATGCCTTCGGTGCCCGAGTTGCAGAAGAACACGCGGTCGTAGCCCGTCGCGCGCGTCAGCTCGCGCGCCAGTTCGACGCCGTTCTCGTTCGTGTAGAGGTTCGACGTGTGCACGAGCTTCGCCGCCTGCGCGGCGAGCGCCTCGGCGAGTCCCGCCGGGGCGTGGCCGTGCGCGTTGACCGCGATGCCGCTCACGAAGTCGAGGTACTCGCGCCCGTTCACGTCGGTGACGCGCGCGCCCTTGCCGCTCACGAGCTGCAGGCGCGGCAGCGGGTACAGCGGCGCGAAGAGCAGCGGCTCTTCGGCGGCGAACGCCGCGGGAGTGACCGGCGCCGCGGGCGCCGAGGTGTCCGTCACGAGGGCATCAGCCATGGGTCGCCTCCGTCTTCGCGGCGCTTACGGCGCCGCTGCCGGCGCCGTCGTGCAGCAGCGTGCCGTGCGTGCGTTCGTGGAAGAGTGTGTGGAGCGTTTCGGGGCCGCGCCACGCGGCGATGTGCACGCGCGAGACTCCGGCGCGCACCGCGGCGGCGGCGGCGGCGATCTTCGGACGCATGCCGCCCGCGACCTGCGGGTTCGCGAGCGTGGCGTCGAAGTCGCCGGCCACGATCTCGCTCACGACCTCGCCGTCGAGCTTGAGCCCGGGCGTGTCGGAGAGCAGCGCGAGATCGCTGGCGTGCACGGCCTGCGCGATCGCCGCGGCCGCGTCGTCCGCGTTCACGTTGAGCAGCTGTCCGGCGTACGTCGTCGCGACGGTCGCGATCACCGGCGTGTAGCCCTCCGCCAGCAGCAGGTGCAGCAGCCGGCGGTTGACCTGGGGATCGTGCCCGACCTCGCCGAGAACGTCCGACTGCGGATGCCGCGGCGCGACGAGCAGCCGGTCGTCCGCGCCCGAAAGCCCGACGGCGCGCATGTCGGCATGGTTGAGCGCCGCGACGAGCCGCTTGTTCGCGAGCCCGGCGAGCACGGCGACCGCGACCTCGAGCTTGACCGGGTCGGTCACCCGCAGGCCGTTCTCGAAGCGCGACTCGAGGCCCAGCTTCTCGCACCACGCCGTGACCTCGGCCCCGCCGCCGTGCACGACGATGGCCGGATGCGCGAGGCGCGACAGCGCGGTCGCGAACTCCTGCGGCGCGCCGGGCGCTTCGAGCGCGCGGCCACCCAGCTTGATCACGACGGGACGGACGGGAAGGGTTCCCGCGTACGACTTCACCACGGGTTGCCGTGGACCGGGAGGCCCCACGCCTCGGGCCAGCCGAGCAGCACGTTGAGGTTCTGCAGCGCCTGGCCGGCCGCGCCCTTCACGAGGTTGTCGATCGCCGTGGTCGCGAGCAGCGTGCGGCCGCCGTGCACGGTCGTGACCGACACGTCGCAGCGGTTCGAGTTGCGCACCGCGCGCGTCTCGGGCCACTCGCCCTGCGGCAGCACGCGCACGAACGTCTCGTTGGCGTAGCGCTTCACGTACGCCTCGTGGGCGTCCTCGGGCGTGACCGCGTGCGTGAGCGCGACGGTCGCGGTGAGCAGGATGCCCCGCGCCATCGGCGTCAGCTGCGGCACGAACGAGACCGCCGAGGCGGCGGTGGAGCCGGCCGAGAGATTCGCGAAGTTGCGCGCCATCTCGGGCACGTGCTGGTGCACTTCGCCGGCCTTGTAGATCGCGGCGCCGCCGTCGAGCTCGACGAACGACGTGCGCAGCGCCGGCTTGCGGCCCGCGCCGGAGACGCCGGAGAGCGCGGTGACGCTGACCGGTCCGCCGAGCCAGCCGAGTTCGAGCGCGGGCAGCAGCGCGAGCGTCGCGGCGGTCGGGTAGCAGCCGGGGTTGGCGATGCGCGTGGCGGTCGCGATCGGGGCGCGGAACGCCTCGGGCAGGCCGTAGACGTAGCCGTCGGCGCCGTCGCGGTAGTCGCTCGACAGGTCGATCACGCGTGCGAGCTTCGAGATCCACTCGCCGTGCACCGCGCAGTAGTCCTTGAACGCGCCGTGCGGCAGGCAGGCGACGAGCGTGTCGAACGCGCCTTCCTCGAACAGCGCGGGCAGCGCATCCGGCGTGACCGGCTCGGGCAGGGCCGCGGCGCGCGCGTCCACGCCCGGCATGAGCTCGGCGGCCGGACGGCCGGCGTGCTCGCGCGAGACCAGCGCGGCGATCTGGACGCCGTCGTGCTGGAGGGCGAGCCGGATGAACTCCTGGCCGGAGTAACCGCTGGCGCCGAGCACGGCGACCCGTGCGACTCGTCGGCCGCGGGCGTCGGTGACGACGGGGGCGGCGGCGGGAATGGCGGGAGCAGTCACTGGGCACCTCCTGTGGTCTGGGCGATGGAATCGAGATGACGCTTGAAGCGCTTGGCGGTCGCCGTGTCGTGCAGCACGCAGAGCACCGTGTCGTCGCCGGCCACGGAGCCGACGAGTCCTTCGAACTCCAGCATGTCGATCGCCCGGGCGACCGCGCTGGCATGGCCCGGCGGGGTCTTCACCACCGCGAGGTTCTGCGCGAGCCGCGTTTCGTTGACGAACACCTTCAGGTCCAGCATCTGCCGGCTGCGGTCGAGCGATTCGCCCGCCGGCCCCGGCAGCTCGTACCAGGTCGAGCCGTCCGCACCCGCTCGCTTCGCCACTCCGAGACTGCGCAGGTCGCGCGACAGCGTCGCCTGGTTGACCTCGAGGGGGTCGGCCGACGGCGAGACGCCCGGCATCCACCTGCTCAGTGCCTTCGTCCCCGCCGCCAGTGCCGTGATCGCCCAGATCCGGGTCGATGCCAAGACCAACGAGCACAAGGCGGCGTTGCGGCTGCTGGGGGTGCTGCCCCTGGCGGGCAAGGTGGTGACCGGGGACGCCATGTTCACCCACCGGGACGTGGCCCAGGAGGTCCGCAAAGGCGGCGGGGACTACCTGCTGTTCGTCAAGGACAACCAGCCCGAGTTGCTGGCCCAAATCCAGTCTGCGTTGCACGGCGACGCGGACTTTTCCCCCCTACCAGCGTAGAGAGAAGGGCA
>CALKUS010000273.1 GCA_937996755.1 uncultured Pseudomonadota bacterium | reverse complement strand
GTTCATCGTCGAGGCAGCGGCCTCGATCCGGTCGGCGTCATAGAGCAGGACGCCGAGATAGCGGATGCGCCCGACGCAGGTCTCCGAGCAGACCGTCGGCTGGCCGGCCTCGATGCGCGGATAGCAGAAGGTGCACTTCTCCGACTTGCCCGACGACCAGTTGAAATAGATCTTCTTGTAGGGGCAGCCCGACACGCACATGCGCCAGCCGCGGCACTTGTCCTGATCGATCAGGACGATGCCGTCCTCCTCGCGCTTGTAGATCGCACCCGACGGGCACGCCGCGACGCAGGCCGGATTCAGGCAGTGCTCGCACAGGCGCGGCAGGTACATCATGAAGGTGTTTTCGAATTCGCCGTAGATTTCCTTCTGGACGTTTTCGAAGTTGTAGTCCTTCGAGCGCTTCGCGAATTCGGTGCCGAGGATTTCCTCCCAGTTCGGACCCCATTCGATCTTCTGCATGCGCTCGCCGGAGATCACCGAGCGCGGGCGCGCGACCGGCATCGCCTTCGACTCGGGCGCGTTCTGCAGGTGCGCGTAGTCGTAGTCCCAGGGCTCGTAGTAGTCGTCGATGGCCGGCAGGTCGGGATTCGCGAACAGGTTCGCGAGCACGCGCCACTTGCCGCCGATCTTCGGCTCGATCTTGCCGTCCTTGCGGCGCGTCCAGCCGCCGTTCCATTTCTTCTGGTTCTCCCATTCCTTCGGGTAGCCGATGCCGGGCTTGGTCTCGACGTTGTTGAACCACGCGTATTCCATGCCTTCGCGCGAGGTCCACACGTTCTTGCAGGTCACCGAGCAGGTGTGGCAGCCGATGCACTTGTCCAGATTCAGGACCATGCCGATCTGTGCACGAACTTTCATTTTCTCTCTTCCTCGTCGGGAATTCGGTCGCGACCGCGGTCGTTTCGCGCGCAGTCGCGCGGCGGCGCACGCCGCGGCCCCGGGGGGGCCGCGGGTTGCCTGAACCTCGGTGTCTCAGTGACCCGCCGCCTGCGCGTCGGAGTCGACTTCCTCATCCATCCAGTCGATCTTCGCCATCTTGCGCACGACGATGAATTCGTCGCGGTTGGCGCCGACCGTGCCGTAGTAGTTGAAGCCGTAGCTCAGCTGCGCGTAGCCGCCGATCATGTGCGTGGGCTTGAGCACCGTGCGCGTCACGGAGTTGTGAATGCCGCCGCGGGTGCCGGTGACTTCCGAGCCGGGCGTGTTCACGATCTTCTCCTGCGCGTGGTACATCATCGACATGCCTTCCGGCACGCGCTGCGAGACCACGGCCCGGGCGGCGATCGCGCCGTTGAGGTTGAAGGCCTCGATCCAGTCGTTGTCCTCGATGCCGGCCTTCTTCGCGTCGACCTCGCTGATCCAGATGATCGGACCGCCGCGCGACAGCGTCAGCATCAGCAGGTTGTCCGTGTACGTGCTGTGGATGCCCCACTTCTGGTGCGGGGTGATGAAGTTCAGCACGATTTCCGGATTGCCGTTCTGGCGCTTGCCGAGCAGCGGTTCGGCCGCCTTCATGTCCACCGGCGGACGGTACGCGCACATGGCCTCGCCGAAGCCGAGCATCCACGGGTGATCCTGATAGAACTGCTGGCGGCCGGTGACGGTGCGCCACGGAATCAGTTCGTGGACGTTGGTGTAGCCGGCGTTGTACGAGACGTTCTCGTCTTCCAGCCCCGACCAGGTCGGCGAGGAGATGATCTTGCGCGGCTGCGCCTGGATGTCGCGGTAGCGGATCTTCTCGTGTTCCTTCGGCAGCGCGAGGTGCGTGTGGTCGCGGCCGGTGATCTTCGACAGCGCCGCCCAGGACTTCACGGCGACGTGGCCGTTGGTCTCGGGGGCGAGCATCAGGATCACCTCGGCGGCGTCGATGTCGCTGTCGATGCGCGGCCGGCCCTTGGAGACGCCGTCCTCCAGCACCGTGTAGTTCAGCGTCGCGAGCGCCTCGACCTCATGCACGGTGTTCCACGAGATGCCCTTGCCGCCGTTGCCGAGCTTGTCCAGCAGCGGACCGACCGACGTGAACTTCTTGAACGTGTTCGGATAGTCGCGCTCGACGACGACGAGGCTCGGTCCGGTCTTGCCCGGGATCAGCTCGCACTCGCCCTTCTTCCAGTCGCGCACCTCCGGCATCGCCAGTTCGTTCGGCGTGTCGTGCTGGGTCGGCAGCGCGACGATGTCCTGCTCGACGCCGAGGTGGCCGCGGCAGACCTCGGAGAACTTCTCGGCGATGCCCTTGAAGATGTCCCAGTCGGTGCGCGACTCCCACGCCGGGTCCACGGCCGCCGACAGCGGGTGGATGAACGGGTGCATGTCGGAGGTGTTGAGATCGTTCTTCTCGTACCAGGTCGCCGTCGGCAGCACGATGTCCGAGTACATGCAGGTCGTGGACATCCGGAAGTCCAGCGTCACCAGCAGGTCGAGCTTGCCGGTCGCGCCCTCGCGCCACTGCACTTCCAGCGGCTTCTCGCCGCCTTCCTCGCCGAGATCCTTGCCCTGCACGCCGTGCGTGGTGCCGAGCAGGTACTTCAGGAAGTACTCGTGGCCCTTGCCGCTGGAGCCGAGCAGGTTCGAGCGCCACACGAACAGGTTGCGCGGGAAGTTGACCGGGTTGTCCGGATCGGCGAACGCGAAGTCGACCTTGCCGGACTTCAGGCCCGCGACCAGGTGCTCGACCGGCGCCTTGCCGGCGGCGACGGCTTCCTTCGCGAACTTCAGCGTGTTGACGTTGAAGTGCGGCGCGGTCGGCAGCCAGCCCATGCGCGCGGAGCGCACGTTGTAGTCGATCTGCGTGCCCTGCCAGTCCTTCGGGTCGGCGAGCGGCGAGAGGATCTCGCTCATCGCGAGCTTCTCGTGCCGCCACTGACTGGAGTGGATGTAGAAGAACGAGGTGCCGTTCATGTGCCGCGGCGGGCGGTTCCAGTCGAGCGCGAACGCGAGCGCGGTCCAGCCGGTCTGCGGGCGGAGCTTCTCCTGACCGACGTAGTGCGCCCAGCCGCCGCCGCTCTGACCGATGCAGCCGCACATCATCAACAGGTTGATGACGCCGCGGTAATTCATGTCCATGTGGTACCAGTGATTCATCGCGGCGCCGATGATGATCATGGACCGGCCGTGCGTCCTGTCGGCGTTCTCGGCGAACTGGCGGGCGACGGCGATGACCTGCGCGCGCGGCACGCCGGTGATCTTCTCCTGCCAGGCCGGCGTGTACGGCACGTCGTCGTCGAAGCTCGCCGCGACGTTGCCGCCGCCGAGGCCGCGATCCAGGCCGTACTGCGCGAGCGTCAGGTCGTAGACGGTCGCGACCAGCGCCTCGCTGCCGTCGGCGAGCCTGACCTTCTTGGCCGGGACGTTGCGGATCTGGATCTCGTCGTGGTTCGTGTGCGCGAAGTGCGGGTGCTTGGTGGCGCCGAAGTACGGGAACGCGACCGGCACGACCGCGTCGCGGATCTCGTTCACGGACAGGCGGAACTGCGCGTCGGCACCGGTCAGCGACTCGCGCGGCTCCAGGTTCCACTTGCCGACGAGGCTGTCCTTCTCGCCCCAGCGGAAGCCGATCGAGCCGTTCGGGACGATGAGATTCCCGGTCTTCTCGTCGAACGCGAGCGTCTTCCACTCGGGGTTGTTCGCCTGGCCGGCGCCGCCTTCGAGGTCGGCGGCCCGCAGGAAGCGGCCGTTGACGTAGCTGCCGTCGGCGCGCGCATCGAGCACGACGAGGACGGGGAAGTCGGTGGTCTCGCGGACGTACTTGTCGAAGTACTCGCTCTTGGCGTCGAGGTGGAACTCGCGCAGGATCACGTGACCCATCGCCATCGCGAGCGCGGCATCCGTGCCCTGCTTCACGCTGAGCCAGATGTCGCCGAACTTCGCGGCTTCCGAATAGTCGGGGCAAATTACGGCAGACTTGGTGCCACGATA
>CALKUS010000272.1 GCA_937996755.1 uncultured Pseudomonadota bacterium | reverse complement strand
CGCAAGCTGCCGGTGACGATCCTGCTGCGCGCGCTCGGTTTCACGAACGAGCAGATGCTCAAGACGTTCTTCGAGATCAACGAGTTCGTCCTGCACAAGAAGGGCGGTGCCGAGCTCACGCTGATCCCCGAGCGCCTGCGCGGTGAAACCGCCGCGTTCGACATCCGGGTCGGCGACGAGGTGATCGTCGAGGCCGGCAAGCGCATCACGACGCGCCACGTCCGTGCGCTGCAGACGGCGAAGATCCGTTCCCTCGAGGTGCCGGACGAGTACCTGCTCGGCCGCATCCTGTCGCACGACGTCGTCGACACGAAGACGGGCGAGCTGCTCGCGTCCGCGAACGACGAGATCAACGACAACCACCTGGCCGCGTTCCGCAAGGCCGGCATCGAGACGATCGGCACGCTGTTCGTGA
Source organism: uncultured Pseudomonadota bacterium (assembly GCA_937996755.1). Classification (GTDB taxonomy): domain Bacteria; phylum Pseudomonadota; class Gammaproteobacteria; order Xanthomonadales; family Ahniellaceae; genus CALKUS01. The sequence goes on along the minus strand of CALKUS010000272.1, from coordinate 10,628 downwards.
ACGACCTCGATCGTGGTCCGTACGTCTCGAACACGCTGCGCATCGACCCGACGCGCACGCCGCTCGAAGCGCTCGTCGAGATCTACCGCATGATGCGTCCCGGTGAGCCGCCGACGAAGGACGCCGCGCAGAACCTGTTCCAGAACCTGTTCTTCACGCTGGAGCGCTACGACCTGTCGGGCGTGGGCCGCATGAAGTTCAACCGTCGCGTGGGCCGCAAGGAGATCACGGGCGCGGGCGTCCTCAGCAACGACGACATCCTCGACGTGCTGAAGGTGCTCATCGACATCCGCAACGGCAAGGGCACGGTCGACGACATCGACCACCTGGGCAACCGCCGTGTGCGTTCGGTCGGCGAAATGGCCGAGAACGTGTTCCGCGTCGGCCTCGTGCGCGTCGAGCGCGCGGTGAAGGAGCGCCTGTCGCTGGCCGAGTCGGAGGGCCTGACGCCGCAGGAGCTGATCAACGCCAAGCCCGTGGCCGCCGCGATCAAGGAGTTCTTCGGCTCCTCGCAGCTGTCGCAGTTCATGGACCAGAACAACCCGCTGTCCGAGGTCACGCACAAGCGTCGCGTGTCGGCCCTCGGCCCGGGCGGCCTGACGCGCGAGCGCGCCGGCTTCGAGGTGCGCGACGTGCACCCGACGCACTACGGCCGCATCTGCCCGATCGAGACGCCGGAAGGCCCGAACATCGGCCTGATCAACTCGCTGGCCCTGTACGCGCAGCTCAACGAGTACGGCTTCCTCGAGACGCCGTACCGCCGCGTGGCCGACGGCAAGGTCACCAACCAGATCGACTACCTCTCGGCCATCGAGGAAGGCAAGTACGTCATCGCGCAGGCCAACGCCACGCTCGACAAGGACGGCAAGCTGATCGACGAGCTGGTCAGCGCGCGCGACAACGGCGAATCGATCCTGACCTCGCCGGAACGCATCCAGTACATGGACGTGGCGCCGACGCAGATCGTCTCGGTGGCCGCCTCGCTGGTGCCCTTCCTCGAGCACGACGACGCGAACCGCGCGCTGATGGGCGCCAACATGCAGCGCCAGGCGGTGCCCACGCTGCGTCCCGAGAAGGCGCTGGTCGGCACCGGCGTCGAGCGCGTCGCCGCGGTCGACTCCGGCACCGTGGTCACGGCGCGCCGCGGCGGCGTGGTCGACTACGTCGACACCAACCGCATCGTCATCCGCGTCAACGACAACGAGACCGCGGCGGGCGAGGTCGGCGTCGACATCTACAACCTGATCAAGTACCAGCGCAGCAACCAGAACACCAACATCCACCAGCGCCCGATCGTCAAGCGCGGCGACGCGGTGGCCAAGGGCGACGTCGTCGCCGACGGCGCTTCCACCGACCTGGGCGAACTGGCGCTGGGCCAGAACATGCTGGTCGCGTTCATGCCCTGGAACGGCTACAACTTCGAAGACTCGATCCTGATCAGCGAGAAGGTCGTCGCCGACGACCGCTACACCTCGATCCACATCGAGGAGCTGGTGGTGATGGCGCGCGACACCAAGCTGGGCAGCGAAGAAATCACGCGCGACATCCCGAACCTGTCGGAGCAGCAGCTGGCGCGGCTGGACGAGTCGGGCATCGTCTACATCGGCGCCGAGGTCAACCCCGGCGACGTGCTGGTGGGCAAGGTCACGCCCAAGGGCGAGACCACGCTGACGCCGGAAGAGAAGCTGCTGCGCGCGATCTTCGGCGAGAAGGCCAGCGACGTGAAGGACACCTCGCTGCGTGTCGACCAGGGCACCAGCGGCACCGTCATCGACGTGCAGGTCTTCACCCGCGAAGGCATCCAGCGCGACAAGCGCGCCCAGCAGATCATCGACGACGAGCTCAAGCGCTACCGCCTCGACCTGAACGACCAGCTGCGCATCGTCGAGGCCGACGCCTTCGACCGCATCGAGAAGCTGCTGGCCGGCAAGACGGCCAACGGCGGCCCGCAGAAGATCGCCAAGGGCACGACCATCGACAAGGCCTACCTCGCCTCGGTCGAGAAGTACCACTGGTTCGACATCCGCCCGGCCGACGACGACGTGGCCAACCAGCTCGAGTCGATCAAGAACTCGCTCGAGCAGACGCGCCACAGCTTCGACCTCGCCTTCGAGGAGAAGCGCAAGAAGCTGACGCAGGGCGACGAGCTGCCCGCCGGCGTGCTGAAGATGGTGAAGGTCTACCTCGCCGTCAAGCGCCGCCTGCAGCCCGGCGACAAGATGGCCGGCCGCCACGGCAACAAGGGTGTGGTCTCCAAGATCGTCCCGGTCGAGGACATGCCCTACATGGCCGACGGCACGCCCTGCGACATCGTGCTCAACCCGCTGGGCGTGCCTTCGCGCATGAACGTCGGGCAGGTGCTCGAAGTGCACCTGGGCTGGGCCGGCAAGGGCATCGGCCAGCGCATCGGCGACCTGCTGCAGCGCGAGGCGCGTATTCACGAAAGGACGGCGGAACTGCGCAAGTTCTTCGACGAGCTGTACAACAAGTCCGGCGGCAAACCGGCGCAGCTCGACGCGATGAGCGACGACAACATCCTGGAGATGGCGCGCAACCTGCAACAGGGCGTGCCCTTCGCCACGCCGGTGTTCGACGGTGCCGCGGAAGAAGAAATCCGCGCGATGCTGAAGCTGGCCTACCCGGACGACCTGGCCGCGGTCAAGGGGCTGACCGCCTCGCGCACGCAGGCCACGCTGCACGACGGGCGCAGCGGCGAAGCCTTCGAGCGCCCGGTGACCGTGGGCTACATGCACGTGCTGAAGCTGCACCACCTGGTCGACGACAAGATGCACGCGCGTTCCACCGGCCCGTACAGCCTGGTGACGCAGCAGCCGCTGGGCGGCAAGGCGCAGTTCGGCGGCCAGCGTTTCGGCGAAATGGAAGTCTGGGCGCTCGAAGCCTATGGCGCCAGCTACATCCTGCAGGAGATGCTGACGGTGAAGTCCGACGACGTGAACGGCCGCACCAAGGTCTACGAGAGCATCGTCAAGGGCGAGCACGCCATCGAAGCCGGCATGCCCGAATCGTTCAACGTCCTGGTCAAGGAGATCCGCTCCCTTGGCATCGACATTGAACTGGAACGCAATTAAGGAGCAGATGCATGAAGGGACTACTCGACCTTTTCAAGCAGTTCACCCCGGATGAGCATTTCGATGCCATCAAGATCGGCCTGGCCAGCCCGGAGAAGATCCGCAGCTGGTCGTTCGGCGAGGTGAAGAAGCCCGAGACCATCAACTACCGCACCTTCAAGCCGGAACGCGACGGCCTGTTCTGCGCCAAGATCTTCGGGCCGATCAAGGACTACGAGTGCCTGTGCGGCAAGTACAAGCGCCTGAAGCACCGCGGCGTCGTCTGCGAGAAGTGCGGCGTCGAGGTCACGCAGTCGAAGGTGCGCCGCGAGCGCATGGGCCACATCGAGCTCGCGAGCCCGACCGCGCACATCTGGTTCCTGAAGTCGCTCCCGTCGCGCATCGGCCTGATGCTCGACATGACACTGCGCGAGATCGAGCGGGTGCTGTATTTCGAGGCCTTCGTGGTCGTCGAGCCCGGCATCACGCCGATGCAGCGCGGCCAGCTGCTGACCGACGAGATGTACCTCGAGGCGATCGAGGAGCACGGCGACGAGTTCGACGCCCGCATGGGCGCCGAGGCCGTCTATGAGCTGCTGCGCACGATCGACCTCGCCGCAGAGATGGTCAAGATCCGCGAGGACATGGGCAACACCAGCTCCGACACCAAGCTGAAGCGCCTGTCGAAGCGCCTGAAGCTCGTCGAGTCGTTCATCGAGTCCGGCAACAAGCCCGAGTGGATGGTGCTGACCGTGCTGCCGGTGCTGCCGCCGGACCTGCGCCCGCTCGTGCCGCTCGATGGCGGCCGCTTCGCGACGTCGGACCTGAACGACCTCTACCGTCGCGTCATCAACCGCAACAACCGCCTGCGGCGCCTGCTCGAGCTGAATGCGCCCGACATCATCGTGCGCAACGAGAAGCGCATGCTGCAGGAGGCCGTCGACGCGCTGCTCGACAACGGCCGCCGCGGCCGCGCGATCACCGGTACCAACAAGCGCCCGCTCAAGTCGCTCGCCGACATGATCAAGGGCAAGCAGGGCCGCTTCCGCCAGAACCTGCTCGGCAAGCGCGTCGACTACTCCGGCCGTTCGGTCATCGTGGTCGGCCCGACGCTGAAGCTGCACGAGTGCGGCCTGCCGAAGAAGATGGCGCTCGAGCTGTTCAAGCCGTTCATCTTCTCGAAGCTGCAGCGCCGTGGCCTCGCCACGACGATCAAGGCGGCGAAGAAGCTCGTCGAGCGTGAGAGCGCCGAGGTCTGGGACATCCTGGAAGAGGTGATCCGCGAGCATCCGGTGCTGCTGAACCGCGCGCCGACGCTGCACCGCCTCGGCATCCAGGCGTTCGAGCCCGTGCTGATCGAGGGCAAGGCGATCCAGCTGCATCCGCTCGTCTGCACCGCGTTCAACGCCGACTTCGACGGCGACCAGATGGCCGTGCACGTGCCGCTGTCGCTCGAGGCGCAGCTGGAAGCACGCGCGCTCATGATGTCGTCGAACAACATCCTCTCGCCCGCGAACGGCGACCCGATCATCGTCCCGACGCAGGACGTCGTGCTCGGCCTCTACTACATGACGCGCGACCTCGTGAACGCGCGCGGCGAAGGCATGGTCTTCTCGGACCTCGCCGAAGTGCATCGTGCCTACGAGAGCCGTGCCGTCGAGCTGCACGCGAAGGTCAAGGTCCGCATCCGCGAAGTCGTGGTCGCGCCCGACAAGAGCCGCTCGAACAAGACGTCGATCTACGACACGACCGTCGGTCGTGCGCTGCTGGCCGAAATCCTGCCGGAGGGCCTGGGTTTCCAGCTGATCAACCAGGTGCTGACGAAGAAGGCCATCTCCGGCCTGATCAACGCCTGCTATCGCGAGCTGGGCCTGAAGCAGACGGTCGTGTTCGCGGACCAGCTCATGTACACGGGCTTCCGCTTCGCGACGCGCGCAGGCGTCTCCATCGGCATCAACGACCTCACGATCCCGAACGAGAAGAAGCACATCCTCGAGGGCGCCGAGAAGGAAGTCACCGAGATCCAGGAGCAGTTCGCTTCGGGTCTCGTGACCGCCGGCGAGCGCTACAACAAGGTCGTCGACATCTGGTCTCGCACGAACGAGCAGGTGGCGCAGGCGATGATGAAGGGCATCGGCACCGAGAAGACGACGAACGCCAAGGGCGAGACCGTCGAGCAGAAGTCGATGAACTCGATCTTCATCATGGCCGACTCCGGCGCGCGTGGTAGCGCGGCGCAGATCCGCCAGCTCGCCGGCATGCGCGGCCTGATGGCCAAGCCGGACGGCTCGATCATCGAGACGCCCATCAAGGCGAACTTCCGCGAAGGCCTCGACGTCCTCCAGTACTTCATCTCGACGCACGGCGCGCGCAAGGGTCTCGCCGACACCGCGCTCAAGACGGCGAACTCGGGTTACCTGACGCGTCGCCTCGTCGACGTCGCCCAGGACGTGGTCGTGACGGAGCCGGATTGCGGCACGACGAACGGCTTCACGATGACCGCGATCGTCGAAGGCGGCGACGTCGTCGAGCCGCTGCGCGACCGCGTGCTCGGTCGCCTCGTGGCCGAGGACGTGTACGTGCCGGGCAACGACGACAAGCCGGTGGTCACGCGCAACGAGCTGCTCGACGAGAAGGGTGTCGAGCGCCTCGAGGCGCAGGGCGTGCAGACCATCAAGGTCCGTTCGTCGATCACGTGCGAATCGCGCTTCGGCATCTGCGCGGCGTGCTACGGCCGCGACCTGGCGCGTGGCCACAAGGTGAACATCGGCGAGGCCGTCGGCGTCATCGCGGCGCAGTCGATCGGCGAGCCGGGCACGCAGCTGACCATGCGTACGTTCCACATCGGTGGTGCCGCTTCGCGTGCCGCCGCCGTGGACAACGTGCAGGTCAAGACGACCGGCACGCTCAAGTTCAACAACCTCAAGACGGTGCAGCATTCCGCCGGCCACCTCGTCGCGGTTTCGCGCTCGGGCGAGCTGTCGGTGATGGACGCGCACGGCCGCGAGCGCGAGCGTTACCGCGTTCCGTACGGCGCGAGCATCACCGCCAAGGACGGCGCGTCCGTCAAGGCCGGCCAGGTCGTCGCGAACTGGGATCCGCACACCCATCCGATCGTCTCGGAAGTCTCGGGCGTCATCCGCTTCCTCGACTTCATCGACGGCGTCACGGTGCAGGAGCAGATCGACGAGCTCACCGGCCTGCAGTCGGCCGTCGTCGCCGATCCGAAGCGCCGCGGCAGCGCGGCCAAGGACCTGCGTCCGATGGTTCGCATCGAGGACAAGAAGGGCAAGGACCTGAAGCTGCCCGGCACCGACATCCCGGCACAGTACTTCCTGCCGGCGGGCGCCATCGTCTCGCTGCAGGACGGCTCGGCCGTGGGCGTCGGCGACGTCGTGGCGCGTATCCCGCAGGAAACCTCGAAGACCCGCGACATCACGGGCGGTCTGCCGCGCGTCGCCGACCTCTTCGAGGCGCGCAAGCCGAAGGAGCCGGCGATCCTCGCGGAAACGACCGGCATCATCAGCTTCGGCAAGGACACGAAAGGCAAGCAGCGCCTGCTGATCACCGACAAGGACGGCGAAACCCACGAGGAGCTCATCCCGAAGTGGCGCCACGTCATCGTGTTCGAGGGCGAACACGTCGAGAAGGGCGAGACCGTCGTGGACGGCGAGCCCAACCCGCACGACATCCTGCGTCTCCTCGGCGTGGAGCCGCTCGCCGGCTATCTCGTCAAGGAAATCCAGGACGTCTATCGCCTGCAGGGTGTGAAGATCAACGACAAGCACATCGAGACGATCATTCGCCAGATGCTGCGCAAGGTCGAGATCACGGACGCCGGCGACACGCGCTTCCTGCGTGGCGAGCAGGCCGACCGCATGCGGGCGATCGAGGAAAACGGCCGCGCGCAGGCGCGCAACGAGCGTCCGGCGCGGTACGAACCGGTGCTGCTCGGCATCACGAAGGCGTCCCTGGCGACGGAGTCGTTCATCTCGGCGGCCTCGTTCCAGGAAACGACCCGCGTGCTGACCGAAGCGGCGGTCCGCGGCACCCGCGACACCTTGCGGGGGCTCAAGGAAAACGTTATTGTTGGGCGCTTGATTCCGGCTGGCACTGGCTTGGCGTACCACGCCAAGCGGCGCCGTCCGGGTGCGGAGCTGGCCGAAGCAGAGCTCGGTTCGTTCGGCACCGGAGCCGGGGTAACTTTTGCGGAGCCATTGGCAGAGGAATCGTCTTCCGACGACACTTGACGGCAGCGCTGCACTAAAACCGAAAAGAGGACCAGGATGGCGCCTCGTGTTCGGTCACATGGATGTGGGCTGAGCGGTTGACAGCCTCAAATATCTCTGTCAAAGTCTCAAGTCTGACAGGCCGGATTTTATCCGGCCTGTCTTTTGTTTCTTAGGGCCTGGAATCCATGTCGACGATCAATCAGTTGGTGCGCAAGCCGCGTCGTCCGAAGACGTACAAGAGCGCATCTCCGGCACTCGCCAACTGCCCGCAGCGGCGTGGCGTCTGCACCCGCGTCTACACCACGACGCCGAAGAAGCCGAACTCCGCGCTGCGCAAGGTCGCGAAGGTTCGTCTCACGAACGGCTTCGAGGTCATCAGCTACATCGGCGGCGAAGGTCACAACCTGCAGGAACACTCGGTCGTGCTGATTCGCGGCGGCCGCGTGAAGGATCTCCCGGGCGTGCGCTACCACACGGTGCGCGGCTCGCTCGACGCGGCCGGTGTCGCCAAGCGCCGCCAGAGCCGCTCCAAGTACGGCGCCAAGCGCCCGAAGGCCTGATTTCCAGGCCCCTCAAAGACAGCAAGGCTGATCCCATGTCGAGAAAAGGTTTCACTCCCACGCGCACGAAGCTGCCGGATCCCAAGCACGGCAGCGAGATGGTCGCTCGTTTCATCAACATGGTGATGAAGAGCGGCAAGAAGTCCGTGGCCGAGAAGATCGTCTACGGCGCGCTCGACCATATCGGCGAGAAGCACGCCGCTCCGGTCGACCTCGTCGAGAAGGCGCTGAACAACGTCGCTCCGGCGGTCGAGGTGAAGTCCCGCCGCGTCGGTGGTGCGACGTACCAGGTGCCGGTCGAGGTTCGCTCGAGCCGTCGTTACGCGCTGGCGATGCGCTGGGTGATCGAGGCGGCGCGCAAGCGCGGCGAAACCTCGATGCCGCGCAAGCTCGCTGCCGAGTTGCTGGACGCGGCCGAAAACCGCGGCGGCGCCGTCAAGAAGCGCGAAGAAACGCATCGCATGGCCGAGGCCAACAAGGCCTTCGCGCATTACCGCTGGTAAGCGAACAAGTTAGGAATGAACGTGGCCCGTAATACGCCAATCGACCGTTATCGCAACTTCGGCATCATGGCTCACATCGATGCCGGCAAGACGACGACGACCGAGCGCATCCTGTTCTACACCGGCAAGGCTCACAAGATCGGTGAAGTCCATGAGGGCGCTGCCACCATGGACTGGATGGAGCAGGAGCAGGAGCGTGGCATCACGATCACGTCTGCTGCGACCACTTGCTTCTGGAAGGGCATGGATCGCTCGTTCCCCGAGCATCGCTTCAACATCATCGACACGCCCGGGCACGTCGACTTCACGATCGAAGTCGAGCGTTCGCTGCGCGTGCTCGACGGTGCCGTGTTCGTGCTGTGCGCCGTCGGTGGCGTGCAGCCGCAGTCCGAGACCGTCTGGCGCCAGGCCAACAAGTACGGCGTGCCGCGCGTGGCGTTCGTCAACAAGATGGACCGCGCCGGTGCCGACTTCGACAAGGTCGTGGGCCAGCTCAAGGCGCGCCTGAACGCGAACCCCGTTCCGATGCAGCTGCCGATCGGCGCCGAAGACGCGTTCGAGGGCGTGGTCGACCTCGTCAAGATGAAGGCCATCTACTGGGACATGGAGTCCCAGGGCATGAAGTTCGAATACCGCGACATCCCCGCGAACCTCGCCGAGAAGGCGAAGAAGGCGCGCGAGTTCATGATCGAGTCGGCCGCCGAGGCGACCGAGGAGCTCATGAACAAGTACCTCGAGAACGGCGAGCTCGCCGAGTCCGAGGTGCTGGACGGCCTGCGCATCGGCACGATCAACAGCAAGATGATCCCGGTCTTCTGCGGCTCCGCCTTCAAGAACAAGGGCGTGCAGGCGCTGCTCGACGCGGTGATCCAGCTGCTGCCGTCGCCGGTCGACCGTCCGCCGGTCAAGGGCGTCGACGAGAACGAGAAGGAAGACTTCCGCCAGGCGGGTGACGACCAGCCGTTCTCGGCGCTCGCGTTCAAGATCGCGACGGATCCGTACGTCGGCACGCTCACGTTCTTCCGCGTCTATTCCGGCGTGCTGAATTCGGGCGACACCGTGTACAACCCGATCAAGTCGCGCAAGGAGCGCATCGGTCGTTTGCTGCAGATGCATGCCAACAACCGCGAAGAGATCAAGGAAGTGCGTTCCGGCGACATCGCCGCGGCCGTCGGCCTGAAGGACGTCACGACGGGCGACACGCTGTGCGCGCTCGACAACGTGATCCTGCTCGAGCGGATGGTGTTCCCGGAGCCGGTGATCGCGATGGCGATCGAGCCGAAGACGAAGTCGGACCAGGAAAAGATGGGCATCGCCCTGTCGCGCCTCGCGCAGGAAGATCCTTCGTTCCGCGTGCGTTCCGACGAGGAGTCCGGCCAGACCATCATCTCGGGCATGGGCGAGCTGCACCTCGAGATCATCGTCGACCGCATGAAGCGCGAGTTCAGCGTCGAAGCGAACGTCGGCAAGCCGCAGGTCGCCTACCGCGAGACCATCCGCAAGATGGTCAAGCAGGAAGGCAAGTTCGTGCGCCAGTCCGGCGGTCGCGGTCAGTTCGGCCACGTGATCATCGAGCTGTCGCCGATGGATCGCGGTGGCGGTTACGAGTTCGAGAACGCCGTCGTCGGCGGCACCATTCCGAAGGAATACATCCCGGCTGTCGACAAGGGCATCCGTGAGCAGGTGCAGAACGGCGTCATCGCGGGCTTCCCGATCGTCGACGTCAAGGTGAAGCTGATCGACGGCTCGTACCACGAGGTCGACTCCAACGAAATGGCGTTCAAGATCGCCGGCTCGATGGCGTTCAAGGAAGCCGTGCAGAAGGCCAGCCCGGTCCTGCTCGAGCCGATCATGAAGGTCGAGGTCGTGACGCCCGAGGACTACATGGGCGACGTGATGGGCGACATGAGCCGCCGTCGCGGCGTGCTGCAGGGCCAGGACGATTCTCCGTCGGGCAAGGTGATCAATGCGTTGATCCCGCTCGGCGAGATGTTCGGCTACGCCACGAGCCTGCGCTCGATGTCGCAGGGTCGCGCCACGTTCACGATGGAATTCGACCACTACGCCGAGGCGCCGACGAACGTCGCCGAGGCCGTGATCAAGAAGTCCTGATCGACACCCAACGACAACATATCTTTTGAGGTTCAGCAGTCATGGCAAAGGGTAAGTTCGAGCGCAAGAAGCCGCACGTCAACGTTGGCACGATCGGCCACGTCGACCACGGCAAGACCACGCTGACGGCGGCGCTGACGAAGGTCGGTGCGG
>CALKUS010000271.1 GCA_937996755.1 uncultured Pseudomonadota bacterium | reverse complement strand
GAAATTTTTATTCGATCATCACGATATCAACCCGGAGCTTTACGAAGCCAAATTCGGCAGGCGTGATTTTTTCTATAAAGTGATGCTGGCCTGGGAGCGCTGGACGTTTCAACTGGCGGATGTGTCGATTGCGCCGAATGAAAGTTACCGCAAAATCGCAATCGGGCGGGGGCATATGGATCCCTCCAGGGTGTTTGTCGTGCGGTCCGGCCCCAGCCTGGAGCGCATGAAAATCCAGCCGCCGCAACCGGCGCTGAAAAGGGGAAGGCGGTATCTTGCCGGCTATGTCGGCGTGATCGGGCAGCAGGAAGGAATTCAATATCTCATCGCGGCGGCAAAACGCATCGTGCATGAACTGCGGCGCACGGACATCCATTTTACATTGGTCGGAGGCGGCCCGGCCCTTGAGGAGATGAAAGCGCTTGCGGTGAGCGAAGGAGTGGCGGACTATGTGGAGTTCACGGGGCGGGTGCCGGACGGCGAATTGCTGGCGGTGCTGAATACGGCCGATATCTGCGTCAACCCGGATGAAGTGAATGCGATGAACGATAAATCGACGATGAATAAAATCATGGAATATATGGCGCTGGCCAAGCCGATCGTGCAGTTCGACGATGCGCGCGACGATCTCGCGGATGTCGAACGGCCGACGCGTGTCCTTCGGGACGATGCCGTAGATCTCGCGCGCGTCGTACAGCGGCTCGCGCGGCTCGCGCACCGCCAACTGCACCGACTTCCTGCGGTTGAAATGCGCGGCGATGTTGCGCCCGATCTCGAGCGCGTGGCGGTCGTCTTCCGCGAAGTGGTCGGTCACGCCGGAGACGCTGCAGTGCACCTCGGCGCCGCCGAGCGATTCGGCATCCACCACTTCGCCGGTCGCCGCCTTCACGAGCGGCGGGCCGCCGAGGAAGATGGTGCCCTGCTCGCGCACGATCACCGATTCGTCGCACATCGCGGGCACGTACGCACCGCCGGCGGTGCACGAGCCCATCACGATCGCGACCTGCGGGATCGACGCACCGGACAGCCGCGCCTGGTTGTAGAAGATGCGGCCGAAATGCTCCTTGTCGGGGAACACCTCGTCCTGCAGCGGCAGGAACGCGCCGCCGGAGTCGACGAGGTAGATGCAGGGCAGGCGGTTCTCGAGGGCGATCTCCTGCGCGCGCAGGTGCTTCTTCACGGTGATCGGAAAGTACGTGCCGCCTTTCACCGTGGCGTCGTTCGCGACGACCATGATTTCCTGGCCGTGGACGCGGCCGATGCCCGCGACGACACCGGCGCACGGCGCCTGGTCCTCGTACATCCCGCCTGCGGCGAGTGGCGACAGCTCGAGGAACGGCGAACCCGGGTCGAGCAGCGCGCGGATGCGCTCGCGCGCCAGCAGCTTGCCGCGTTCCGTGTGCTTCGCGCGCGCCTTCTCGCCGCCGCCGGCGGCAACCGCCTCGAGCCGCTGCTTCAGGTCGGCGACGAGCGACTCGAGCTGCGCCGCGTTGTCGCGGAACTCGGGCGAGCGCGGGTCGACCTGTGAGCGGATGGCGGGCATGGCGCGGGGCGTGCGAGGCGAGGGGCGGAATCACACCATACGGCAAGGGAAATCGGAAATCGGAAATGGGCAGAGCGAGCCGACGCGGCCTGACGTCGCCTGCTGGTCCGATTTCCCATGTCCGATTGCCGATTGCGCCGGCGCTGAAAGACGAAGGGCGCGCCATTGGCGCGCCCTTCGGCGAAAAACCGATGCGGTTGCCCGCTCAGTCCTTCTTCTCTTCCACCGCTTCCTGCTTCGCTTCGGCGGCTTCCGCGTTCATCTTGTCGGCGGTCGCCTGCGCGGCGTCGGCCGTGGCTTCGGCAGCCGCCGCCTTGCCTTCCTCCAGGGCGGCCTGCGCGTTGTCCGCGGCGTTCTCGACGGCGGCAGCCGTCTCGCCCACGGCTTCGGCCGTGCTGGCGGCCGCCGCTTCGGCGCCCTGCTGCACGGCATTGCCCGCCGCCGCTGCGGCATTCGCGGCCGCGTCGCCGGCCTGGTCGGCAGCGGCCTTCGCCTCGGCCGCCTGCTGCTGCGCTTCGGGCGTCTCGTTCTTGCACGCGCCCAGCGTGAGGGCCAGGCCCACAGCCAGCGCCAGTCCGGCCTGCTTCATCATGTTCATGCGCAACTCCTAGGGGTAATGGGGACAGCTGGAACGCATTGCACTCTGCCGTAGCCGATATTGGCTTTTCGCATGAAAGAGTCAAGTCCGCGAGGGCTCAACTCTCGTGTCGCGCCCGCTTGGGCAATGCTCAGGCCAGCTCGATGGCGACGGCCGTGGCCTCGCCGCCGCCGATGCAGAGCGACGCGACGCCCCGCTTGCCGCCCCGCTTGCGCAGCGCGTGGATCAGGGTGACGAGCACGCGGGCGCCGCTCGCGCCGATCGGGTGGCCCAGCGCGCAGGCACCGCCGTTGACGTTCAGCTTCTCGTGCGGGATGCCGAGGTCGCGCATCGGCGCCATCGCCACGCATGCGAAGGCCTCGTTGACTTCGAACAGGTCCACGTCGCCGACCTTCCAGCCGGCCTTGTCGAGCACCTTCTTCAGCGCGCCGACCGGGGCCGTGGTGAACCACTCGGGTGCCTGCGAGTGCGTGGCATGCGCCACGATGCGCGCGAGCGGCGCGATGCCGCGCTGCGCGGCGTCGGACGCGCGCATCAGCACCGTGGCGGCGGCGCCGTCGGAAATCTTCGACGAGCTGGCCGCAGTGATGGTGCCGTCCTTCTTGAACGCGGGCTTCAGCGAAGCGACCTTGCCGAGGTCGCAGCGCGCCGGCTCTTCGTCGGTGGTGATGGTGACGTCGCCCTTGCGGCCGGCGACCACCACGGCCGCGATCTCGTCGGCGAAGGCGTTCGCGCCCTGCGCGGCGACCGCGCGGCGCACGGACTCGCTCGCGAACGCGTCCTGCTCTTCGCGCGTGAACGCGTACTTCGCGACGCACTGCTCGCCGAACACGCCCATCGCCTGCTTGTCGTACGGGTTGACGAGGCCGTCCCACGCCATGTGGTCGAGCATCTCGATCGGACCGTACTTGGTGCCGACGCGGCTGTTCGGCAGCAGGTGCGGCGCGTTCGTCATCGACTCCATGCCGCCGGCGACGACGACGTCGGCCGAGCCGGCGACGATCGCGTCGTGCGCGAACATGACCGCCTGCATGCCGGAGCCGCAGACCTTGCTGACCGTCGTGCATGCCGCGTCGGTGGGAACGCCGGCACCGATCGCCGCCTGGCGCGCAGGCGCCTGGCCGAGCCCGGCCGGCAGCACGTTGCCCATGAACACGGCGGTGACCTGGTCGGGCGCGAGGCGCGCGTGCTCGAGCGCGGCCTTGATGGCGGTGGCGCCGAGCTGCGTCGCGGGCACGCCGGTGAACTGGCCGAGCAGCGACCCGATGGCAGTGCGCTTGGCACCGACGATGACGATGGAGGAATCGGCCACGGCGTTGCTCCGGATCGGGGGAAGTCCCCGATTATTGCAGTGCGACATGGGGGCGGCAAACGCGACCTCCAGCGCCCCGCGGCATCCGGGCGAAAGCCGCCGCGCGCGTGGCGCGATCCGCCGCCGTGGTCGCCCCTCGCTTCGCTTGTGGCTGCCGGCGCGCGGGCGTAGCCTCGACGCATGGGCGTCGTCAGGGGCTGCGCCGCCGTGGTCGCGGTGCTCGCCGGCGCGGTCCTCGCGGCGGCGCCGTCCGCCGTGCGCGCCGCGCGCCACGGCGTGGACGACGTTCGCTTCCTGCGCTACGGCACCGAGGACGGCCTTTCGCAGCTCACCGTGCGCGCGCTCGCGCAGGACCGCACGGGCTTCATCTGGCTCGGCACGCAGGACGGCCTCAATCGCTTCGACGGCTACGGGTTCCGCGTGTTCCGGCACGACGCGGGCGACCCCGGCTCGCTCGCCGACAACCACGTGCTCGCGCTCGCCGCGCATGCCGACGGCAGCGTGTGGGTGGGCACGCAGGCGGGCGGGCTTTCGCACTACCTGCCGGCGAGCGAATCGTTCCGCAACATCGCGCCCGATCCTTCGCGCGCGGGCAGCCTCGCCGACGCGATGGTCACCGCATTGCTCGCCGACGCGAGCGGGCGCCTGTGGGTCGGTGGCAGCAACGGCAGCCTGCAATGGCTCGAGGTGGAGGGCGAAGCGCGTTTCCGTTCGCTCGCCGTCGGCACGGCGCGCAGCCCCGGTGCGATCCGCAGCCTGCGCCAGCGGCGCGACGGCAGCGTGCTGGTCGGCGCGCGCGGCGGTCTGTGGCTCTGCACGCAGGCCGGGCAATGCGGCGTCGAATGGCGTTACGAACGCGAGCGCCGCCTCGACGTCTACGACGCGGTCGAAGGGCCCGACGGCTTCGTGTGGGTGCTCACCGCGGACGACGGGTTGTTCCAGTTCGGCGGCGACGGTACGCCGATCGCAGCGTTTCCCGCCGGCGCCGGCCTCGGCGAAGGCCTCGTCAGCGAAGAAGGGCGCGCGCTGCTGTTCGATTCGCGCGGCCGGCTGTGGGTCGGGACGAACGCGGGCCTTTCGCGCCTCGACCGCGAGCGCCGCGCGTTCCGCAGCTGGCGCAACGATCCCGCGCTGCCGGACAGCCTGGCGTCGAACCGCGTGTATGCGCTGCTCGAGGATCGCGACGGGCTCGTGTGGGTGGGCACGTGGCTGAACGGGGTCGACGTGTTCGACCCGCGCACCGAGGCGTTCGCATTGATCCGCCCCGCCACCGGCGACGCGACCGCGATCCCCGCGCCACCGGTGCGCGCGGTGCACGTGGACACCGACGGCTCGCTCTGGTTCGGCATCCTCGAGGGCGGCGGCCTCGTCCACTTCGACCTCGGGCGCGGCGTGCTGAAGCGCTGGGTGCACGACGAAGCCGACCCGACGAGCCTCGCCAGCAGCAACGTGCAGGCGATCACGCGCCGCCGCGACGGCAGCCTGTGGGTGGGCACGGCCGCCGGCCTCGATCGCCTGCAGGATTCCGGCGACGGTTTCGTGCACTACGTGCGTAACGCCGACGATCCGGCGAGCCTCGCCGCGAACGGCGTGCTGCACCTGTATGCCGACCGCGACGACACGCTGTGGGTCAGCACGGACGGCGGCGGCCTCGATGCGCTCTGCGCCGGCTGCGCGGGTTTCCGCCACTATCCGCCGGACCCGCTCGACCCGGCGGCGCTCGCGGGCGGCGTCGTCAACAACGTGTTCGAGACGCGCAAGGGCGAGCTCTGGGTCGGGCTGCGTCCCGGTGGGCTCGCTCGGCTCGACCGTGCGAGCGGTCGCGTCGAGCGCTTCCGCGCCGATCCGACGAAGCCGGGCAGCCTCGGCAACGACACGGTCACGTCGATCACCGAAGACGGCGAAGGACGCATCTGGATCGGCACGCAGGGCGGCGGCCTGAACCTCATGCTGCGCGACGCCGCGACCGGCGCGATCTCGTTCCGCGCCTGGACGCGCAACCAGGGCGGGCTCGGCGCGGACGCGATCGGCGGCGTCGTGCAGGACGATTCCGGCAAGCTGTGGGTGAGCACCACGGCGGGCGTCACGCGCTTCGATCCCGCGGCGGGCGCGAGCGACAACTTCACGTCGCGCAACGGCGCGCAGCTCGCCGGCTACTTCATCGGTGCGTATGCGGAACGGGGCGACGGGCTGATCGTGTTCGGCGGCCTGCGTGGCGCGACCGTCGTCGACCCCGAGCACGTGCCCACGGTGCCCCCGCTGCACCAGGCGGCGATCACCGGCGTGCGCGCGCTGCGCAGCGATCCGCGCGCACGCCTCGGCGTCACGCACGACGAGTTCGGGCCGAAGCGCGTGCACGTGCCGTGGCAGCTCGGCGACCTCGCGGTGGAGTTTTCCGCGTTGAGCTTCTTCGATCCGTACGCCGTGCGCTACCAGTACCGGCTCGACGGCTTCGACGAAGGCTGGATCGACACCGATGCGGAGCGTCGCTACGCGTCGTACACGAACCTGCCGGCCGGCGACTACACGTTCCACGTGCGCGCGAGCCTCGCGTCCGCCGGCATCGGACCGGAAAATTCCATCGCGATCCGCATCGACGCGCCACCCTGGGCGTCGTGGTGGGCGAAGACCGGCTACACGCTCATCGGCGGCACCGTGCTCGCGCTGCTGTTCTGGCAGACGCGGCAGCGCCTGCGCGAGCGGGCGCGCGCACAGCGCATGGCCGAGGAAGGCGAGCAGCGGCTGATGCTCGCGCTGTGGGGCACGGGCGACGAGCTCTGGGACATGGACCTGGCAGACGGCTCGATGGTGCGCGTCAACCCGCTGCAGCACCTGAAGGTGACGCACGAGGTGACGGGCAGCTCGTGGCGCACCTACGAGCCTTACCTGCATCCGGACGACCGCGCGGCCTTCCACGCCGCGGTCGGCGCGCACATGCGCGGCCAGACCGAGTTCCTCGAAGCGACGTATCGAACGCAGGATCGCGACGGCAAGTGGTGCTGGCTGCGATCGCGCGGCCGCGTCGTGCAGCGCGACGAGTCCGGGCGTGCCCGGCGCATCGTGGGCACGGTGGCGGACATCACCGAGTTGAAGGAACACGAGCAGGCGCTCGAGCGCATCAATTCCGAGCTCGAGCAGCGAGTCGCCGCACGTACCAGCGACCTGACGATCGCGAACGACAACCTGCGCCAGACCATCGAGCAACTGCGTGAAGCGCAGCAGCAACTGGTCGAATCGGAGAAGATGGCGGCGCTCGGCGGGCTCGTCGCCGGCGTCGCGCACGAAATCAACACGCCGCTCGGCGTCGGGGTGACCGCCTCGTCCCACCTCGATGCGGAAGCGCGGCGGCTCGGCGTGCTGATCGACAACGGCCAGCTCAAGCGCACCGACCTCGACGCGTTCCAGCGCATGGCGCGCGAGAGCACGCAGCTGATCCTGCGCAACCTGCAAAGAGCCGACAAGCTCGTGAAGAGCTTCAAGCAGGTGGCCGTCGACCAGTCGAGCGAGCAGCGCCGCACGATCGACCTGAAGCAGTACCTCGACGAGATACTCACGTCGCTGCTGCCCGCGCTCAAGAAGACCCGCCACCAGGTAAACGTGGAATGCCCGGCGGGGCTGTCGTTCGAGACCTATCCCGGCGCGATCTACCAGATCGTCGTCAACCTCGTGATGAACTCGATCACGCACGGTTTCGAGGGCATGGACACCGGACACATCCGCATCGTCGCAACGCCGCTGGACGGACAGCTCACGCTGTCGTACTCCGACGACGGCCGCGGCATGAACGAGGAAACGCGCAAGCGCGTGTTCGAGCCGTTCTTCACCACCCGTCGCGGCGAAGGCGGCTCCGGCCTCGGGCTGCACATCGCGTACAACCTGGCGACCCAGGTGCTGCGCGGGACGATCGTCGTGGAGAGTTCGCCGGGGAAAGGCGTGAGGTTCACCGTGAAATTCCCGATCGAGTCGCGGGCCGTCGCCTGACACTCGGGGTTCAACGGCAGAGCGCGGAGCAGAAAGCTTCAGATCAACTGCTTTTGAAGCGTTGGTGCTTGCGCTCCGTCGTTCGCGGCTGCCGCCGCGACCAAAGGGAATTTGCTTGTCCAAATTCCCTTTGGATTCCCAAAGGACACCCCTGCGTTTTCACTCCGACTTTCGCGCCTGCCGGCGCGACCCCCTTTCTGGCTTGACCCAGAAAGGGGGGAAAGAGGTCAAGCCGCGCGCGTGCTCGCCGCTCGCGCATCCTGCGCGAGCGGTGCCCTGCGCTTCTCGCCGAGTCGGGGGTCGACGACAAGGCATCCCTGCCTTGTCGTCGACGCTCGCCATCCATGGCTCGCCCCCGCGCTGCGCGCGGGGCCGGGAACCCGAGTCGGCTGCGATGCTCGGCGAGCCCGAGCGCGGCGACGAGCACCAACCCGCCATCCCTGGCTGGTTGCACTGGATGCCGCGATCCTTTCGATCCTTTCAGGCGCCGAGGCACGCGCGCAGGATGCGCGCGCTCCGCTCTTCGGGTCCCCTTCGAGAGCGCCGAAACGGACGAGGAAAATTGCCGGGAAAGCAAAACTGTTCGAGGCCAGGGATGGCCGAGTTGTTTTGCGGCGGCGATTTTCCTCGTCCGTTTCGGGAACCGCCGGGCCATGGATGGCCCGGCGGCGCGAACGCAGGGTGCCCTTCTTTTGAGTCCAGAGCCCTTTCTTGGGCAAGCAAGAAAGGGCTCTGGTCGCGCCGGCAGGCGCGAAAGTCGGAGCGAAGCAACCAACGCTTCAAAGGTCTTTGATCTTGATCTGCGCTGTTGCCTTTGAGCGATCCACAGCAGGATCAAGTTGGACTCCCGCCTGCGCGGAAATGGCGAAGAGAAGGAACTAATCCGGCAGTCGCCGACGCACGTCTTCAGCTTCGGACCACTTCGCAAACAGGATGTCGACCAGTCTCGGGTCGAACTTGATCCCGCGCTGCTGCTCGATGAATCGGCGGATCTGGTCCTGCGGCCAGGGCTCCTTGTAGCAGCGCTTGCTGCCGAGCGCGTCGTAGACGTCGGCGAGCATCGTGATGCGGCCGGGCATGGGGATGTCCTCGCCGCGCAGGCCGCGCGGATAGCCGCTGCCGTCCCAGTTCTCGTGGTGCGTGCGCGCGATCTCCGCGGCGAGCACGAGGAGCTGGCGCTTCGACGTGCCGAGCATCTGCGCCCCGAGCTCGGCGTGCGTGCGCATCACCGCGGTCTCCTCGGCCGTGTGTGCGCCGGGCTTGTTGAGGATCGCGTCGGGGATGCCCAGCTTGCCCATGTCGTGCAGCGGCGCGGCGAAGCGCATCGCCTCGGCTTCGCGCTCGCTCATGCCGACTTCGCGCGCGAGGAACTCGGCGATCAGGCCGACGCGCTTCACGTGGTTCGCCGTCTCCTTCGAGCGCGTCTCGGCGGCGCCGGCCAGCAGGCAGATCATCTCGAGCTGCGAGTCGAACAGCTCCTGGTTGAGGTGCAGGTTCTCGAACGCGATCGACACGTTCGTGCAGAACACCTCGACCAGCTTGTAGTCGATCTCGGAAAGGTCCCATGCGTCGCCCACGTACAGCAGGCTCTCGGACTCGCGGCTGTCGACGAAATGCAGCACGTAGTGGTCGTCGCGGAACAGGTGGCGCTTCTGCGCGAGTGCGCTGCGCAACGATGCGACGATCTGGGGCGGCAGCCGCTCGCCCGAGCTCGCCGAGACGAAGCGGCCGTAGTCCCCGGTCGCCGCGGCCACGTTGAACTGCTCGGGCACGCCGCTCGCGGGATCGACGTGGCAATAGAGCGCGCCGCGCTCCATGCCGACGAGCGTCGCCAGCTGGCCGAGCACGGCCGACGCGAACTCGTGGCTCTGCTGGTGCGAGAAGATGTACGCCGAGGCATTGATGACGCGCTCGAGGCCGCGCTTGTTCGCCTCGATGACCATGATGTCGCGGTACGCGCGCAGCGCGGCGAACATCGTCGTCGCGAGCTTCTGCGCCGTGAGCTCGGTCTTCTCCTTGTAGTCGTTGATGTCGTAGTTCGCGATCACCTCGTGCTCGGGCGCCTGTCCCGGCTGCCCGGTACGCAGCACGATGCGCACCCAGGGGTTCGGCAGCTCGTTGCGCGTGAAGCGCACGAGCTCGAGCCCGGCCTGGTCGGACTCCATGACCACGTCGAGCAGCATGACGGCGACGTCGGGGTGATCGCGCAGCATTTCGCGCGCGGCGCGCGCCGTGTGGGCGGACAGCAATTCGAGCGGGCGACCGTCGAAGCGGAACCCGCCGAGCACGAGCCGCGTGACCTGGTGGACTTCGGGCTCGTCGTCGACGACGAGCACCTTCCACGGCGCCGTCGGGCGCGTGCTTTCCGGTGCGAATTGGACGTCGCCGGCCATGGGGTCCCCTTGGTCCGGAGTCTTGCACCTTCGGGCAGGTTGGGGAAGCGCGGACTCGCCGGCCCGCGCTGTCGCGGGCCGCGGCGGATCAGGAAGCGCCGGCGAACAATTCCCGGCCGATGAGCATGCGGCGGATCTCGTTCGTTCCCGCACCGATCGCATAGAGCTTTGCGTCGCGCAGGATGCGGCCGGCCGGGTACTCGTTGATGTAACCGTTGCCGCCGAGCGCTTGGATCGCCTCGAGGCCGCACATCACGGCGCCCTCGGTCGCGTGCAGCAGCACGGCGGCGGGGTCGATGCGCGAGAAATGGCCGTTGTCGTAGTCGCGACCCACCTGGTACGCGAACGCGCGCGCCGACTGCAGCGCGGTGTACATGTCGGCGATCTTGGCCTGCATCAGCTCGAAAGTGCCGATCGGTACGTCGAACTGCTTGCGCTCGCGCACGTAGGGGAGGGTGACGTCGAGCGACGCCTGCATGAGTCCGAGCGGCCCGCCCGAGAGCACCAGGCGCTCGGTGTTCAGCCCGCGCATGAGCACCTTCACGCCCTGGTTCGTTTCGCCGAGCACGTTCTCGGCCGGGATCTCGCAATCCTCGAACACGAGCTCGCAGGTGTTCGAGCCGCGCATGCCGAGCTTGTCCAGCTTCTGCGCCGTGCGGAAACCCTTCATGCCCTTTTCGACGATGAACGCGGTCATCGCGCGCGACTTCATCTCCTTCGGCGCCGTGCGCATGTAGACCACGAGCACGTCGGCCTCGGGGCCGTTCGTGATCCACATCTTCGTGCCGTTCGCCACCCAGACGTCGCCGCGCTTCTCGGCGCGGCACGCCATCGAGCCGACCACGTCGGAGCCTGCGCCGGGCTCGCTCATCGCGAGCGCGCCGACCGCTTCGCCGGAGCACAGCTTCGGCACGTATCGGCGGCGCTGCGCCTCGCTGCCGTTCGCGAACAGGTTGGACAGGCACAGGTTGGAGTGCGCGCCGTACGAGAGCCCGACCGAGCCCGAGGCGCGCGATATCTCCTCCATCGCGACGATGTGCGCGAGGTAGCCGAGCTCGGAGCCGCCGTACTCGCCGGGGATCGTGACGCCGAGCAGGCCGAGCTCGCCCAGCTTGCGCCAGAGGTCGTGCGGGAACAGGTTCTCGTGGTCGATCGCGGCGGCGCGCGGCGCGATCTCCTTCTGCGCGAACGCGCGTACGGTTTCGCGCAGCAGGTCGATTTCTTCGCCGAGGGGGAATGCGCGCATGGTCGTGGTCGTCGGTGGGTCTGCGTGCGCAGCTTAACGGTCCGCGCCGCGGCGGCGGAAAAACCAGACGACGAGGCCGATGAACGCCCCGATTCCCGCGGCGCGGCCCAGGCCGTACGCGTTGAGCCCGCCGCCGGAAAGCCGCTGCGCCTTCGCCTCGAGCTCGGGGTCGTCGGGGTTCGCCCAGCGCACGCTGTTCGCCCAGTCGGACACGGCGCGTTCGGCCCAGCTGCGTCCGTGGCCGCTCGCGTCGTTCTCGTAGGTGTACGCGTAGAGGTACGTGACCTGGTGGTCGATCACGGCGAGCGCGGCCGCGGACGTGGCCGGCACCTGCTCGGCACCCAGGGTCACCACGGCGCGCGTCGTGAAGAACAGCGCCCACGCTTCCTTGCGGAAGCTCCCGAGGTAGGCGATGCCGTCCAGACCGACCTGCGGGTCGACGCCCGCCTGGCGCTTCGCCGCCGCGTTGCCCTGGCGCGCGAGCTCGGCACCCTGCTCGGAGGCGTCGTCGATGGCCTTGCCGAGGCTCGCCTCGAGCTGGCCGCTCACTTCCTCGAACTCGCTGGCCGAGACGGGCACGCCGTCGAGCTTGCGCAGCGTCTGCACCTGGAAGTAGCGCTTGATGTCGACGGCTTCGCCACGCTCCATCGCGGCGATGTCGTCGGGCAGCAGGTACGCCTCGACGAGTCGGTTGCCGGCCGGCAGGTAGGCCTGCGCGAGCGTGATGAACTGCGGCAGCCGGCGCGAAACCGGCTCGAAGCCTTCCGGCACCGGCACTTCGAGGCGGCGCTCGCCGAACTCGAGTGGTGCGCCCTGCGCGGCGAACGCCGCGAGTAACAGAATGGCGGCAGCGGCGTTGCGCATCGCGTGCATTCCCTTCCCCCGAAGCGAAGGCGCCGCTCTTGCGAGCGGCGCCGGTGTGCATCAGCTGTTGCGCATGCGGCCCAGGAAGCGGGGCGCCGCGTTGCCCATGTGCGGCAGCTTGATCTTGCCGATCGCCGCGATGCGCTCCTCCGCCATGCGATCGGCGGCCTTGAACGTCGGGATCCCGTCGCGCTTGCTGATCTGGAAGATCTTCGCGAGGTTGTAGTAGATCGTGCGCATCATGCGCATCGCACGCTCGCGGTTGTAGCCGTCGATCTCGAGCGACACGTTCATGAGGCCGCCCGCGTTCACTGCGTAGTCGGGCGCGTACAGGATGCCGCGCTTCGAGACTTCCTCGCCGATCTCGTCGTTCGCGAGCTGGTTGTTCGCGGCGCCGCAGATGATCTTGCACTTCAGGCGCGGCAGCGTCTGCGCGTTCACCGTGCCGCCGAGCGCGCTCGGCGAGTACACGTCCATCGGAACGTCGTAGATCTCGTCGAGGCCGACGGCTTCGCAGCCGAGCTCGTCGACGGCCTGCTGCACGGCATCCTGGTTGATGTCGGTGACCCACACCTTCGCGCCCTGCTCGCGCAGCAGCTTCACGAACTCCATGCCGACGTGGCCGACGCCCTGCACGGCATAGCTGTACTTGCCCACGTCCTCGTTGCCGTACGTCGCGTTCAGCGCGGCCATCAGGCCCTGCAGCGTGCCGTACGCGGTGAACGGCGAGGGGTCGCCCGAGCCGCCGTGCACCTGGTGCACGCCGGTCACGTAGTCGGTTTCCTTCAGCACCCACTCCATGTCGTTGACGTCGATACCGACGTCCTCGGCCGTGATGTAGCGACCGTTCAGCGAATTCACGAAGCGACCGAACGCGCGGAACAGCGCTTCGCTCTTGTCCTTCGCCGGGTCGCCCCAGATCACCGCCTTGCCGCCGCCGAGGTTCAGGCCCGAAACGGCCGCCTTGTAGGTCATGCCGCGCGACAGGCGCAGCACGTCGTTCAGCGCCTCCGTCTCGTTCTTGTAGTTCCACATGCGCAGGCCGCCGAGCGCAGGGCCGAGCACCGAGTTGTGGATGGCGATGATGGCCTTCAGGCCCACGTCCTTGTTCTGGCAGAACACGACCTGTTCGTGCGCCGACTGGGCGATCGTTTCGAAAATCATGGTGGCTCCGGGTGGATGTGGCGCGCGGAATCGCGTTTCGCGGCCGAGTTTGTTGCGCTGCGGCGCGCGGCCGGCAGGCGGGGCGGAAAATGCGGCGCGCATTCTAGCGGGCGCAATCGCGCGGCGACAGTGCGAGCGGGCCCGTACGCGGCCGAATGCTATCCTGCGCGCCGTTTTCGCAACCGGGACGACACGATGCAACTTGCGTTTCGAACGACCGTTTTCGCGCTTGCGCTCGCTGCCGCGTTCGGCGTCCATGCCGACGCGAAGCAGGACATCCTCGCCACCCACGAAGCGATGGTGAAGGCCGGCCGCTTCCACAGCGAAGGCACGGCGACCTCGAATCAGGGCACGACACGGATGTGGTCGAACGTGGTCTGGCCCGACCGCTTCCACATCCGGAACGGCGAGCAGGAATTCATCATCGTTCCCGGCAAGACCTACATGAAGCAGGGCGGCGAATGGATGCCGCTGCCGATGGACATGGGCCAGATGGTCAAGAGCCTGTCGCCCGAAGCGTTGCGACAGGGCTACGAGAACATGACGAACGTGAAGGACCTCGGCGAGAGCGAGCGCAACGGGAAGAACGTGCGCGGCTACGAGTACGACACGCAGGCCACGGTCATGGGCGTGACGGCGAAGAGCCATGTCGTCCTCTTCGTCGACCCCGCGACGAAGCTCCCGGTCCACCAGGATGCGTCCGGCGAAGCCATGGGCCAGAAGTCGGATTCCTCGCTCGACTACACGTTCTCGGACGACATCGACGTCACGGCGCCGATGTGACCTCGCGCGCCGCCGGCGCGCGAGGTCATCCCGAGCCGCAGGCGAGGGATCCCGTTGGCGTCGGCGGACGCACACGCGTGTAAGCTGTTGCCGGAACTTCGGTCCGCTGCCCAGCGGACCGAAGTTCGGCCATCGGGGGATGGAGGCGAAGTGGCGATCAGCAGCGACATCGCAGGCAGCGTCGCCGATCCGCACGGCCCGCTGCTGCGCGGCGTGCTCGCGCGCGACCAGTCGGCGCTCGCGAAGCTCTACGACCTCACGGTCGATCGCGTGAACGCGGTCGCGCTGCGCGTGCTCGGCAACGCGCACGACGCCGAGGAAGTGGTCGTCGATACCTACCAGCAGGTGTGGAATCGCGCCGCCCAGTTCGAGCCGGGGCGCGGCAGCGTGCTGCGCTGGCTGCTGGTGATCGCGCAGACGCGCGCGCTCGACCTGCGCCGCCGCCTGCGCGACCGGAACCGCACGCAGCCGTTGCATCCGGACGAGGACCACGATGCGTATACGGCTCGTGAAGACAGGACGGTGGCCGACCTGCTGGATGCGGTGAAGGGCGGTACGGCCATCCACGCGGCGCTGGGCGAGCTGACCGCCCAGCAGCGGCGATTGGTCGAGCTCGCGTTCCTGCGCGAGCAGTCGCACCAGGAGATCGCGGCGGCCGAAGGCCTGCCGCTGGGCACCGTGAAATCGCACATCCGCCGCGGGCTCATCGCCCTGCGCGCGGCGCTCGAGAAGCAGGGATTCGAAGATGGCGGCACCTGAGCGCGAGCTGCGCGACGATTCGGCGACGCAAGCGCTGCTCGAAGCGCTCGCGCCCGTGTCGCTCGCGCCTGCGCGCAACGCCGCGCTGCGCGTCAGGGTGCTGGCCGCCGCGGCGGCGCCCGAGCCGGTGATCGTGCGCGCCGGGGAACGGCCGTGGCTTGCGTTCCTGCCCGGCGTGAAACTGCAGCCGCTGCGCGTGGATCGCGCGCAGCGCACGCAGACCAGCCTGTGGCAGCTCGCTGCCGGTGCGACGATCCCGCCGCACGACCACACGGGCGAAGAGGAATGCCTCGTGCTGGAAGGTTCCGTCGACTTCGAGGGCAAGCTGTACGTCGCGGGCGACTACCTGCTCGCGCCGCCGGGGCTGCACCACACGGAATTCGTTTCGCCGGCTGGCGCCGTGCTCATGATCCGCTCGGAGCTGTCCGGGCCGATCGAGGCCTGCTTCCGCGCGAATGGGTTCTGACATCACCCCAACTTGAACCAAGGACCTTTCAATCTGGATTGAAGGTGTCTCGAAGGCGGTGGGAGCGGTCCATGACCGCGATCGCCTCGGTTCCTGTTTCGCTCGAGCTGCCGCTTTCGGAGTCGCGGCCATGGGCCGCTCCCACTTCCTCCGAGATGCGATTGGGTAGAAGGACAGGATCAGGCCCTCTTGAAGCCTGGTTCACCATCCTCCATCACGAGCTCCGCCACGGTAGCGACGCCCGAATCGCGCCGCGTCGCATCTTCGAGCCCGCGCACTTTCGCGCGACAGGCTTTCGCATCGAAGTCCATGACGACGTAGCCGCGGTGTGCGCCGTCGGCGAGCAGCACGTTCGCGTTCGCGCCGCGGATCTCGTCCCAGTGCTCGGGCGGCCAGCCTTCGGCGTTCAGCGAGCTCGCGCAGATCTCGCCGAGCAGCACGGGCGATTTCAGGTTGCGTGGATCGGCGTGCGTATTCGCGACCAGCGCGGCGTGGATGTCGCCGCCGATCGCGAGCGGGTTGCGCACGCGGTGTTTCTGCAGCCCGGCCAGCAGGCGCTCGCGTGCGCCCGGGAAGCCGTCCCACGAATCGGTCCACGTGCTGGTGCCGGGGCCGGGCTGCATGTCGAGCGGCGCGACCACGGTCTGCTGCGCGAGCACGTTCCAGCGCGCCGACGAATCCGCGAAGCGCGCATCGAGCCAGCGCTCCTGCGCGTCGCCGAGCAGGCTGCGCGACAGGTCGTGCAGCGCGGCGCACGACGGATCGACGTTGCCTGCGCGCGCCGAGCCGGGCGGCGGGCAGGCGACCGGCGCACGGTACTGGCGGTCGTCGAGCAGGTACAGGCGCGCCGTGCGGCCGATGTCGACGTGCGTGTACACGCGCGACTCGCCGCGGGCACCCGGGAGCACCGGCAGCGGCAGGTGCTCGAAATACGCCTGGTACGCGGCCGCGCGGCGCACGAGGAACGCGGGATCGAGGTGCTCGCTCTCGTCGCCGCCGTAATCGTTGTCGACTTCGTGGTCGTCCCAGGTCGTCACCCACGGCACGCTCGCGTGCAGGCGCGCGAGGTCGGGATCGGTCTTGTACTGCGCGTGGCGCACGCGATAGTCGGCCACGCCCATCGCGTCGAGCGCGCCCGCATGGCGGCGGATCGCGAGCGTGCCCCAGCTCGATTCGTAGATGTAGTCGCCGAGGAACGCGACGAGGTCGGGCTCCTCCGCGAGCAGGTGGCGATGGCCCGCGAAGTATCCGTGCTCGAAATGCTGGCAGCTCGCGAAGCCGAGACGGAATTTCCCGTCGGCATCGGCCGCGGGCGCCGTGCGCGTGCGACCGACGGGGCTCACCTCGTCGCCGGCGGTGAAGCGATACCAGTACGTGCGCGCGGGCGCGAGGCCGTCGACCGGCACGCGCAGGCTGTGCGCGATTTCCGGCCAGGTGTCCTGCGTGCCGGAACGGACGACGCGCGCGAAGCGCTCGTCCTCGGCTACTTCCCAGCGCACGGACACCGCGTCGCCCGACATGCCGCCATCCGGTTGCAGCGGCGCGGGCGCGAGGCGCGTCCACAGCACGAGCCCGTCCGCGCGCGGATAGCCGGACGCGACGCCGAGCGTGAACGGATAGCCGGCGAAGCGCGGTCGCGGCGGCGGCGGACCGGCATGCGCGAACGGCACGATGCTCGCAGCGGCCAGTGCGAACGCCGCACGGAGCACGTCGCGCCGCGTGGGCTCCGTGCCCTGCAGCCGCAGGAACCAGTGACGCGCGCGTTCCGCATGATCGTGCATGTCGCCTCCCGTGGCCGAGCGCACATCGTCGGCGAGCGCGGCGGGAGAGGCAAGCCATGTGGCACGCGCGTCGCATGGACGTTGCGGCGCCATTCCGGCGCAGGAGTCCCATCATGGCCAAATCGAGCGACGTCGATCCGAACCAGGCACCGGGCGGACAGAACAAGCCGCAGAGCGAAGGCGGTCTCGCCGGGCAGGTGTCCGGCGATCGCAATACGGACAACAGCCCGGGCTTCGTGGATGAGGGCGGCGACGAATGAGAGCGGAAAGCGGGGAGCGGGAAGCGGGAAGCGGGAAGCGGGAAGCGGGAAGCGGGAAGCGG
>CALKUS010000270.1 GCA_937996755.1 uncultured Pseudomonadota bacterium | reverse complement strand
GTGACTGGAGTTCAGACGTGTGCTCTTCCGATCTCTCCGTGCCCCAGGCCGAGGGCGCGATCGTGTAAGTGCCCCCGAACGGCACCTGCAGCGGCCTGACCTCGGGCGGCAGCAGCGGCTGCACGGCGGCCGTGGTCACGGAGGCGTAGGAATTCTGGCCACGCCAGTTGTAGGCAATCACGGTGCGCAGCGAGGCGAGCTGCTGCGTGGTCGCAGCGACCTTGCGATCGATGTCGGTCGAGCTGTACGTCACCGCGAGCACGCCGATCGCGCCCGTGACGACCAGCAACACGAACAGCATCTCGAGGAGCGTGACGCCGCGCTGGCGGGAAGCGTTCACAGGACGTCCATCTCGAGCTGGCCGGTGCCCGCGTCGCAGGTGACCGAGCGCACGTTGCCGTAGTTCGCCGGCGTGATGCGCGCCGCGGGAAGCACCGTGACGTCGGTGCCGCGTGCGAGGCGCACGAGGTCCGCCTGGAAGCGCTGGATGAGCGCGTGGCAGAGATCCCGCGAGATGCCGGCGGCCGGGATCGTGATGCGCACGCCGCCGAGGCTGCCGTCGGCGAGCACGTCGGTGGCGTTGAACTGGATGATGTTGCCGTTGGGCGTGACCGGTCGCAGGAGCGAGTCGACCATGGCGAGTGGGGCCAGCTGATCGATCCGGACGGAGTTCGTGGTGACGCCGGTGTAGTCGGGGCGCGTGGCGTAGCGCTCGCGCAGGTTGGTGACGAGATCGCCCAGGTTCTGGACGAAGGTGACCGCCGTCTGCTCGTTCTGGCTGCGCTGGTAGAAGATGCCGGCGAGCGCGATCAGCAGCGTGACGATGCTGAAGGCGAGCAGCGTCTCGATCAGCGAAAACCCCCGCGACCCGGCCCCCGTGTTCGGGAGCCGGGCGCGGCGGAAAGCCTTGGCGGGCTTCTTCGTCATCGTCGCCGCGCGTCGATCAGCCGGCGGAGGTGAAGACGATCGCGTTGGTGTCGTTGTTGCACGCCGTCGACACCGACGTCGCTGTCGGGTTCGTGCCGGCGAGCACGTCCTTCACCGTGGTCGAGCCGACCGTGATGATCTGGAAGTTCTGCGCGACGCCCTGCACGAGCGAGTTGCATTCCGAGCGCGGCACGCTGTTGTAGGTCAGCGAGAACGCGGCGTTGGCCGTGCCGTTGTACGTCGCCGAGCCGATCGTCACGGTGCCGCCCCACGGATTGACCAGGTTCGTGCCCGAGACCATGTTCGCCGGCGCCTTGCCCGCGTTGATGATCGTGGTCTGCGTGAGACCCGCGTACGACGGGTTCGGGTTGACCGTCTTCACGGCGCCGACGAGGCTCAGCACGCCGGTCTCGGCGGTGTACGCGCGCGAGCTCTGGTTGGTCTGGTTGTAGATGATGATGCCGACGCCGAGGATCAGGATGATGACGCCGATGCCGAGCAGCAGCTCGATCAGCGTGACGCCCTGCTGGCGGTGCTTCATGTTGCGGAACGCGATGGTCTTCATGGTGGTGACTTCCTCTGTTTGCTTGGGTTGAACGGCTTCTCGTTGGTGCTGCCTGCGGTCCCGGTTCCGTGCCCGGGGTCATCGATTGCTTCTCTCGTGAAATCGGTCAGCCGAAGGTGCGCGAGTCCTGCACGACGCGCAGGACCAGGAACACCAGGCCGGTGTAGGTCAGGACGATGCCGCCCGCGACCAGGAACATCATCAGCACGCGCGCGAGCGAGGCGTAGGATTCGATCCGCTCGATGCTCTGCTCGATCACGTCCTTGCCGATGGAGGCGAGCACGAGCGTGAGCGCATTCGCGTTGTCGTAGTCCTCGAGATCGCCGGCGAGCTCCTTGTCGAGCAGTCCCGTGTTGAGCGCGGCGCTCACCGTCGCGCCATCGCGTAAACGGCGCTGCATCTGGATCAGGTGACCCCGCAGCCACGGCGAGGCGATCACCGAGAGGTCCTTCACCGCCGCGTCGATCGGCTGGCCGGAGTCCGCCAGCGAGGAGAGCGAGATCATGAACGTGGCCGCGTTGTATTCGCGGTGGATGTTGAACGGGGGGATCCAACGGTCGAAGAAAGCGCGCACCCTGCCCGTCCAGCGTGGCAGCGACCACAGCGTCGCGGCGATCGCGATGCCTGCCGCGACGATCAGGTAGGGCCAGAACGTCCGCACGAACTCGGCCAGGTACTTGAGCACGCGCGAGACCAGCGGCCATTTCTCGAACGGCGCGAGCGTGTCCATCAGCGGCACGATCTTGAACGCGACTGCCCAGAGCAGCGCGCCGAAGAGCACGAACAGCACGACCGGATAGACGAGGTTGCGGCGCAGCGCCGCCTTGATCGAGTTGAGCCCCTTCGTCACGAAGATCGCGTGCGCGAAGGCCTCCGACACCCGGCCGGTCTTCTCGCCCACCGAGATCAGCATGCGCTCGACCGGCGGCAGGTAGCGCGCCATCGCCTCGCTGAACTGCTTGCCGTCGCGGAACGCGTTGAGCACGCGGCGCCAGATCGCGCGGCGCAGATCGCCCTCGCGCTGGTAGCGGCGGTACATGGTCTCGGTCGCGGTCTTCAAATCGATGTTGCGCTGCGCGTTGCGCATGTAGCGGTCGTAGAGGCGCACGCGGGCACGCGAGCCCAAGTTGAAGGTGCGCGCGACCCAGTGCTCGAAGGCGTCGACGCGCGACGTCGAGCGCGTGCCTTCCGAGGCGATGCCGGCGGCGGTCGCGTTCATCGGCCCACCGCCTGGCTGACGTTGCGCAGGTACCAGCCTTGGGCCTCGGCGATCGGCTCGTCGGTGCCGAGCTTGCGCACCATCTTGTCGACGTCGACCGGCGACACGAGACCAAGCCGGATCTTCTCCATCGCGTGGTCGAGCCGCGTCACACCGTTGACCCGGTGGGCACCCTTGGCCATGCCGCCGCGCCAGTAGGCGGATGCCGCGAGCAGGTTGTCCTGGCGGATGTGCTCGAGGATCTGTCGATCGGGACGCAGGAACTCGGCCACCACCGTGCGGCCGCTCACGCCGATGCCGTTGCAGTGCGTGCAGCCTTCGCCGCGGAAGCGCAGCTTCTCCATGAAATCCGCGCAGGCGCGCGTGATGCGCTCGCGCACCGCGACGTCGAGCGTCGCGCGATCGAAGCCGATCTTGCACCGGGGGCAAAGCACTGGCACCAGCGACTGCCAGATCAGGCCCGCGATGAAGGAACCTGACGTCAGCGCCTGGCGGCGCACGCCCTGATCCTGCAGTCGGTCGAAGGCGACGAAGCAGTTCTCGGCGTGGAGCGTCGAGAGCAGCAGGTGGCCCGTCTGGCACGCCCGCACCATGATCTTGGCCGTCTCTTCATCGCGCACTTCGCCGACCAGGATCGCGTCGGGATCGGAGCGGAGTGCCGAGCGCAGGAAGCGCGTGAACGCCTGGTCGTCGTCCTCGCGCAGCTGCACGACTGAGGTCTGCTCGGCGCCCGGGATCACGTACTCGACGGGATCCTCGACGGTGAGCAGTGCCAGCTGCCCGCCGGAGTTGGCGAGGTAATCGATGCCGGCCGCGCGCAGCGTCGTGCTCTTGCCCGAGCCGGTGGTGCCGCAGATCAGGATCACGCCCGAGGGCGAGGTGACCATCTCGTGGATCGCGTCGATCTGGTCCGCGTTGAAGCCGAGCTCCGCGTAGGTCTCGAAGCCCGTGCTCGTGTCGGTGCGCAGCACGCGCATCACGACGCGCCAGCCGGACGGATACAGCGGTCCCGACTCGTAGCGCAGCTTCAGCGCCACCTGCTGGCCGTCGATGCGCAGCGTTCGCGAGATCGACGCGGTCAACGGCATGCGCTCGTTGAACGCAGGCTTGCGGCCCTCCTGGTCGGCGAAGTCGTTGTAGATCGCGCGGGTGAGGTTTTCCGCATCGGGCCTGGAGAGCAGGCGCTTGTGCACCTGCCGCCCGAACACGCGGAACTTCACCTCGGCGTGGCGTTCCTTGACGTTGATGCGGATGTCCGAGGCGCGCTCGCGGACGGCGGCCTCGACGATCTCGTCGAACAACGCGTCCATCTGGCCGCGATAGGTGCTCGCCTTGAGATCGCCTGGCATCACGCCGGCGTAGAGGAGCCGAATGATGCTCTCGGGTGCCTCGAGCTCCTCGGCGACGCTGAAGCCCGCCTGCGTCGCGTTGGTCTTCGCCCAGTTCTTCGCGGCGAGATCGGGCCCGCGATTCGTCCAGACGATGATCACCTGGTTCTCGGCGACGCGGAGTAACGCCACGGCGCGCTGGTCCTCGGCGCGCACCTGCAGCTTTTGTCCCGGCGCAGAGAGCACCGCGAGGTGATTGGGAATCGCCTCTGGCTTGTCGATGACCTTGAGCGGCTTGACCGGCGCGTTCGGCGCCGGCACGGCCGCGATGGGACGCGGCGTGTTCATCGCGACGGATCCACGACGAGCGGCGCTGCCATCGGCGAGGCACCCGCCGCTGCGCGCGCGGCGGTGTTCGCCGTCGGCGTGCGGCTTCCGAACAGCAGCGTCTTCGGCTTCGCGTTGCCGCGCTGCTCGAGCTCGACGCCGTTGGCGAGGATCTTGCGCAGCCGCCACTCGGGCGTCACCCAGTCGCCGGCGCGCGCGACGAGCACGGCGCGGCCGATCAGGAACTCGGCCGTGAGGTTCGTTTCCGTCCCGTAGATCCCGACAAGCTCCGGCGTATCGGTCAGCCCACCCGTGAGCTCGTTGCCGCCACGGATCTCGGCGAGGTCGCGCTGCACTTCCGCCACTTCGAGCTCGCTGCGCAGGCTCCGCACCTGGCGCTGGAAGTTGACGAGCTTGATGAGCTCAGCGTCGACGCCGGCGCGCTCGTTGATCGGCGGTGCGCCGGCGGGCGAATTCGGGTCGGGCGGCGTGAGCGTCGCGACGGCCGCCGGCAGCGACGCGACGGGCGCACCCGCCGTGTCGTCCGGCGACGTGGCCGTGCTCGCCGCTACCGGCAGCGTCGACGGGGACGCCGGGGACTGCCCCAGCGCCGGACCGGCGAGGACGAGCGCGATGAGCGCCAGCGACAGATCAGCCTTGCGAGGCGGCGACATAGGCGGCTTCCAGCGTCCAGGCGATCTCGAACTCGGTGGGTCGGATCGCGATCTTGTTGAGGGTGAAGAACGACCAGTCGTTGAAGCGCACACCGACGATGCCGTCGAGCTCACGACCGTTGATCGTGATCTGGCCGATGCGATACGCGCGCTCGGGCGGCACCGGCGAGAAGCGGTTCGCGCCCTGCCCCGGATCGGTCACGGCGCTCTTCGTCGGGTCGTCGAAGACGATCGACTTCGGCGTGAGCGGCGTGAGCGCGTAGTTGACGTCCGGCGTCGCCATCGCGAGCAGCTCGAGGCGCGTGTGGATCACCGGATAGAGCAGGTTCTGGCCGCTCAATTCGCCGAGCTTCAGGCGCTCGCGGCGCGCGGGCAGCGTGATCGGCAGCGCGAGCTGCGCGCGGTAGTTGTCGTTGGAGAACGAAGGGAGGTTGCGGAAGCGCGCGAGCGCCCACTGTCGCAGCGAGGCGTGCGTGCCGACCCCACCGCTGCTGGTGGGCGGCAACTCGAACGCGATCGTGGCGCTCGAGGCATTCGACGCGCATTCGAGGCTGATCACCTTCCAACCCGCCGCCTCGAGGCCGACGTTGCCGAACACGCGCAGGCACTCGGCGAGCAGCGCGTCCGGCGCCGGCGTCTCGGTGTCCTCGGCGAGGGAGCGCAGGATCGCTTCGGAGATGTTCGCCTCGCGCTGCGTGCGCAGCTGCTCCATCTCGATCGCCTGCGCGCGCAGACGCGCCTGCTGCTCCTCGAACTCGCGCTGCGCGCGCACCTGCTTCAGGTGATAGAGCAGGCCGAACGCAGCGACGATGGTGAGCGCCACCGCGGCGAGTGCACCCCACACGAACGGCCGGGTTCCGCGCAGCTGCACAGCGCGCATCGAAGACTTCGCGTCGCTGTGCGACACCAGCGCCGAGAACGGCAGGCTCTGCACGTCCGAGCGCGAGAGCATGATCGAGTCGAGCGAGGTGTCGGGGGCAAGCACCACGCGGGTGGGCTCCGGCGCATGCGCGAGCTCGGTGAGGAGCTCGTCGACGAGCGAGCTCGTGGCGGTTTCATCGAACACCCGATCGGTGCGCGGCTCGATCTGCCCGCGACCGGCCACCACGATCCAGTAGCGCCCGGGCTGGATGCGCTCGACGTAGAGCGTGCGCGTCTCGGCCGCATGCGCGAGCCACGCCGCGCCGCTGACCGCGCGCCGCTCGGCGCGCGATGCGGCCTCCGGCAGCAGCCCGAGCAGCACGCGGCCGTCGGGTGCGTCGACGCGGACGCCAAACTTCGTGTCGTGGCGATCCGCGAGCTCGGCCAGG
>CALKUS010000269.1 GCA_937996755.1 uncultured Pseudomonadota bacterium | reverse complement strand
CTCTGGGCGCGCCGACAGGCGCGAAAGTGCTTGCTGAAACCCGCCCGCAGGGCGAAGACCGAAATGGATTCCCGCCCCACGGCAAGGACGAGCCGTCGCTTCACGGCACCAAGCGCTTCGCGCGCAACCCCTCGTAATGCGGCAGGCACGCATCGACCACCGCTCGATGCGAAGGGTCCACGTCGTGGTGCTCGTGCGCCGAGGGCGGTTCGAATCCGGTGGACTTCCACACCGAGTCGTACCAGTGCGGCGCCCAGACGCCATCGCTTGCGCGCGGGCCCGCGGGCCAGGCGAGCATGCGTTCGGTGAACGGGATGCCGATCGCGTCGCACCACGCGCGCAGGTGCGCCTCTGGCGCAGCGAGGAAATCGGCCGTGTCGATCACGATCGGCGCGCGGCCGGTCTCGTGCTCGACGAACTCGTACAGCGCGGCCTCCTGCGGGATGCCGAGGTCCTCGGGCGTGATGCGTGCCCCGGGCCGGCTGCGCGCGTAGGAGTGGATCACGTCGCGCGGGTCGCGGATCAGGAACACGTTCACGAGCGAACGCACGAACGCGCGGTCCATCTGCGGCAGCAGGTGGTGCGTCATGTGCTTCTGGTACCAGATCGCCCTGCCGTCGGGGACCGGCCCGAGCAGCGTGTCGGCGACGCGGCGCCAGTCGGTCTCGCCCGCGGCGATCACTTCCTCGCGCGCCGGGTGCGCCGCGCCCGTCGCCGCGAGGTAGTGCGCGTAGAACGGCTCGTCGACCACGGCGCAGTCGGGCCGGTTCTCCCATGCGCGCATCATCGCCGTGGAGATGTTGCGCGGGCCGCTCCACGCGGCGATGCGCAACGGCGCGCTCACGGCCGGCTCCGC
This sequence comes from uncultured Pseudomonadota bacterium, assembly GCA_937996755.1. Classification (GTDB taxonomy): domain Bacteria; phylum Pseudomonadota; class Gammaproteobacteria; order Xanthomonadales; family Ahniellaceae; genus CALKUS01. The sequence continues at coordinate 39,289 of CALKUS010000269.1, read as the reverse complement.
GCGGTGGTGTCGCGCGCGATCAACGCGCGGTACGCATCCTGGAGCCTGGCGACGATGGGCCCACGTTCGCCCGTACCCATCGTTCGTCCGTCCACGCTGCGAACGGGTGCTACGCCCGCGAACGTGCCGGTCACGAACGCCTCGTCCGCGCCGTAGACGTCGGTCAGGCTGAAGCTCTTCTCGTGCGCGGGGATGCCGAGCTCGCGGCACAGCTGCAGCACGTTGCCGCGCGTGATCCCGCCCAGGCAGTACATGCCGCTCGACGTCCACACCTCGCTCTTGCGCACGATGAAGAAGTGCGTGGAGTTGCAGGTCGCGACGAAGCCGTGCGGGTCGAGCATCAGCGCCTCGTCGGCGCCGGCCGTGTAGGCCTGGATGCACGCAGTGATGCAATTGAGCTTCGAATGCGAGTTGAGCTTCGGATCCTGCACGTCGGGCGCGCCACGCCGCACGTGCACGGTGAACAGCGTGATGCCGCGCTCGAGCGTCGCGGGGTTCGGCACCTTGTGCTCGGCGACGATCACGAGCGTCGCCGGTGGAATCGTGACGCGCGGGTCCTGGTACGGCGTGCGCTTGATGCCGCGCGTCACCATCAGGCGCACGTGCACGCCGTCGGTCATGCCGTTCGCATCGAGCAGCGCGTAGACCGCGGCTTCGAGCTCGGCACGCGTGCGGCCGATGTCGAGTGCGATCGCCTTCGCGCCTTCGTACAGCCGGTCGAGATGCTGGTCGAGGAACGCCAGCCGGCCGCCGTGCACGCGCAAGCCCTCCCAGATGCCGTCGCCGAGCACGAAGCCCGCATCGAACACGGAGACGGTCGCTTCGGCGCGGCGCTTCAGCACGCCGTTGACCGAGACGAACACGTCCGCGTTGCGTGGATCGTCGACGTAGTCGTGCGTGCCGTGCTGCGTCATCGCGACCTCCCGAGCGCCTTCGGTTTGGGCGCGGCCTTCGCCGCGCGCTTCTTCGCGGTCGGCTTGCGTCGCGCCGCCGCGAGCGCGAGGCGCGCCCACGGGAGCATCGCGCCCGGGTCGTCCAGCGCCTCGTCCGGCGCGGTCCAGTAGCTCATCGCCACTTCGCCGCGCTCGCCCGCATCGTAGGTGAATGGCCGCGACCCCGCCGCCTCGAACCGCGTGCGCGTCTCGTCGTCGACCTTCAGGTAGAGCACGTCGTCGACGACGATGGCGATGAATTCGTCGGCCACGTAGATGCCGTGGCCACCGAACATCGCGCGCGCGCGCACCGGCCCGAGTGGTGCGAGCAGCTCGCGGAACCACTCGAGCATTGATCCCGCCATCAGGCGGCTTCGGCCAGCGGCGCGGGCGCGGCGGGACCGAGCTTGCGGCGCAGCTCGCGCGCGAGCAGCGCCATCTGCAACAACAGCTGGACCACGACGGAGCCGATCGAGAGCAGCCACACCTGGCGCAGCGTGAAGCCGGGCTGGCGCGACGCCCAGATCGCGGGCGCAGCGAACAGCGCCAGGCGCGACATCGACGCCACGAGCGACGGGACCGTGTTGCCGAGCGCCTGGAACGTGTTCGCGGCGATGAAGATCAGGCTCTGGCTGATGAAATTGAAGCCGAGGATCGCGAGCGCGCCCGCGCCCGCGGCGACGACTGCGGCGTCGTCGGTGAACCAGCCCACCGGCGGCTCCGGGAACTGGTGGCACAGCAACGCCGCGACGATGCTCGGCGCAAGCACCCAGAGCGACGCCGTGCGCACGGCTTCGCGCACGCGCTCCGGCTTGTTCGCGCCGTAGCTCTGCGCGACGATCGGCGTCACCGCGAACGCGATCGCGATGATCGGGATCATGCCGGTCTGCAGCACGCGCATCGCGATGCCGAAGCCCGCCTGCGCTTCCGCGCCGTAGGGACGGATCAGCCAGTAGATGAGCGCCATGTAGACCGTCATCAGCAGGAACTCGGCGCCGGACGGCAGGCCGATCGCGAGCATGCGCCACCAGGTCTTCCAGTCGGGCTTCCATTCGCGCGGATCGAGCACGAGGACGGCATGGCCGCGCCGGATCCATGCGAGCAGGATCAGCACGCCGACCAGCATCGCGAAGAACGTCGCCATGCCGGCGCCCGCGACGCCGAACGCCCTGCCGGTGCCCCAGCCGGCGATCAGCACCGGGCAGAGCACGATGTTGACCACGAGCGTGACGAGCTGGATGAGCGTCGGCATGCGCACTTCGCCCGCGCCGCGCAGCGCGGCGCCGATCGCGACCACGAGGAACTGCAGGCCGAGCGCCGGCACGAACCAGTCGAGGTAGGCAATCATCGCGGCGGCGGTCGCTTCGTCGGCGGCCATGTTGCGCGCGAACGCGCCGCGCACCGCGTACATGATCGCCACGAACGCCACGCCCGCCGACATCGCGAGTACCTGCGACTGGTTGAACAGGTGGCGCGCGCGTGCATGGTCCTTCGCGCCCCACGCCTGGCCAACGAGCGCCGTCGTGCCGACGGTGAGCGCCTGCATGATCGCCATCGTGAAGAACGTGAGGCTGCCCGCGAGGCCGACCGCCGCCACGGCCGTCGGCCCGACGCGCGAGACGAACCAGAGGTCGACGAGGTAGTACAGCGTCTGGAACACCATGCCGAACAGCATGGCGCCACCGAGGCGCGCGAGATGGCCCGAAATCGGGCCCTGCGAAAGGTCCTTCACGAGGGGGCGCTCCACGACCGGATGGCGCGCACTGTCTGCCGTTTCCGATGGGCGCGCAACCGCCGCGAAGTCACTGGCGGCGCACCATTGCGATGCGCGAAAATCGCCACAGGGACGGCCCTGGCCCGCGTTGCGGGCACACGCCGGCCGACCCTTTCCTGCCCGCTCGTGGGCCGATGCCGCCGCGCCGGTTGAATCGCGCGCGCGCCGTTCCCATTGTTCCAGCCGCCACCAACCGACATCCCACCACTCGATCGGCCGTTGCCATGCCCCTACGACACCACAACCTCGGGCCGCTGCCCACCGTCATCTTCTCGTCGCGCTGGCTGCAGCTGCCGCTGTACCTCGGCCTGATCGTCGCGCAGGGCGTCTACGTCGTGCAGTTCCTCGCCGAGCTCTGGAAGCTGCTCGGCCAGACCGCCGCGTCGTGGTCGCACACGGTCGGTGGCCACGGCGAAGCCGCGGGCGCCGCGGCGCACAGCGCCGAGACCGCGATCATGCTCACGGTGCTCGGGCTCATCGACGTCGTGATGATTTCCAACCTGCTCGTGATGGTGATCGTGGGTGGCTACGAGACGTTCGTCTCGCGCCTGCGCCTGCAGGGCCATCCGGACCAGCCCGAGTGGCTGTCGCACGTGAACGCCGCGGTGCTGAAGGTGAAGCTCGCCACCGCGATCATCGGCATCAGCTCGATCCACCTGCTCGCGAGCTTCATCAAGGCCGAGGAGATGGAGTCGCAGGCGCTGTTCTGGCAGACGATGATCCACCTGACGTTCGTGGTCAGCGCCGTCGCGATCGCGCTCGTCGACCGCGTGATGTCGCCGGCCGTCAAGGCGGCGTCGGAGCACGGCCCCACGTCGCGCGCGGAGGCCGTCGCGCGCGCGACGAGCTAGCGCGCGTCCACCCACCGCGCGACGTCCTCGAGCAGGCCGTCGAGGCGGCCGGGCCACGCGCCGTCGATCAGCGTGCGCGCGTCGATCGGCTTGCAGGCGACGGCGCCGCGCTGCGCCTCGACGAGGCCGCGCAGCAGCGCGCGCGACGGCGCCTCGTGCATCATCCATGCGGTCAGCGCCCATGACGCGGCGTAGAGCTGCGGCGCATCTTCGCCGTCGAAGTCCGCGCGCTTGCCGGCGAGCGCGCGATCGAGCAGCGCGACGCGCTCGTCGAGGCTGAGCGGCTTCAGCAACGACAGGCGCTCCGGCGCGGCGAGCGCCTGGCGCGCGTCGGCGTCGTAGTGGCCGAACCACTCCGCGAGCCCTTCGTCGAGCCAGGTGGGCATCGGCCCGATCGCCTCGTGCAGGATCGCGTGCGCCGCTTCGTGCCGGAGCACCTGGCGCGTGTCCTCGTCGCGCTGCTGCCGGCGCACCACGATGCGCCGCTGGCCGGCGTCGTAGAAGCCGCCGAGCCGCGCGACGTTCGCCGCGTCCTCGCCGCGCAGGCGCGCGAACGCGTCCGGATCGGCGACGACGAGCGCGTCGAGCCGCACGCTGCGGTCGAGCGCGGCACCGAGCTCGCTCGCGAGCAGCGAGATGACGACCGCCGAATCGCCGGCCATCTGCTGCTGCACGAGCGGCGGCAACGCGATGTCCAGCGCGTTCACGGCGACGACCGCGCCGGGCGGCACGGTGGCCGCGATCGTGAGCACGTCGCTCGCGTCCTTCGGCGGCGGCGCGTCGCCGTAATGCAGCACGCCGTCCGCGTCGCGCCAGCGATGCACGACGACGGCGCCGCCGTTCCGCCACGGTTGCGGACGGCACAGGCGGTTCCAGTCCACGGGCTCGTGCGGGATCGATGCGATGGGCGTCGCCGCCGCGATCGGCGCGGGCCTGGTCGCCACGCGTGCCGCTGGCGGCGCGACGCGCACGACGCGTGCCGGCGCGGCGTCGAGCGGCATGCGCCACGCGAACAGCAGCCCGCCCGCGCCGAGCGCGATCACCAGCAGGGCGGCGAGCGTGCGCACCATCCCGGCACGATACACCTGCCCCGTTTCAGGTGCGCGCGGCCTCGGCGAGCGCCTGCAGCGCGATCTCGACGTCGCCCTGCGACGTGCGCCAGTTCACGAGCGCCGCGCGGATCGCGGGGCGGCCGCGCAGCACGGTCGGCGTGAGGTAGACGCGACCGTCGCGCGCGAGGCGCGCGAGCAATGCGTCGCGCGATGCGGCGTCGCCGTCGCGCAACGCGAAGCACACGATGTTCAGCCGCACGGCGTCGAGCAGCTCGAACGCCGGCAGGCGCGCGATCCCGTCGCCGAGCCGTTGCGCCAGCGCGTTGTTGCGCACGATCCATTCGGCGATGCCGTCGCGCCCGTACGCCGCGAGCGTGAGCCAGGCCGGCAGCGCGCGGAAGCGGCGGGAGTTTTCCGGCACGTGGTGCAGCGGATCGTCGCTTTCGCCGAGGTATGCCGCGGCCGAGCGGAACACGCTGCGCAGCGCAGGCGCGTGGCGCGTGAGCACGATGGCGGCGTCGTACGGCACGTTCAGCCATTTATGCAGGTCGACCGTGACGGAGTCCGCCGCGTCGACGCCGCCGAGCTTCGCCGCGTGGGCAGGATCGAGCGCCGCGAACAGGCCGAACGCGCCGTCGACGTGCAGCCACGCGCCGTGCGCGCGGCAGAGCGCGGCGATCGCCGCAATGTCGTCGCAGTCGCCGGTGTTCACTTCGCCGGCGCTCGCGACGACGATGGTCGGCGCATCGCCGGCGGCGAGTGCGGATTCGAGTGCGGCGACGTCGACCGCCGTGCGGCCGGCGATCGTGGCGACCGGCTCGAGCGCGCGCCTGCCCATGCCGAGGATCGAAAGTGCCTTCCCGATGCTTGCGTGCGCGGCGCCCGCCAGCACGCGCACGCGCGGCGCACCGGTGAGGCCGAGCTCCGATGCATCGTGGCCGCGCCGCGCAAGCAGCGCCTGGCGCGCGGCCGCCAGCGCGCTCGTGTTCGATTGCGTGGCGCCCGACGTGAACCAGCCCGAATGCACGTCGGAAAGGCCGAGCAGCGCGCGCAGCCCGGCGATCGCGTCGCGTTCCACGGCCGCGGCGATCGAGCCGCCGTCGTGCGACACGTTCTGGTCGTACGCGCTCGCCAGCCAGTCGCCGGCGAGCGCCGCGGGCGTCGCGCCGCCCGTGACGAAACCCCAGTACCGCGGCCCGGGCGAAGCGGACAGGTGCGGCTCGATGCGCTCGCGCAGCAGCGCGAGCGCCGCGTCCTCGCCGATGCCCTGCGCGGCCAGCGCGGGCGTCCTCGCCGGCGACGCGACCGCGGCGCGCCCATCGAGCCCGGAGAGCCACTGTTGCGCGATGCGGTTCGCCGCATCGAGCGTGGCGGCGAAATCGTCGCGCGACGGCGCGCTCACGGCGCCGCGACGTCCACGACGATCTTGCCCACCGCCTTGCCCGATTCGATGCGCGCGTGCGCTTCGGCGGCCCGGGCGAGCGGGAAGCGCGAGTCGATCACCGGCCTCAGTCGGTCCGCGTCGACCAGCCGCGCGACCTCGCGCAGGATGGCGCCATGGGCTTCGCGCCCGCTGTCGTGCAGCATCGGGATCAGCATGAAGACCGCGTGCAGCGAAAGGCCCTTCATGTGCATGGGCGTGAGGTCGGCGGTGAATGCCGTGACGATCGTGACCACGCGGCCGCGCACGCGCGCCGCCGCGAACGCCGCGGACGGATCGCTGCCGCCCGTTGCGTCGAACACGACGTCGAAGCCGCGGCCGTTCGTGATGCGCGCGACGTAGTCCTCGACGCGCTCCTTGCGATAGTCGACCACGTGCGTGGCGCCGAGCTCGCGTGCCAGTTGCGCCTTGTCGTCGCTCGACACCGCCGCGGTCACGACCGCGCCGAGCTCGCGCGCGAGCTGCACGGCGACGTGTCCCACGCCGCCGGTGCCGCCGAGCACGAGCACCGATTCGCCGCGCTGCACGCGCGCTTCCTCGACGAGGCCTTCCCACGCCGTGATCGCCACCAGCGGCAATGCGGCGGCATCGGCGAGCGGCAGCGAGCGCGGCGCATGCGCGAGCAGGCGCGCATCGGCCGCGACGTACTCGGCGAGCGTTCCCTGCAGGCCGCGCACGCCGCCGACGCTGCCGTAGACCGCGTCGCCGACCGCGAAGCCGGTGACGCCGGCGCCGAGCGCCTCGACGACGCCCGCGGCGTCGGCGCCGAGCACCACCGGCAGCGAGCCGGAATACGCACCGCCCTTCCGGCGAATCTTGGTATCGACCGGGTTCACGCTCGACGCGGCGACGCGCACGAGCACCTGGCCGGGGCCCGCGACCGGTCGCGGGATGTCCGCGCCCTCGAGGACCTCCGGGCCGCCGAACGACTTGATCACCTGCGCGCGCATCGTCGTGCTCCTCAATAGACCTTGTAGACCTGGCCGGTCTGCGCGCCTTCCACGCTGCGGCTGTAGGCGAGCGCCACCTTCGCGCCCGGCACTGCGTCGAAGCCGCGGAAGTACGGCGCGTACGCCGGCATGGCTTCCGCGAGCACGTTCGGGCTCACGACGTTGATGCGGATGCCGCGCGGCAGCTCGATCGCCGCGGCGCGCACGAACGATTCCAGCCCGCCGTTCACGAGGCTGGCCGACGCGCCATAGCGGATCGGCTGCTCGCTGAGGATGCCCGACGTGAGCGTCACCGAGCCGCCGTCCTTCAGCACCCTCGCCGCCGCGAGCGCCAGGTTCACCTGGCCCATGAGCTTGTCGCGCAGGCCGATGCCCCAGAGCTCGTCGGTCATCTCGGCGAGCGCGCCGAAGTGCACGTTGCCGGCCGCGGAGACCACGGCGTCCAGCGGGCCGGCCTGCGCCAGCGCCGGGCCGTGGCTGGCGGGATCGGCCAGGTCGAGGCGGATGTCGCCGGCCGAGCGACCGGCCGTGACCAGCTCATGGCGGGCGCCGAGCTCGCGCGCGACGGCGCGGCCGATGGTGCCGTTGGCACCGACGAGGAGGATGCGCATGGGACGTCCTTTTGTTCATCACTGGGAGCCAATCGGCTCGGGATGCGCAGGTTGCTCCCATTACAGCCCGCCGGATCGCCCGGAACGCCGCTACACTGTTCGCCAATGGAAACAATAGCGGACCGCCTGGCGCGGGCCTTCGCGTTCGTCGCGCTCGCGGACGCCGGCAATTTCACGCGCGCCGCGGCGCGCCTGTCGCGCTCCAAGGCCTGGCTGAGCAAGCAGGTATCGGCGCTGGAGCGCGCGCTCGGCGCGCAGCTCGTGATGCGCACCACGCGGCGCGTCGCGCTCACCGAGTCCGGCAAGCTCTACCTCGAATACTGCCGCTCGCTGAAGGAAACGCTCGGCGAAGCGGAGCGCGCGGTCTCGGCCGTGAACAGCGAAGTGACGGGCACGCTGCGCCTCACCGCACCGCTCACCATCGGCGACGTGTTCCTCGCCGAGCTGATCGTCGCGTTCCAGCAGCGTTACCCGGCGGTGCGCGTGGACCTCGACCTCTCGATCGTGCGCCGCGACCTGGTGGCGGAAGGCTACGACCTCGCGATCCGCTCCACGCGCACGCTGGACGAAACGCTCGTCGCGCGCCCGCTCGGCGTGTTGCGCGAGCTCGCGGTCGCGTCGCCCGCGTTCCTCGCAGGCCGCACGTTCGCCGCGCCCGCCTCGCTCGCGGGCGTGCCCGCGGTCGCGAACTCCAGTTTCCGCGACGACGCGCACTGGGTGTTCGAGCGCGGCGGCGCGACCGAGAGCGTGTCGATGACGAGCCGGCTGTCGGTGAACTCGTACAGCGCGATCCGGCGCGCGGCGCTCGCCGGCGCCGGCATCGTGCGACTGCCGCTCTACATGATCAGCGACGCGCTCGACGCCGGTACGCTCGTGCGCGTGTGCGACGGCTGGGAGCTCGTCACCACGCCGCTGTACCTCGTCTACCCGCAGCGCCGCCACCAGCCGCTGCGCACGCGCGTGTTCACCGAATTCCTGCTGCGCTGGTTCGAGCAGCCCGAGCGCCGCGCGTTGTTGCGTTGATGCGGCCACCCCGGAAAGGCAGAAGGGCGCGGATCGCTCCGCGCCCTTCGCCGGGATCCCTCGTCCGCTTCGCGGCTTCGGGATGATCATCGGGCGCGCGCAGCGCGCCCGATGATCAGTTGCACACGGCGTCGCAGGTCGGCAGCGCCTTCGCGTTCACGCCGCTCAGGTTCACGTCGTCGAGCCAGAAGCCCGTGGCGGCCGTGTCCTGGTCGGAGACGAAGCGGAAGCGGAACTGCAATTGCTGGCCGTTGAAGCCGTTCAACGGCACGCTCGCCGTGCGCCAGGTGAGCTGCGAGCCCGACCATGCCGGACGCGCCGGGCCGAGCGCGGTGCTGTTGAACAGCAGGCCGTCGTACGGCACGGTGCTGTTCACGCCCACGTCGAGCCACGCGCCGGGCGTCGCGTCGATGTTCGCGCGCGTGCGCGCTTCCAGCACCACGCCGTCCCAGCGCTGCGTCGCGTCGCCTTCGGTGTCGTAACGGATCGCGAAGCCGAGCGTCGCCGTTGCGGACGTCACGTCGAGCCACGGCGACGTGAGGTTTTTCTCCGAGAACCCATTGGTGTTCGCGGCGAAGAAGCTGAACGTGCCGGAGTTCGCCGACGTGTTCACGCGCGTCCACGTGTCCGGGCCCAGCGACTTCGAGACCGCGAAGCGGCTGGTCGCGCCTTCGGCGTCCTCGACGAAGCCTGCCGCGACCGGCGAATTCGAATCGACCGCCGTGTCGCGGGTCGCCGTCGCCGTGGTCGCGTTCACGAGCGCGGTCGCGGTGAGCGTCGCGTTGCCGCACGTCGCGGCCGGGGCGGCCGCCACGCTGAAGGTCAGCGTCGTCGCGCCCGGTGCGAGCGCGGGGATGAGCTGCGGGACGCCGGGGCCGATCGCCGGCGACGCGAGCGACACCGTCACCGGGCCGACCGTCGTGCCGGACACGTTGCGCACCGTCACCGGCACCTGCGCCGTATCGCCCGGATCGAGGTTGCCGTCGCTGTCGCAGCCGCTGTCGTTGCGCAGCTCGCCGACGCTCACGCGCAGCGGCGAGCGCGTCGCCTTGAAGCTGCCGCGACCGTAGACGGCGACGTACAGCGTGTCCGCGTCGAAACGCGTCAGGCCGAACACGCGCGCATGCGGAATGCCGTAGTCGTAGCGCACCCAGTCGTAGTTGCCGCCGTTCGGGACGCCGTGCCAGAGGCCCAGCTCGCTGCCCACGAACAGGCCGCCCGGAACGAGCTCGTCGCGCGCGACCGAGTACAGCGGGATGTCGGGCAGGTTGCCGCTGATCGCCGTCCAGCTCGTGCCGCCGTTCGTCGTGCGGTGGATGCGCTGGCTGCCGTAGTCGGCGCGCACCACGTAGAGCGTGTTGCCCGTCACGTCGCTCGTGTCGACGAGCACCTGCGAGATGTCGTTGCCGAGCGGCAGGTTGCCCTGGATCGACGTGAGCGTGTTCGTCGTGCCGATGCCGGTCATGCGCAGCAGCGCGCCGCCGGTCGAGCCGATGTAGGCGACGTTGCTGTCGAGCGGGCTGAAGGAAATCGAGTTGATCGTCCCGAAGCCGGCCGGCGGCGTGATCGTGGTGAACGTCGCACCGTTCAGCAGGCGCGCGTTCACGCTGAGCTGCAGCGCGCCCGTGCCGATCAGCATGCGGTTGCCGTTCAGCGGATCGAGCGCGATGGGCGCGTAGAACAGGCCGCCATTCGTGTTCGAGCCGGAGCCGGGCACCGGCAGCACCACGGCATTGTTGCCGCCCGTGTTCGTGCCGAAGAAGCGCGCGAACGGCTGCTCGCTGTAGAAGAAATTCGGATCCTGCTGGTCGAACGCGGTGACGCCGCCGTCGCCGCCCGCCCAGCGCACCCACACCGCGCTGGAGCCGAAGTACAGCAGCGAGCCGTTGTCCTGCGTGCCGACGATCGCGCGCGTGCCGTCCGGGGACAGCGTCACGTTGTTCGGCATCGCCACGTTGTAGCCGAAGTTCTGCTCGGTGTAGTTCAGGCCGCCGTCGGTCGAGCGGTGCACGCCGCCGTCGGACACCGTGTAGACGGTGTTCGGGTCGCCGGGCTTCGCGAAGTAGCCGTGGTGGTCGGCGTGGATGTAGTCCGGCATCTGGCCCGCGCCCGGGTTCCAGAACGAGTTCTTCGTGATCGTCGCGCCGCCGTCCGTGGTGATCCACTGGTCGACCGCGCCCATGTACACCTTGTTCGCGTTCGCGGGATCGACGAGCACGGTGAGGTCGTAGTCGCCCTGCCGCTCGATGAACGCGGCGGTGGACGCGGTCTGCGTCCACGTCGCGCCGCCATCGGCGCTGCGCCACAGGCCGCGCGTCGCCGGGTTCGCCGAGGCATCGGCATAGGCGATGTACGCGACGCCGCCCGGGCCCCACGCGAGCTCGCCGCGCGTGATGTTCGTCTCGGGCAGGCCCTCGGCCGCCGTGAGCTGCGTCCAGTTGACGCCGCCGTCGATGCTGCGCGCGACGAAGTTCGTCAACAGCAGCGGGCCGCCGACCTGTGCGGCGGTGGTGTCGTTCGGCGCGATCGCGGCGTCCTCGAAGCCGCTCGCGAACAGCACGCCGGTCGCGGCGACGACGCCGCGGATGCGCGCGCCGTCGGCCTGCGAAATCATCATCGACGGGATCGTGATCGTGTTGTCGCTGCCGCCGCCCACGAACGGCGCGTCCGGGATGTTCTGCGCGATGATCGCGCCGATCGCGCCCGCGTTCTGCGCGTTCTTCACCTTGATCGTGAACGCGCACGTGCCGCGATCGACGAGCGCGTAGCGGCCGGTGAAGAAGCCCGCGGGGAACGCCTCGCAGCCATCGCTGCCCACGCCGACGCCGTCGTTGCCGATGCGGATGTTCGTTGCCGTGAAGCCCGGCGGGAACACCGCTGTCGGCGAGGTGGTGAAGTTCTGGCGCACGCCGCTGATGATCGGCGCGACGCCGAGGTCGATCTGCGGAATCACGCCGCGGCCCGCGGCCGTGCCGAACGCATAGGCGAGCATGCGGTTCGGCGTGCCCGGGTCGGCCTTGAGGTCGGCGTACCCGCGGCCGTCGACGTAGAAGCCGGTCGTCACCTGCGTCCACGCGCCGCCGAGGTTGGTCGAACGCCACAGCCCGGTGCGCGTCGCCGCGACGATGACGTCCGTGCCCGGGATCATCGCCATGCGGTTGACGTAGAAGAAGTCGGGGTTGTCGGTGCTGGCCAGCTGCGTCCACGTGGTACCGAAGTCGGTCGTCACGAAGATGCCCGCGCCGCGCGCGGCGTCGCCGGCGCCCACGCCTTCGCCCGTGCCCGCGAATACGCGGTTCGGGTCGTCCGGGTCGATGACCATCGAGTTCACCGCGATGTTCGCGAGGAAGTCGCCGACCGGCGCCCACGTGCTGCCGCCGTCCTCGCTGCGCCACACGCCGCCGGACACGCTGCCGACGAGCACGCGATTGGTCTGCACGGGATTCACGACCAGCGCGCGCGAGCGCCCGCCGAAGTTGCCGGGTCCGATGTCGTCGAAGCCCCAGGCGGGCGGCACGATCGCGGTTCCGTCGGGATTGCGGCGCAGCGCCTGCGCGGCGTCGACCGCGGCGTTCGCGCGCAGGTTCACCTGCGCGGGCGACAGCTCGCCCGTGCCTTCGAGCCGCGCGGCCCACATCGCCGCGAAACCTGCGGGGTCGTCCTGGCGCTCCTCTTCTTCGTCTTCGTAGGCGAGGCTGGGCTTCTGCGCGGAGGCCGGCTGGCGCGACGGCAGGACGAAAGCGAACGAAGCGGACAATGCGGCGACGACCGCGCCGGCGACGACGAACTTGCGGAGCATGGCGTGCTTCCCCGGTGGCTGCGGAACGAATGCCGCAGGTGCGACGCACCCCCGTCGCGACGCCCACCTGTCGGCCGTGCGGCGGAGTCTACGTCAACCCGTGGGTGGATTCGCGGGCCGCCCGCGGTAACGGAAATTGCGCGCTGGCCGGCGGCGACGGCCCGTGCCGAACCGCTAGCATCGGCCGCATGGACCCCGCGATCCGCTACATCGACCTGCTCAAGCGCTGCGTCGGCAATTTCGTCTATGCCGACGACGGCGACCTGTTGCACGCGCCGAAGGAACGCCTGGCCGACGGGCGCTTCCAGGCGACGACGTCGGTGCCGATCAAGGCCGAGGACCGCCGCCTCGGACGCGTGTGGCCGGCGCGCGCACACACGATGATCGGGCTGGTGCGGCTGGAGAACCTGCAGGCGTGCGTCGAAACGGTCCTGCGCGACGGCGTGCCCGGCGACCTCATCGAGACGGGCGCGTGGCGCGGCGGCGCGTGCATCCTGATGCGCGGCATCCTCGCCGCGCACGGCGTACGCGACCGCGTCGTGTGGGTGGCCGATTCGTTCAAGGGCCTGCCGGCCGGCGACCGCGCGAAGTACCCGCAGGAAACCGACCTGCCGCTCGAGGCATTCGCCGACCTCGCCGTCTCGCTCGACGTGGTGCGCGGCAACTTCGCGCGCTACGGCCTGCTCGACGAGCAGGTGCGCTTCCTCGAAGGCTGGTTCCGCGACACGCTGCCGACCGCACCGATCGACAAGCTGGCCGTGTTGCGCATGGACGGCGACCTCTACGAATCGACCATGGACGCGCTCGTGAACCTGTACCCGAAGCTGTCGCCGGGCGGGTTCGCGATCATCGACGACTGGGGCGATTTCGCCGCCTGCGAGGCCGCCGTCAACGACTACCGCACGAAGCACGGCATCACGGAGCCGATCCAGGTGCTGGAAGGGGCGGGCGCCTGGTGGCGCCGCGCGGGATGAACGCGCGCCACCAGCCGCGGCGCAGGATCTCGGTGCGCTTGAGCGCCTTGAGATCCGCCACGATCACGAACGTGAGCACGACGAGCAGCGTCCACGAGCCGAACTTGCCGTGGTGCACGGGCCGCCAGCCCGCGACCTGGTCGGGATAGCGCCACGCGTGCAGCCAGGTGCCGATGTTCTCGGCCAGGAACACGAAGAACCCGATCAGCACGAACGCGAGCAGCAGCGGCATGCGGCAGCGCAGGTCGCGCGGCGTGAACTTCACCCAGGTCCGGCGGAACACGAACGCCAGCGTGACTGCCAGCGGCCAGCGGAAGTCGCCGATGAAGTGGTGAGTGAAGAAGTTGAGGTAGACCAGCACGGCGAGCAGCGCGCTCGCGCGCGGCGGCGGTGCGTCCACCAGCTCGAGGTCGAGCAGCCGCCACGCCTGGCACATGTAGCTCGCGACCGCGGCGTACATGAAACCCGAGTAGAGCGGCACGCCGAGCAACTTCGTCCAGCCGAACTCGGGATACGACCAGCTCGCGATCGCCGGCTGCACCTTGAATGCCTCGAGTCCGAAGCCGAGTGCATGGAACACGCAGATCGCCTTGAGCTCGTCGAGCGTCTCGAGCTTCGTCGCGTACATGGCCGCCTGCAGCAGCAGCGCGCCCAGCAGCAGGAAGTCGTAGCGCGGCAGCGAGCCGAGCGGCAACTGGCGCGATACCGCGAGCAGCGCGAAGAACGAGCCGGCGAACACGCAGGCGCGCGCTTCCTTGATCCCGAACCACCAGAATTCGCGGACGAACAGCGACAGGCGCGACATGCCACCAGCGTCGCGTAGCGCGCGGGCGCGGGCGGGCGCGACGCGGGGCGAATCGCGGGCGCGTCGGCACGGCTCTCCGTAACGCGCGGCTTGCGACGGGCCGCCGCGCGCGGCACGCTGGCGCCATGGACCTGCACCTCCCGCGCGAACTGCCGGGCCTCGTCGCCGCGCTCGGCATCGGGCTGCTGATCGGGCTCGAGCGCGAGCGCCGCAAGGAAAGCGACCCGCAGCTGCCGGCCGGCATCCGCAGCTTCACGTTGATCTGCCTCGCGGGCGCGGTCGCGCAATTGCTCGGCAACGCGGCGCTGGTCGTGTCCGGTGCGTTCGTCGCGATCGCCGCCGCGGCGGCGTTCTGGCGGAGCTCGCCGCAGGACCCCGGCGTCACCACCGAAGTGGCGATGCTCGTCGCGTGGCTGCTCGGCGTGCTCGCGGGGACGCAGCCCGGGCTCGCCGCCGGGCTCGGCGTCGCCGTCGCCGTGATCCTCGCCGGCAAGAGCCGCATGCACGCGTTCGCGCAGCGCATGCTCACGGCGCAGGAGCTGCGGGACGGCCTGCTGCTCGCGGCCGCGGCGCTGATCGTGCTGCCGCTGCTCCCGAACAGCGCACCGGATCCCTGGGGTGCGCTGAACCTCCGCAAGCTCGGCTCCATCGTCGTGCTCGTGATGGCGATCAACGCCGCGGGTTACGTCGCGCTGCGCGCGTTCGGATCGCGCATCGGACTCGCCATCGCCGGCTTCACGGGCGGCTTCGTGTCGAGCACGGCGACGATCGGCAGCATGGGCAGCCGGGCGAAGGAGACGCCTGCGCTGCGTGCGCAATGCGTCGCTGCCGCGCTGATGTCGAACGTCGCCACGATCGTGCTGCTCGCGATCATCGTGGGCGCGCTGTCGCTGCCGTTGCTGCGCCAGATCGCGCCGGGGCTCGTCGGCGCCGGCCTCACGGCGCTGGCCGTCGCGGCGATCGCGAGCTGGCGCAGCTTCGCGCGCGGCAAGGACGGCGACGAGCTGCCCGGGCGGGCCTTCCGGCTCGCCCACGCCCTGCAATTCGCCGCGATCGTCGGCGCGGTGCTGCTGCTTTCCGCGTGGATCAACGCGCGCTGGGGTGCGCGCGGGTTCGAGCTCGCGATGGCAGCCGCGGGCTTCGCGGACACGCACGCGGCCGCGGCGTCCGCCGCACAGCTCGCGAGCGCGGGCAAGGTCGCCGTCCGGGAAGCGGCGCTCGGCCTGCTGGCCGCGTTCAGCACGAACTCGCTCGGCAAGATCGTGATCGCGTTCGTCGCCGGCGGCGCCGGCTTCGGCCTGCGCCTCGCACCCGGCGTGATCGCGATCAACGCCGTGTTCGCCGCCGTGCTCCTGCTCTTCGGCGGCTGAGCTTCCGCGTCAGTCGCGGAAATTCTCGAACTGCAGCGGCAGCTCGATTTCCGCCTTGCGCAGCAGCGCCATGGCGACCTGCAGGTCGTCCTTCTTCTTGCCGTTGATGCGCAGCTTGTCGCCCTGGATCTGCGCCTCGACCTTCAGCTTCGCGTCCTTGATCGTCGCGACGATCTTCTTCGCGATCGGCTGCTCGATGCCCTGCTTGATCGTGACCACCTGCTTCGCGCGCGCCAGGTTCACCTCGGGCTCGGCCACGTCGAGGCAGCGCGCGTCGATCCCGCGCGCGGCGAGGCGCTGCCGCAGGATCTCCAGCATCTGCTTCAGCTGGAAGTCGCTCGGCGCCGTCGACGTGATGGTCTTGTCGCCCTCGAGCGCGTAGCGCGCGTCGGTGCCGCGGAAGTCGAAGCGGTTGCCCAGCTCGCGATTCGCCTGGTCCACGGCGTTCGTGAGCTCGTGCTTGTCGACCTGGGAAACGACGTCGAAGGAAGGCATGGATGTACCCATTGACGATTTGAGCCCGTCCGGCCAGCGCTACTCGCGCTGGCGTTCGGCGGGAAACGTCGCCCGACGGCGACGTTTCAATTCCCGCCTCACCCCTGTGGGCGATGCTTTCGCAGCCTAGCATTTCCGCCCCATGTCCCCATCTCGCCCGCATGCAGGCGATGCTGGAACGACTGGCGCTCAGGCGGACACGCGACGCACGGACGCTGACGACAGGCGAATCCGCGCTCGCCGCCTCGGTGTTCGGCGACGCGCTCGATCGCGCGCGCGTGCGCATCCATGCGCAGCCGTGGCTGCCGCTGCAGTTCCGCGGCACGGCGCTCGCGCCGGATGGGCACGTCTGGTTCCATGCCGCCGACCATCGCGACGATTTCTCGTGCGCGCCGCTCGCCGACCAGGCCTGGCTCGTGCACGAGCTCGTCCATTGCTGGCAGCACCAGCAGGGCATGTCGGTGGCGCTGCGCGGCGCATTCGACCGCCGTTACGTCTACGTGCTCGAGCCGGGCAAGCCGTTCGCGGCGTACGGCATCGAGCAGCAGGCCGAGATCGTCGCGCACGCTTTCCTGCTGCGACGCGGCTGCGCCGTGCGCGGCGCCGCGCCGCTCGCCGCCTACGACGCGACCATTTCGTTCTAGCGCGGCGCGCGGCAGTCCGCGCCGAGCGCGTCCATCGGGCCCGCGAGCGTCCAGCCGGTGCGCGTGCGCTCGAGCGTCATGCCGCCCGCGCCTGCCCACGTCGCCTCGTAGCGTGGGCCGCGGAAGCCGCAGCCGCTCGGGCGCACGTCGTCGTTCGCGGGCGTGAAGCGGCAATCCACCGCGAGCGTCGCCGCGCCGTCGCCCAGCGCGACGAGCGCGAGGCGGTAGGGCGCGGAATTCGCGTCGAGCGTGGCGAGCCAGCGGCCGTCGGGCGACAGCGTGGTCGTCTCGCCGCCGTTGTGCACGTGCACGGCGTGGCCGCTGGTCGGATTCACGAGCCACGACGATGGTGCGTCGTGGCCGTACTGCACCTCGACGCGCCACCAGGCCGAGCCCGCGAGCTCCCCGGCGTAGCGATAGCGGACGAAGTCGCCGTCGGCATCGGGGCGTTCGGGCAGCGACCAGTCGCTGAAGCGCAGCGCCTCGCCTTCCTTCGGCGTGAGCACGAGCACGTCGCCTTCGCGCTTCACGCCGTGAGTCGCGGCGATCCGCGTCGCCTCGCTGTTCGTCGCGTCCGCGTCGTCTTCCGGCAGCCACAGGACCTGCCCGTCGGCCGGATCGGCACAGGCGGCGACCGCGACCGCGCCGTCCTGCATCGTGACCGCGGCGCCGGCCGGCAATGCTTCGGGCGTCGGACCGGTCAGGTCGAGCGGTGTGCGGCCGCCGAGCACGGGCGCCGGCGCGTCCGCGAGCGCGGCGGTGGCGAAACAGCAGGCGAGGGCGGCGGCGAGTCCGATGCGCATGGGCAGCTCCGTTGGCGATGGCGCGAGCGTGCGGTACCGCGTGCGTTCGCGCAAATGGCGCTGGCGAGCGCCGCGCCGTACCGCCACGCTGTGCGCCATGCCTACCGACCGCTTCGGACAACCCATCGGCGCGCCCGTACCGGGATTCACGCCGCCCGCGCGGCCGGCGCGTACCGCGATGCGCGGCGCGTACGTCGACATCGAGCCGCTCGAGATCGAGCGCCACGCGCCGTCGCTGTTCCGCGCGCAGGCCGAGGATCGCGACGGCCGCCGCTGGACCTACCTCGCGTTCGAACAGCCGGCGACGGAGGCGGCGTATCGCGAGTTCCTCGCGTCCGTGTCGGGCGGCGACGACCCGCTGTTCCACGCCATCGTGGACCGCGCGAGCGGCGACGCGGTCGGCCTGTGCAGCTTCCTGCGCATCGACCCGCGCAACGCGTCGATCGAGATCGGGCACCTGAATTTCGCGCCGCGCCTGTCGCGCACGCGCGGCGCGACAGAGGCGATCTTCCTGCTGATGCGGCGCGCGTTCGCCGAGCTCGGCTACCGCCGCTTCGAATGGAAATGCGATGCGCTGAACGAACCGTCGCGGCGCGCGGCCGAGCGCTTCGGCTTCACGTTCGAAGGCATCTTCCGCCAGGCGACCGTCTACAAGGGCCGCAACCGCGACACCGCGTGGTACTCGATCGTGGACGGCGAATGGCCGGCGCTCGAGCGCGCGTACACGCGCTGGCTCGCGCCGGCCAACTTCGATGCCGCCGGGACGCAGCGAGAATCGCTGGGCTCGCTCGTGGGAGCGACTTCAGTCGCGATTCCATTGGATTAGCATCGCGGGATGAAACGCTCCCCGCGTCGCCTGGCTGTGCGGCGGTCGCCCATCCACGGGCGCGGCGTGTTCGCGACGCAGGCCCTGGCCGCCGGCGAGCGCGTGATCGAGTACCGCGGTGCGCGCATCCCGCGTGCGGAAGCGCAGCGGCGCGAGACACCGGGCCACACGTTCCTGTTCACCGTGAACGAAGGCTGGGCGATCGACGGCGGGCGCGACGGCAACTCGGCGCGCTGGATCAACCATTCCTGCGATCCGAACTGCGAAGCCGTGGTGCACGTCGACCTCGACGGCGACGAGCGGCGCGACCGCGTGTTCATCGAAACGTTGCGCCCGGTGCGTGCCGGCGAAGAGCTCACGTTCGACTATCGCGTCGAGCTGCCCGTGCCGCACACGCGCGCCCGGGCGCGCGAATGGCCCTGCCGCTGCGGCGCCGCCAGCTGCCGCGGCACGCTGCTGGCGCCGCGGACGCCCTGACCGCCCGTTTTGCAAAGCGTGCTCGGCTTTGGAATCCGGTGGCGCACTTCTGCAACCGTTACTCGCGCGGGCCCCGGAATCCGGGCTCCGGCCCGGCCAGCGCCGCTTCCTGCGCCATTCGCACTGGCATGGTGATTGCTGACTGCTCGGCCGGCTGGAGCTTTTTCCAACCCCGGGGCGAGCCGCAGGCAAGGCGACGCAAGCAGATCGCCGGGTAGCCGCCCCGTCCGCAGACCAGGAGAGGAGCGACACATGGCGAACCAGACCCCCGGCAGCAGCCCGCGCGGCTTTGCCGCGATGGACCGACAGCGGCAGCGCGAGATCGCGAGCCTCGGCGGACGCGCGGCGCACGAGAAAGGAACGGCCCACGAGTTCACCTCGGAAGAGGCGCGCGCCGCCGGCCGCAAGGGCGGCGAAGCGGTGAGCAACGACCGCTCGCACATGGCCGCGATCGGCCGCAAGGGCGGTGAGAACAGCCGCGGCGGTCGCCGCAGCAACGGCGCCGGCAAAGGCCGTTCGGAAGGCTCGAACGGCAGCGGCATCGTCCCGGGCGCGCCCATCGCCAACAACGGTGCAGGCAACGCGATGGACGGCGGCTTCCGCTGAAGCCATCGACGAAGCGCGGCGCCCGGCGCCGCGCTTCGTCCTTCCGCTACTCCTGCTGCTGGTCGCTGCCTTCGTCGCGGTCGCGGCTGCGCGCTTCGCGTTCCTGCTCGCGCTGCTCCTGCTCCGCTTCCTTCTGTGCTTCGCGCTCCGCGCGCTCGGCTTCGCGCTGCTGCTGCTCGGCTTCGCGCTGCTGCCGTTCCGACTCCTGCTGCGCTTCGCGTTGCGCGCGTTCGGCCTCGCGCTGCTGCTGCTCGGCTTCGCGCTGCTGCCGCTCCGACTCCTGCTGCGCTTCGCGTTGCGCGCGTTCGGCCTCGCGCTGCTGATCCGCATCGCGCTGCCGGCGCTCGGCTTCCTGCTGTGCCTCGCGCTGGGCGCGCTCGGCTTCGCGCTGCTGCTGGTCGGCTTCGCGTCGCCCGCGCTCGGCCTCCTGCTGCTGCCGCTGCATGCGCTCGGCCTCGGCCGCGGCCTGCTCGCGCTCGAGCTGGCGTTGCGCATTCTCGCCGGCCTGCCGATTGCGCTCGTTCTCGCGGTCGCGCTGCTCCTGTTCGTAGCGCTGGCGTTCGGCGCGCTGCTGCTCCTCGGCGGCCTGCTGCTGGCGCTCGGCTTCGCGCTGCTGCTGCTCCGCGGCACGCTGCGCCTCGTCGGCGGCCTGCTGCTGGCGCTGCGCGCCGCGCTGCTGGCGATCGACTTCGCGTCGCTGCTCGTCTGCTGCGCGTTGTTGTTCGTCGGCGGCCTGCTGTTGCTGGCGCTGCGCGTCGCGCTGCTGGCGTTCCAGCTCGCGCCGCTGCTGGTCGGCGCCGCCGTCGTCGCGGCCGCGGCCGCGCTCCGGTTCGGCGGGTCGCGGCAGGCCGGGCGTCGCCGGTGCCGCGTCGTCGCGACGCGAGCCTTCGCCCGAACGCTCGCCCGCGCCGCGCTGGCCGCGCAGGTCCGGTCCCGCTTCGCCGACCACCTTCACCTCGGGCGCGGGCGCGCGGCCGCCCATGCGCGCGAGCTCGTCGCTCGCGATCGGCTGGCCGGGATTGCGCTGCCACGCCTGGCGGCGCTGCTCGAACGACACGTCGGCGCCGGCATCCGGTGCGCGGCGAGCCATCACGCGGCGGTCGAACACGTCCTCGTCGACGGCCGTGCGCGCGGCGGCGGCGCCGCCCGCGAGGCTGTTCTGCACGGGCGCCATGTTGGCGAGCGCGGACACCTGCGCCGACGCGGAGAAGTTCTGCCCGGGCTGCACGCGCGAGCGGTTCGCATTGCGGCCGTTCACGAACGAATCGCGGTTCACCACCGTCATCGAATCGCGATCGCGGTGCTGGTAGCGCATGCGGTCGTAGCGCACGCGGCCGCTGCTGTAACCGCTCCACGCGTCGTTCGCGACGCGGTTGTCGATCCAGCGGTACTCGTTCACGCGGTTGAAGTAGCCCTGGCTCGCGCGATAGCCCGGCACGTAGACGTCGCTCGGGCCGAGCGGGAACCAGCCGATCCCGCCGCCGTAGCCGCCGCCACCGCCGACGAACGCGACGAGCGCCGGCGCGTACGTCGCGCGCGAGCGTTGCGGCGACGGCAGCCACGCCCAGCGCGCGTTGACGCGCACCCAGCGGCCGTAGTGGAACGGGGCGAAGCCCCACGGTGCGTCGTCCACCCAGGTCCAGCCCCACGGGTCCTGCCAGATCCAGCGGCCGTCGCGATACGGCGCCCAGCCGGCGGCGACGCGCGGATACCAGAGCGCGCCGTATTGCGGGTCGTTCGACCAGCGGCCGTAATCGTCGAGGTCGGCGTAGCCGATCATGTCGTCGGGCACGTAGCGGCGCGCGAGCGCGCGCTCCTCGCGGCGATTGCGCTCCTCGACGAAGCGATCGAAGGAATCGGGCGGCGGCGGATCGAAGAGGTCGTAACCGCGCAAGCGCGGGTCCTCGAAACGCACGGCGTCGCCTTCGCGCAGCGAAAAGCGCGCGCGCTCGCCGTAGACGTCGGCCGTGCCGCGCCACGCGACGATCTCCGTCCACGCGCCGCGGTCGTCGACGTCGACGCGGAAATCGCCGGGCGCGCGCACCACGAGCGCGAGCGTCGGCGTCGCGATCTCGTAGCTCTGTCCCTGCCACACGCGTCGCACGTGCACGTTCAACGTGCCCTGCGTGAGCTGCACCTGCACGTCGCGATCGTCGAGCGTGAGGATCTCGACGCCGGTGTTCTGGTCGGCGCGCAACGCGGCGCCGCCGAGCTCCAGCTCGGCGCGTGCGCGTCGCGCGACCCAGATGCGGTCGCCCGCGACCTGCGGGCGGTTGAGCTGCACGCCATACCACCCGTCCTCGCCGGCCGGCGAGAAGCTCACGTCGCCTTCCGCGTAGGAGAGGCGGCCGACCCGGCCGGGCGGATCGACGGGCGGGGCCGCGAGCGCAGGGGCTGCGGCGACGAGCAGGGCGATGAGCGCGAAGCGCAAGGTCATGGACGTCTCCAGGCAAAAGGTCCGGGCGTTGCCGTGCAGTGGATACGGTCGAGGGCCGCTGCAAGCTGAACGGCAGCGATCCGCGCCACCGGTCGTTCATGCTACGGCGGATTTCGCCGGCGTCCTGCGCCGCCTCCGGCGGAGACCAGAGTTTGCCGCCCTGCAGGGCCGGGATGTTTGCGCGATACTCGCGCCGTCCCCGCCGCGGGAGGAAAAGACCATGCGCCTGAAGTTCGTCCTGTTGCTTGCGCTCGCGCCGATCGGCGCGGCATCCGCCGATTCCTCGAGCGCCGACCTCGGCGCGCTCGGTGCCGACGCCGGGGTCAGCGAAAAGGACATGCGCATGCTGATGGGTGCGCCGAGCTCGTACTCGAACTACCGCACGTCCTACGGCCAGGCACGCTGGAAGCTGCACAAGCTGGAAATCGCCGAGCGCGAAGCGGCCGGCGACGGCGGGCCCGTGCTCGCCGCGAAGCACTCGCCGCGGCACCTGCGCCGCTACGCCGCCGCGTCCGAGCCGGCACCGGTGCGCGCGCGTCGCGAAACGGCGCCGGTCGAGGTGCTGCGGCCGGCGCCGCCGCCGGCGGAGACGATTCCGCTGCCCGACGAGTAGCGGTTGCTGCGCCATCCCTGGCGCTGATCGGCTTTGCGTGGCGGCAGCCATCCTGGCCGCAGCCGTTTCGCGCAGCGGCCCGATCGGGCGACTCGCGCCGGACGTGACTAGTGTCACATTCACACTAGTGCGAAGTCGATGATAGGGTGCAGTCCATCGTAGGCATCCGGCCGAGATGGACACCGAACCGCACCTCCGCAAGTTCCAGAAAGAGCTGAGCGCCGGCACCGTCGCGCTCGTGCTGCTCGCCGTGCTCGCACGCGCCGAGGAACCCCTGTACGGCTACCAGATCGCGAAGCAGCTCGAGCAGCGCGGTGGCGCGCTGGCCGGCAAGCAGAGCGCGCTCTATCCGGTGCTGCGCAACCTGCACGCCGCCGGCCTGCTCGACAGCCACACCGAGCCGTCGGTCGCCGGCCCGCCGCGTCGCTACTACCGCATCACCGGGCTCGGCCGCGCCGTGCTGCGCGAGTGGCTGGCGACCTGGAGCGAAACCCGTGATTTCGTCGAGAACATGCTGAAGGAACTCGAGCAATGAACGCGAACGCGATGCCCCGCACGCTGGACGAATACCTCGAGCAGGTGCGCGCTGCCCTCGCCGGCGCGGATCCCGCCGTCATCCAGGACGCGCTGTACGACGCGGAGGAGCACGTGCGTTCGGAGCTGGCCGACCATCGCGGCCAGGACGAAGCCAGCGTGATCGCGCGCGTCGCCTCGAGCTACGGGTCGCCCGAGGAAGTGGCTGCGCTCTACCGCGACACCGAAGTGCGCGTGACGCGGGCGCTGCGCACGCCGCCCGCGCCGCCGCGCCGATCGGCGCTCGGCACGTTCTTCGGCGTCGCCGCCGACCCGCGCACCTATGGCTCGCTGTTCTACCTCGTGCTGTCGCTGGCGACGGGCATCTTCTACTTCACGACCGTCGTCGTGGGCACGAGCCTGTCGCTCGGATTCGCGATCCTCATCATCGGCGTGCCGTTCCTCGTGCTGTTCATGGGCACGGTGCGCGTGCTCTCGCTCGTCGAGGGCCGCATCGTCGAGACCATGCTCGGCGTGCGCATGCCGCGCCGCCCGCCGTACACCGATCGCACGCTGCCGCTGATGGCGCGCATCAAGGAGATGTTCACCGACCCGCGCACCTGGTCGACCATGCTCTACATGATCCTGATGCTGCCGCTCGGCGTCGCGTACTTCACCGCGATGGTCACGGGCTTCTCGCTGGCGCTCGCGCTCACGGCCGGCGGCATGGGCGGCGTGCTGCTCGGCATGAACCTGATCGAAGTCGACGTCGTCGGCTACTACGGCCCGCCGCTGTGGACCGCACCGCTCATCGCGATCGGCGGCGTGCTGCTGTTCTTCGTGATGATGCACGTCGCGCGCGGGCTGGGCCGCATGCACGGCCACATCGCCAAGCATTTCCTGGTCAAGGCCGGCTGAGCAGGAACGGATACCCGTGACGTCGTGTCGCTTGCCGGCGGGGGGTGCGAGTTTGTAGCGTCGGCTCTCTTTTCCGGAGAGCCGGCGATGGGACGGATCAAATACGCGCTCGCCCTCTTGCTGCTTGCGCCGATCGCAGCATTCGGCGACGCCGCTCCGAAGTGGGTGGCCGCGAGCGACGCGCACGCGCAGGTGCTGCTGGAAGCGAACGCGAAGTTCTCGCCCGAGCAGGCTTCCGGCGTGGGCCTGGTCGCCTACGACACGCAGGCCGCCGACCTCGGCCCGCGGCGCGACGAACGACAGCTCGCTGCGCTCGAGGCGGCACGCGCCGAGCTCGAGCGCCGCAATGCGGCGGAAGCCGATCCGCGCGTGAAGCAGGACATCGCGATCATGCTCGACGCGATCGCGCGCCAGCGCGAAGGCATCGAGGTCGAGGCGCAGTTCATGCGCCCGTGGACCGACGCGCCGCGCCTCATGTTCAACGGCCTGCAGCGCCTGCTCGATCCGCAGAACCCGGCGTCGCGCAAGCAGGCCGCGCTCGAGCGACTGCGCCGCTACGTCGGCATGGTGGAAGGCGTCACCCCGCTCACGCAGCAGGCAGCGGCGCGTTTCGAGGAGAGCTTCGCCAACCCGACGCTGCTCGGGCCGCTGCGCGCGGAGATCGTGCAGTCGCTCGCCAACCTGCCCACCTACGGCAAGGGCATCCGCGAGCTGTTCGCGCAGGCGAAGATCGAAGGCGCCGACGCTGCGCTGGACCTGCTCGACCGGCAGCTCGCCGACCACGCGAAGTGGGTGCAGGAAGTGGTACTGCCGCGCACGCGCACCGATCCCACGCTGCCGCGCGACTACTACGCGTTCCGCCTGCGCCAGGTGGGCATCGATATCGCGCCCGAGGCGCTCGTGGCGCGCGCGCAGCTGGAGTTCATGGAGACCCGCGCAGCGATGCAGCAGCTCGCGCCGATCGTGGCGAAGCAGCAGGGCATCGACGCCACCGACTACCGCGACGTGCTGCGCGCACTGAAGCGCAAGCAGCTCGACGAGGCGAAGATCGTCCCGTACTACAGGGAAGTCATCGGCAAGCTCGAGCAGCGCATCCGCGACGGCAAGGTCGTCGACGTGCCGAAGCGGCCGATGGTGATGCGCATCGGCAGCGCGGCCGAAAACGCCGCGCAGCCGGCGCCGCACTTCCAGTCCGCGCCGATCATCGGCAACAAGGGCGAGCAGGGCCAGTTCGTGCTGCCGCTGTCCAATCCGCAGTCCGACGGCGCGAAGTCCGAGAGCTACGACGACTTCACCTACGAGGCCGCGGCATGGACGCTGTCGGCGCACGAGGGCCGGCCCGGGCACGAGCTGCAGTTCACTTCGATGGTGGAGCGCGGCATCTCGCTCGCGCGCAGCTTCTTCGCGCGCACCTCGGTGAACACCGAAGGCTGGGCGCTGTACGCGGAAGCCGAAATGGTGCCGTTCGAGCCCGTCGAGGGGCAGCTCGTCGCGCTGCAGTTCCGCCTGCTGCGCGCGGCGCGCGCGACGCTCGACCCGATGCTGAACCTCGGCCTGGTCACGCGCGAGCGCGCGCACGACCTGCTGGTCCAGGATGTCGTGCTTTCCGAAGCGATGGCTCGGCAGGAGCTCGACCGCTACCAGTTCCGCCAGCCGGCGCAGGCCGGCGCCTACTTCTACGGCTACTCGCGCATCCTCGAGCTGCGCCTCGAAACCGAGCTGGCGCTCGGCGCGAAGTTCGACCGACTCGCCTACAACAACTTCCTGCTCGGCCAGGGCATGCTGCCGCCCGACCTGCTGGCGAAGGCGGTGCGCGAGGAGTTCGTGCCCGCGCAACGCGCCAGGTGACGGCCGCTTGCGGCGCGAGCGGCGCGTTCCGACAATGGGCGCGCCGCGGCGATGCGCCGCGCGAGGAGTCGCCACCATGCGCATGCGCGGCCTGACGGCAATCCTGCTGGTGTCCCTCGCGCTCGTCGCGTGCGGCGATTCCACGCCACCGGCCGCGCCAACGGCCGCGCCGCCCGCGCCGACGACCGCACCCGAACGCGCACCGGGCGACGTGCCCGCGGCCGCGCACGGCCTCACGATGGAGCCCGGCATGGACCGCCCGGGCAGCGACTACCGCGATTTCGACCTGGATGCGCCCGATGCCGAGCTGTGCCGCGCTGCCTGCCGCGACGACGACGAATGCCGGGCCTATACCTACGTCGCGCCCGGCGTGCAGGGCGAGAAGGCGCGCTGCTGGCTCAAGAATCCGGCTCCGGACCCCGAAGGCAACGAATGCTGCACGTCGGGCGCGCGCTGAAGCGGGCCCTGCGGACGCGATGACCGGCGGAACGGGGCCCGCTCACGCGGCCGGCCCGCTGCCGTCGCCGGGCGGCAACACGCGGGACACGGTTTCCTGGAACGCGATCGCGAGCGGCCGCGCCTGGCCTGCCGCGCCGAGGCTCTGGGCGATGCGCAGTGCGAAGTCGACGCGCTCGGCGCGCCGCATCACGTCGGCGGAGTCCTCTCCGTCCCATTCCGGCACGATGTCTTCGCGCTCGTCGTTCATGGCCTTGCTCCCGTTCCCTGTCGCCGGCGTAGCAATCGCCGTGCCGCATGGCAAAACGTGTCGCGATTGCAAACGCGGGGAGCGCGCATGAGCCGCGCGGCGCGCGCGCGCGAGAACCGCGCGGGGATCGTGGCGATGATCGCCGCGGTGGGCTTGCTCGCGCTGATGGACGGCGGGCTGAAGCAGCTCGCCGCGCACTACCCGCCATTGCAGGTCACCGCGCTGCGCGCGTGCGCGTCGCTGCCGATCGTCGTCGCGTGGATCGCGTGGCGTGGCGCGTTCGCCGGGCTGCTGCGCGTGCGCTGGCCGCTGCACCTGCTGCGCGGCGTCCTGGGCGTGGCGATGTTGTCGCTGTTCGCCTATGCGCTGAAGCGACTGCCGCTGGCCGATGCGTACAGCATCTTCTTCGTGGCGCCGTTGCTGATCACGGCGCTGTCGGTCCCGATCCTCGGCGAGCACGTGGAGTGGCGGCGCTGGGTCGCGATCGGCGTCGGCATGGGCGGTGTGCTGATCGTGCTGAAGCCGACCGGCGAGGGCGTGCTCACGCTGGCCGGCGTGGCGACGCTGCTGGCCTCCGTGGCCTACGCGGTTTCCGCGATCACCGTGCGAATGCTCGCGCGCACGGATTCCACGCAGTCGATGATGTTCTGGCTCACCGCGATGATGGCGATCGGCGCCGGTGCGCTCGCCGCACCGAACTGGCAGGCACTGCGGTTCGGCGATTGGCCGGTGATCGCGGGCGTCGCGGTCACGGGCGCGCTCGGTCAATACGCGATCACGGAAGCGTTCCGCCGCGGCGAAGCGTCGGTGATCGCGCCGTTCGAATACACGGCGCTCGCGTGGGGCCTCGCGCTGGACTGGTTCGTGTGGAGCGTCGCGCCGGCGTGGCGCATGCTCGCGGGTGCCGCCGTGATCATCGCGGCCGGCGTCTACCTCGTGCACCGCGAACGGGTGCACGTGGAAGCGGAACGCCCGTGATCGATCGGGCTCGTCGCGCTCAGCCGACGCGCCGCGTGTATTGGTCGCCGAAACTGTTCAGGATCTCGCCGTCGCCGTCGCCGCGCTCGTCGGCGAGCAACACCTGCGCCGGCGTCGAACGCAGGCGCCAGTCCGACTCGGCGAGCCGCGTCGCCACCGACAGCGCCTCCGCGCAGTCGAGGAACACGCTCAGCAGGCCACCGTCCACCGACAGCGTCCAGCCTGCGACACCCGGGCGGATCGGGATGGATGCACGCTGCACGGCGTAGCTGCGCATGTTGCACTCCGGAAAAACCCCCACGGCACGAGACTAGTCCGAATGCACGACACCGTTGCAAAGAACTGCAACGGTGGACGATTCTTCCGAGCCCGTCTGGGCTCAGCGCGCGCGCAGCCGGAAGCGCTCGCGGTAGTCCGCGGGCGTGACGGACGTCGCGCGCTTGAACAGCTTGCGGAAGCTCGACACGTCGCTGTAGCCGCAGCGCCCGACGATCTCGTCGAACGACAGGTGCGTCGTCTCGAGCAACGCCTTCGCGCGTTCCACGCGCAGGTGCTGGATGTGCGAGATCGGCGTCGTGCCCCAGGTGCTGCGGAAGTGGCGCAGCAGGGAACGCTCCGACGTGCGGCAATGCGCGGCGAGCTCGGCCACGCTGATGTCGCGGTGGAGCTCGCGATGCAGGAATTTCTCGGCGCGCTCGCCCATCGAGCTGCGCGGCTGCTCCATGAGCGCGAGCGACACGTACGGCGCCTGGCTCTGCCGCTCTGCGTCGATCACCAGCATGCGCGACGTCTGCTGCGCGAGGTCGTCGCCGGCGGTGCGCGCGATCAGCCGCATCACGAGCGTCAGCACGGCCGTGGATGCGCCCGTGGTCGTGATGCCGCCGTCCTCGACGACCATCGCTTCCGGCGTCAGGTCGACGCGCGGGAAACGCTTCCGGAATGCGCCGGCGAGCCACCACGACGTGGTCGCCTTGCGCCCGTCCAGCAGGCCTGCGGCTGCGACCAGCCAGGTACCGCTGCAGGCGCCCGCGACCTCGATGCCGCGCGCCGCGATCGCGCGCATGTACTCGCGCTCGGCGACCATCGCCTCGGCGCCGCGCGAGAGTCCTTCCGGGCCGTCGTGCATGATCCCGGGCACCAGCAGCACGTCCGGCACGATGTCGTTCGCCACGAGGCCCGCGAGGTCGAGGCCGCACGACGTGCGCACGCGGCTTTCGCCGCGCGCGCTGATCGCGACGCCTTCCAGGCGCAGCGACGTGGCCGGATCGCGGATCTGCGCAAGCTTCTGCGCGACACGCAGCGCATCGATCGGCCCCGCGATGCTCGACAGCATGCAGCCGTCGAACGCGAGGATGCCGAGGCGCAGCGACCTTTCACTCATCGGCGTACACCGCGCCGGCGCTCGTGGACAGCCAGTCGACGATCACGCGCGGCGCCGCGACCGCCGGCGAGCGCGCGTCCGTGTCGCCGCAGGCGACGAGCGCGACGTGGGCGGGCGCGCCGTCGGCGAGCTCGGTGCTCGACGGAGCGATGAGCTCGAGGCGGCCGGACGCGTCGCGGCTCACCAGCCACACGCCGCGCGCCAGCGTGGCGTTCGTCGCGCAGGATGCGCTGGCCGAGCGCAGCTCGACGTCGGCGCCGTCCAGCGGCAGCAGGCGCCAGGACTGGTCGGCCTGCGACAGCACCGCGCTGTACTGGCTGCCGGCGATGAAGACCGGTTCGGACTCGCGCGGCTTCGCCTGCGCGCCGGCGGCCGCGAGCGCCGCGGCGGCGATGAGGGAAACGCGGATCGAGCGGTTCATGGTGATTCTCCGACGCGGGGGAAAGGAGGGGTTCCCGCGTGGTGCAGAGACTGCGCGCCGACCGGCTGCGCCGGGAGTGGCGGTTTGGCTATCTTACTGGCCGTTTCCGCCAGTGGCGAGCCGCCGCGGCTGTCGGAAACCGCCCCGACGGGGTGGAACCGCGGCGCGCCGGACACCATATCCGCCGTCATGCCCGCCGCACCGCCGCGCTGCACGAGCTTCCCGCCCATCCTCGGCAGACGCCCGCGCGTGCTCGTGCTCGGCTCGATGCCTGGCGTGCGTTCGCTCGCCGAGCAGCGCTACTACGCGCATCCGCAGAACCTGTTCTGGCGCGTGATGGACGAGTTGTGCGGCGCGGGATCGCAGCTGTCCTACGGAAAGCGCGTTGCGCGCCTTCGTGCCTCCGGCATCGCCGTTTGGGACGTGCTGAAGCACTGCGAGCGCGCAGGCAGCCTGGACGGCGCGATCGTGCGCGCGTCGGAAGTACCGAACGAAATCGCGGCGTTGCTCGCGCGCGAAAGGACGATACGCGCCGTGGCGTGCAACGGCGGCAAGGCGAACGAAGCCTTCAAACGGCACGTGTTGCCGCAGCTCGCGGAAGGGGTGCGCGAGCGGATCGCGATCGAGGCGCTGCCGTCGACCAGCCCCGCTTACGCCGCACTCGATGCGTCGCGCAAATTCGCGCAATGGCTGCGGTTGCGCGCCTACATCGAGGCGGCGTAAGCGAAGCGCCGCATGGTCACCTGGCCATGCGGAAATGCAGTGGCGTCAGTCCGGGATGTTGGCGATGTACTCGCCGAACTCGTGCTCGGAGATGCGGCCGTCGCCGTTGAGGTCGTGCGCCTCGAACGAGATCAGCAGCTCGTTGCCCGCCTCGAGCTCGTCCTTCGTGATGTAGCCGTCCTTGCTGCGGTCCATGATGTTGAAGTGCTTTTCCTCGCCCTGGTTCGTCATGGGCTTGTCGATGTCGTTGCTGGCGCAACCGGCGAGCACGACGGCGCCCGCGAACGCGAGCGAGACGAGATGGATGCGTTTCATCGCGAGATCTCCTGAGCCTGGCGCGCCGCGCACGCCTTCACTGCAGGCTCGTGTCGATCGGGTGCGCGCGCAACCGTTCGGCAACGCGTAGTCACCGTCTTTACGCCAGTTCACGGAGGATGACGTGCGGCGCCTCCCACGGCCGAGCCCGCTGGTGGGCAAGCCGCATGCCGCGCAGGGAAATTCCAGCCTTCCCGACGCAACATGCACGCTTCAGGCGTGCATCGTCCCGCGACCTTGCAGGATGCCCTTCGCCGCTCGCCCGGGCCGTCCACGAAACGCACACCACATCGGTTTTGAATTGTGGCAAGGTGTGTCCCAGCCCGGACGCATGCGCTTTCGCGCGGCGCCAGGACGACGGGCAGGCAGGGCAGGAGAGCGTGGTGCGGCAGTCTCGCGATCGACGCGAGCGCGGTGCAAACCGCGAAGGATTCGGAACTGCGATGGGAATGTTCAACGAAGACGAGCTCGCCCTCGTCGACAACCTCCTCGGGCTCGGTGAGCGCGCCGCCGTCGGAACGTGCCTGCTCGGCACCGCCGGTGCGATGCCGACGTATCTCGCACACACGATGTCGCCCGCTGCGATGTCGTGGCTCGCGCTGCTGCTGCAGGCGTTCGTGCTGCCGATGCTTGCCGGCCTCGTGCTGATCGCGAGCGATCGCGGCGGATTCCCGCGCTGGCTGGACGCCGCGAAGTCGAAGCCGGCCGTGCTCGGCATCGTCGCGTTGCCGGCGCTCGCGCTGAGCGCGCTGGTGCCGCTGCTGTGACGCGCGCCTTCGCGGGGGCGATGGTGCTGGCACTCGCCGCGGCGGGTGCATCCTCGACGAGCCGGACGGACGACGACGAGCGCATCGCGTGGGAACGCGCGGGCGCGGCGATCGCGGCCGCTGCAACGAGCGAAACGGATTGCGTCACGACTGCTGCGCGCACTCCGCGCGCCGAAGGCGACTGCGCCGCGGACGACGCGTCGCGCGAAGACAGCGCGACGCAGCCCGAACAGCGCACGACGCCCGCGTCGCGTCCCGCCACCGGCGTGTGCGCGCGCAATCCGGAAACGGGGCGTCGCAAGTGCAGCGTGCGTTACCTCGCCTGAGGTCCCGGCGAATCGAAGCAGGAAAAGGCCCCGCGATGCGGGGCTTTTTCGTTTGCGGGAGATCCCTCGCATTCCGCTCGGGACGACATCGACCGCTGCGCCGTCGACGTCACTCGAACCCGTTCGCGAACAACACGTCGCTGTTCGCGCGCTCGTAAGCGCCGATGTCGATCGTGCCGTTCACCGGTCGCACGCCCGCCGTGCCGAAAGGCAGCACCGTGCGCACGGCCGGCTCGCGCGTCGGCGGGAACAGCGGATTCGCGATCGCGTAACCCGTCGGCGAAGTCGGCGCGTCGTTGCCCACGTCGAGCAAGGGGCTGCCGGCCGCAGGCACGAGGTTGTACGTCGCCAGGTCCGTGAAGCCGGGCGTGCTGCCGGTGAGCGTGCCCGTGACGGTATTGGCGAGGTTCGACGGGTTGTACGCAAAGCCGGCGTCGATCCAGTTGTTCGTGCCCGTGATCTTGGGCGTCGTGACCCACTGCGCCTCGACGCCGCGCGCCAGCGTCACGCTCGACGCGCCTTCGCGCCAGATCACGTTGTTGTGGAATTCCAGCGAGTCGATGCCTTCGAACAGGCGGAACACGGTCGGCGTGTCGTTGTTCGCGTTGCGCCGGATCACGGTGTTGTTGACGAAGCGGTAGCGCCCGAACGTCTCGCCGCGCCCGCCCGACGTGCCGTCGCCGCCGAAGCGCAGCACCGAGCCGAAATCGGCCGTGTGCACGATGACGTTGCCGACGACGTCGGAATCCTCGCGCGCGAGCGCGTCCGTCCATCCGCCCTGCGCGCCGGCGGGATCCGGACCGATCAGCTCCAGCTCGTGGAAGAACGCGCCTTCGAGCCAGTTGTAGTAGATCTCGTTGCGCTCGGCGCGGCTCTTGATCAGGTTGCCGCCGTCGCGCATGTCGTCGAACCGGCTGTCGTGCACCCAGCTGTACTGCAGTCGGAACACCGAGCCCGGGAACGCGACCTCGTCCGTCGCCATGTAGATGGCGTGCTGGCCCATGTTCGAGCCGGCGTTGTAGATCTCGCTGTATTCGACCGTAAGCGAGCCGGAATCCTGGTCGGAGCCGAGGATGCCGTGGCGCGGGCAGTCGTGCACGTACACGTCGCGGATCACGACATCGTTCGAGTGGTGGTAGATGCAGCGGAACGTACCCGTCAGGGTGTCACCCGTGCCGCTGACGTCGAAGCCCTCGAACACCACGTGGTCGGCGAGCCGGAACTCGATGGTGTTCGTGCCGCCGACGAGCCGCGGGCGCTGGCCGAGCCCGTCGCGGATCCCGCGGATGACCACGGGATTGCCGGGTGCGCCCTCGTCATCACCGCCGTCGTCGATGCCGCTCATCACGATGCCGCCGGCGTAGGTGGCGAAATCGACTTCGACGATGTCGCCGGGCTGCAGGTTCACCGCTGCGAACAGCTGGTTCAGCGTGGTCCGTGGGCGCGTCGGGCCGACCTGGTAGGTGGCCGCGTGCGCGATGCCTGCGCAACAGATCGACGCGATTGCAAGCATGGCGCGCATCGGCGGCTTCCTCGTTCGTCGCCGCCGATTCTGCGCCCGGGATCGCGCATTCGCCGTGCGCCAGTCGGCAGACCGCCGCCTCGGATCGGCGCGCGTGCGGCTCGCCACGGCGTGGGGCACTGCGCAATGGCCCGCTGCTGCGCTAGCGTTGCGCACACTGGCCGGATCGGAGCGCGCCATGGTCGATCGTCGTCGTCTGCTCACCCTGGCCGCGACCGCTGCCGCGGCTGCCGTGATGCCGCAGATCGCGCACACTGCGGGAATGGCCGTCATGACGCGCCCGATACCGAAGTCCGGCGAGCAGTTGCCCGTGATCGGGCTCGGCACCTCGAACACGTTCGACGTGGAAGCCGCGAGCGCCGAAGGCGCGACGGCGAAGGACGCGCTCGCGGCGTTCGTGGACGCGGGCGGGACGCTGGTCGATTCCTCGCCGATGTACGGTCGCGCGGAACGCGCCGTCGGCGACCTCGCCGCGTCGCTCGGGCTCGATGCCCGGCTGTTCCTCGCGACGAAGATCTGGACGCAGGGGCGCAGCGAAGGCGAAGCGCAGCTCGCGCAGTCGCAGCAGCGCTTGCGTCGCACGAAGCTCGACCTCGTGCAGGTGCACAACCTCATCGACACGGCGACGCACGTCGCCACGTTGCGCGCCGCGCGCGACGCAGGAACCGTGCGCTACATCGGCCTCACGCACTACACGCGCGGCGCGCAGGCCGAGCTCGAGCGCGAGATGAAGAAGCACGACGTGGATTTCATCCAGATCAACTACTCGCCGCTCGAGCCGGAAGCGGGCGGACGCCTGCTGCCCGCGGCGGCGGACGCGAAGGTGGCCGTGCTGGTGAACCGGCCGTTCGCCGACGGTGCATTGTTCGACCGCGTGAAGGGCAGGGCGCTGCCACCGGAAGCCGCGGTCCTCGGCTGCGGCAGCGCGGCGCAGCTCGCGCTCAAGTGGATCCTCGCGCACCCGGCCGTGACCTGCGTCCTCGCCGGCTCGCGCAAGGCCAGCCACGTTCGCGACAACCTCGCGGCCGCGTCGGGCGCGCTGCCGGACCCGGCCCAGCGCGCGGCGATCGCGGCCTGGTTCGCCGGCTGACGAGATTCGCATAGGTCGGAAGTAACCTTTTCGCCATCGGCTGCATCCAAGCTCTCGAAGGCGCGCGCAGGCGTTGCCGCGAAACGGGGATGCAGGCATGGCCGACGGCTGGCTGTTCCGCCTGAGTGCGACGCTGGGGGCGCGGCAATCGGCGCCGTCCTGGCCGACTGCGCCCGCCACGCCGACATCCGCCGCGGAACCGGCCACGCCGGCGCTGCGCACCGTGGCGCCCGCCCGCGCCGAAGCCGACGCGCCGGCCCCGAACGACCGCTCGCCGGGCTGATTGCGAGCCGCGTCACGGCGGCGCCTCGTCCCGCGATCCATGCTCCGGACCCTGACCCGGAGTGAATCGATGCCGCGCCTCGCCGCCCTCGTCCTGCTGCTCGCCGCCGGCCCCGTCGCGGCCGCGCCGCTGGTGTTCTACGACGACGCGCCGCGCGCCGGCCTGAACGACTACAGCTGGGCGACGCATACGCTGGCGAATGCGACGCCCGTGCACGGCGGCAACCGGTCGATCCGGTTCGAGCCCGACGGCTACGGCGGCATCTACCTCGTCGACCAGGCCACCCCGTACCGCTTCGCCGACTACGCCGCGCTGCGCTTCTGGGTGCACGGCGGCACCACGGGCAACCAGCGCCTGCAGCTGTTCCTCACGCGCAGCGGGCTGAACGTGGCGGAAGTGAACGTCGCCACGTACATCACGGGTGGCGCGGTCGCCGCGAACCAGTGGCGCGAAGTGGTGGTGCCGTTCGATGCCAGCACGACGCTCACGCACGGCGTGTTCGACGGCTTCATGCTGATGGACTACAGCGGCAACGACCAGGGCGTCGCGTACGTCGACGACATCTCGTTCAGCGAGCGCACCACGCCGCTCGCCAGCGCGCCGCTCTCCGCGACCGTGAACGTCGCGGGCGTGCTGCGCGCGGTGAACCCCGAGATCTACGGCGTCAACTTCGGCGACGACGCGCAGCACGCGGACCTGCGCTATCCGGTGCGTCGCTCCGGCGGCAATTCGACGTCGCGCTACAACTGGCAGAGCGATTCGCACAACACGGCGTCGGACTACTTCTACCAGAACATCGCGGACGGCTCGGGCAGCGGCCTGCCGAACGACTCCACCGCGAACGCCTTCGTCGCGGCCACGCGCGCGAGCGGCGGGCAGGCGATCGTGACGATGCCGGTGATCGGCTGGGTGCCGCTCGGCGACCGCGTGAAGCGCTGGGGCTACTCGATCCTCAAGTACGGCCCGCAGGACCAGAACGAGTGCAGCATCTACAACCCGGTGCCGCCGTGGTGCAGCGCGGACGCCGGCAACGGCGAGTGCGCGAACGTCGTCAACAACACCGGCTTCTGCGTGAACGGGAAGATCGTCGGCAACGATCCGGCCGACACGTCGACCGCCGTCACGCCGGCGTGGGCCACGGGCTGGGTGAACCACCTCGTCGCGCGCCACGGCCTCGCCGCGAGCGGCGGCGTGCGCTACTACTCGCTCGACAACGAAGTGATGCTGTGGAATTCCACGCATCGCGACGTGCATCCGACGCCGCCGACCTACGACGAGATCTGGCAGCGCGGGCGCGACTGGGGCGCGGCGATCAAGCAGGCCGACCCCGGCGCGAAGGTGCTGGGCCCGGTGACGTGGGGCTGGTGCGACCTGTTCACGTCGGCGGCCGACGCGGCCGTCGGGCCGAGCTGCATCACGGGCGCGGACCGCACCGCGCACGGCGGCCTGCCGTTCCTCGAGTGGTACATCCAGCAGGTCTGCGCGAACCCGCTGCCCGGCGGCGCACTGCGCGTCGATTACGCGGACATCCACTACTACCCGCAGGGCGGCGTCACCGGCCTCGGTGGTGCGTCCGACGACGAGACGCCGGCGACGTCGGCGAAGCGCCTGCGTTCGCTGCGCGAGCTGTACGATCCGAACTGGGTCGCGGAGTCGTGGGTGGGCGCCGACGGCTCGAAGCCGCAACTCATCCCGCGCGTGCGCGGCTGGATCGCGGCGCGCTGCCCGGCGATGAAGCTGTCGCTCACCGAATACAAGTGGGGCGCGGACGTGGGCGCGAGCGGCGCGCTCGCGCAGGCCGAAGCGCTCGCGATCTTCGGCCGCGAAGGCGTGGACCTGGCGACGCGCTGGGTGGCGCCCGAGCCGGGCTCGCTCGCCGAGCGCGCGTTCCGGCTGTTCCTCGACTACGACGGCACGAACACGCGCGTCGTGGGCAACGCGCTCGCCACCACCTCCAGCAATGCCGACGAGCTCGGCGCGTACGCCGTGCACGACACCGGCACGCGCCTGTTCGTCGTGCTGGTCAACCGCGCGACCGCGCCGCGCGACATCACCGTCAACCTGAGCCAGGCCGCAACCGGCACGTGGCGCGCGTTCCGCTTCGACGCGGCGACGCCGGTGGGGCAGGTCGCGACGGGTACGCTGTCGGCAGGCACGTCCGTGCTGCTCGCGAACACGCCGGGCCGCTCGGCCACGCTGCTCGTGCTGCCGTCGCCGGGATCCGTGGCGGGTGGCGATGCCATGTTCTCGAACGGCTTCGAATGACATCGGTCGGCGCAGCCGATCGATGTCGTCCCGAACGCAGTGAAGGATGTCGCGGCAACCGTGCCATACGTCATTGCATGACGGTCGGCACGCGAGCGGCTTAAACCCGCGCGCGATCCTGCGCATCAGTCCCCGGGCAACCAGCCCACGGAGAACCGCGATGCGCAAGACCATCCTCGCCGCCGCCTGCCTGCTCGCCGCGGGCAGCGCTTCCGCGTTCAGCATCGACACGCACGACACCGGCCTCGGCACCTGCGGCCTGCGCAGCGCCTACTCGCTGCGCCTCGATGCGCAGTCGGTCGCATTCACGCGCGCCGACGGCACGCCGAAGCGCGTCGAGATGCGCCACGGCACGCTGCTCGTCGACGGCCGCGCGGTCGCGCTGTCGCGTGCCGACGCCGATCGCATCGCCGAATACGAAGCCACGATCCGCGAAGTCGTGCCGGAAGTGAAGGAGATCGCGCTCGAGGCGATCCAGATCGCGTTCACGGCGGTCGAGCAGGTCGCGCGCACGTTCGCGGCCGACGCCGATCTCGCGCGGGTCACGGGCAAGCTCGCGATGGCGCGCGACAAGGCGAGCGCGCAGATCCGCGACAGCTTCGACAGCGAGCCGTGGAGCGACGCGGAATTCGAGAAGCTCGTCGAAGGCACCGTCACCGAGCTCGTGCCCGAGATCGCCGCCACGGCCGCGAGCGCAGCGGTCTACGCCGCGCTGAGCGGCGACGAATCGAAGGTCAGGGAGATCGAGGCGAAGGCGAACGCGCTGGAGCGCACGATCGAGGAGCAGGTCGAGAAGCGTGCCGACGCGCTGGAGAAGCGCGCCGAGGCGCTCTGCCCGATCGTCGAAGGCCTGGACGAGCTCGAGTCGCAGCTCGCGCTGCGCATCGACGAGAAGCCGCTCGACATCGTCTACAAGCGCTGAGGACGGCACGCCCTCATGCGCTAGCATGAGGGCATGCCGCTGGACCCGCCGCAACGACCGGAACCGGAGCGCGAGGACGACCTCGCGCGCTGCGTCGACCGCATCGTCGCGCGCTGCGGGCCGGCGATCGTCGCGGCGGTGCCGCTCGGCATCGGCAAGCCGAATGCGCTGGTCAACGCGCTGTATGCGCGCGTCGCCGCCGATGCTTCGTTGTCGTTGACGATCTACACCGCGCTTTCGCTCGCGCGGCCACGGCCTTCGGCCGGGCTGGAGGCGCGCTTCGCGGGCCCGTTCATCGAGCGCCATTTCGGCGCCGGCTACCCCGACCTCGCGTACGTCGCCGACGCGCGCGCCGACCGCCTGCCGGCGAACGTGCGCATCCACGAGTTCTACCTGCAGTCCGGCGCGTGGCTCGGCAACGGACCGATGCAGCGCGACTACGGCAGCATCAACTACACGCACGTCGCGCGCGAAGTCGCCGCGCGCGGCGTGAACCTGCTCCTGCAGCTCGTCGCCCAGCGCGAGGGCCGCATCAGCCTCTCCAGCAACCCCGACGTCGCGCTGGACCTGCTCGATCGCCTCGCGGCGGAGGGCAAGCCGCGGCCGTACGTCGTGTGCTGCGTCCACCCGGACATGCCGTTCCTCGGCAACGACGCGGAGGTGCCGTCGTCGTACCCCGACCTGCTGTGCCGGTTGCCGGCACCCGCGCACCGGTTGTTCGCATTGCCGCAGGGCCCGATCGCGGAGGCGGAGTTCGCGCTGGGCCTGCACGCGAGCGCGCTCGTGCGCGACGGCGGCTCGCTGCAGATCGGCATCGGCGCGCTGTCCGATGCGATCGTGCACGCACTGCTGCTGCGCCAGCGCGACAACGACGCGTATCGCGACGCGCTCGCGGCCCTGTGGCGCGGGCCGGCCCCGGCGATCGTCGGCAGTTGCGGCGACACGTCGCCGTT
This sequence comes from uncultured Pseudomonadota bacterium, assembly GCA_937996755.1. Classification (GTDB taxonomy): domain Bacteria; phylum Pseudomonadota; class Gammaproteobacteria; order Xanthomonadales; family Ahniellaceae; genus CALKUS01. The sequence continues at coordinate 875 of CALKUS010000269.1, read as the reverse complement.
CGCGCGCGGCCTGTACGGCGCGAGCGAGATGGTGATGGACGGCTTCATGCACCTGCGCCGCGCCGGCATCCTCGTGCGCCGCGTGTTCGACGACCTCGCGCTGCAGCGCGCGCTGAATGCCGGCACGATCGGCGAAGTGGCGGACGGCGACACGCTCGCGCGGCTCGTCGAATGCGGGCTGGTGTCCGCGCAGCTCGACGCGCCGTCGCTGCGCTGGCTCGAGCACTGGGGCCTGCTGGACGCGGGCGCGATCGTCGCGAACGGCCGCCTGCGCCTCGCGGACGGCAGCGAGCAGTCCGCAGACCTGCTCGACCCGTCCGCGCGAACCGCGCTCGCCTCGCGCCTCGCGGGCCGGCGCCTGCGCAACGGGCGGTACCTGCACGGCGCGTTCTACCTCGGCACGCACGCGCTCTACGACTGGCTGCGATCGCTCAGCGGCGAGGACGCCGAAGGCATCGCGATGACGCGCGTGTCGCACATCAACGAGCTGTACGGCGGGCGCGAGATGCTCGACGTCGCGCAGCGCCGCGATGCGCGTTTCTTCAACACCTGCATGATGCAGACGCTGCTCGGCGCGACCGTGTCGGATGCGCTCGCCGACGGCCAGGTGGTGAGCGGCGTCGGCGGCCAGTACAACTTCGTCGCGATGGCGCACGCGCTGCCCGACGGCCGCTCCGTGCTGCTGCTGCGTGCGTCGCGCGAGGCGCACGGCCACGCGCAATCGAACGTCGTGTGGAACTACGGGCACACCACGATCGCGCGGCACCTGCGCGACCTCGTCGTCACCGAGTACGGCATCGCCGACCTGCGTGGTGCGTCGGACGAGGAATGCATCCAGCGCATGATCGGCATCGCCGACGCGCGCTTCGTCGACG
>CALKUS010000268.1 GCA_937996755.1 uncultured Pseudomonadota bacterium | reverse complement strand
TGCCGCCCGCAACCGCGTAGGAGCCCTTCAGCGCCGCGCGCGAGCGCGGCGCCAGCAGCCGTCGAAGTGGTCGTCCACGAGGCCGGCCGCCTGCATGAACGCATAGCAGATCGTGCTGCCGACGAAGCGGAAGCCGCGCTTCTTCAGCGCCTTCGCGAGGGCGTCGCTTTCCGCCGTGCGCGACGGCACGTCGCCCATCGCGCGGCGGCGCGACACGATCGGCTTGCCGCCGACGAACGACCACAGCCAGTCGACCGCGCCCCCTTCCTCCTCGCGCAGCCTGAGCCACGCCTGCGCATTGCCGATCGCCGCGTCGATCTTCAGGCGGTTGCGCACGATGCCGGCATCGGCGAGCAGGCGCTTGCGCTCGCGCGCACCGAAGCGCGCGACCTTCGCGGGGTCGAAGCCGGCGAACGCGCGGCGATAGTTCTCGCGCTTGTGCAGGATCGTGCGCCACGACAGGCCGGCCTGCGCGCCTTCGAGGATGAGCAGCTCGAACAGCGCGCGGTCGTCGCGCAGCGGCACGCCCCACTCCTCGTCGTGGTAGCGCTCGTACAGCGGATCGCCCAGGCACCACGCGCACCGGGGCTTGCCTCCACGCAACTCGTCCATGACCTTCCTCGAGACTACGGGTACGAGTATGAGCACGCATCGACGGGGCCGGGCGCAAGCCTGCGATGCGCGTGCCCCTGCGCATACTCCGACTCGTACTCATACCCTAGAATCCGGTCATGCCGCTCGCCCAGGACCGCTATCGCCGCGATTTCCTCGCGCTGTTGCTGGCGGAGCAACCCCGCTCCGTGCTGGACGTCGGATGCGGCGACGGTGCGTTGCTGCGCGCGATCGCCGAACGCGGCATCGCCGTCGCCGGCGTGGACAGCGATGCACGCGCCGTTGCCGCGCTCGTCGCCGAAGGGCTCGACGCGCGCGTCGCCGGCGCGGAGCAACTGCCGTTCGCGAACGGCGCGTTCGACTGGGTCACGCTCGCGTGGACGGCGCACCACCTCGCGAGCCCGGACGTGGCGATCGCGCAGTGCTGGCGCGTCGCTCGCCGCGGCCTGCTCGTGATCGACGCCTGGTACGACACCTCCATCACGAGCCAGCGCGTGGCGCTGGCGCTCGACCGATGGTCGAAGCGCATCGACCGCCAGCGCGGCCTCGTGCACCACGAAGTGCTGAGCGCCGCCGATCTGGTCGCGCCGCTCATGGACGAGCCGCAGGCCGAGATCGAAGTGAGCCATTGGCTCTCGCTCTCCCTGTTGCCGGCGACGCACGTGCGCGACCGCGTCGCGGCCCAGCTGGCCACGGTCCCGCCTTCGGAGGCCCTGCGCCGCGAGGCGGCCGCGCTGCTCGAGCACGTCGACCGCGACGGTGCCAGCGACGACGGCGCCATCGTCCTGCTGGCGCGCCGCGTGTCCGGCCGCTGAGGTTGCTATTCTTGCGATAGTCCAGCGTTTCGCAAACCGACGGGGAGTCGAGAATGAAGAAGTGCCTGATCCTGGCCGCATTGCTGGCTGCACCCGCCGCGCAGGCGGATTCGCCCTTCCCGCTGATGCGCGACATCGCGGGCGACCGTGAGCTGCCGCGTCCGTACGGCGTCGGCATCGATTTCTTCACGCTCGACCAGGGCTACGACATCGACAGCCTCGCATTCTCGCTGCCGGGCGTCGGCGGCGTAGACACCGACGTGATCGACGTCGACAACAACGTGTGGGAATCCGACATCAAGTTCGACGTCTGGGTGCTGCCGTTCCTGAACGTGTTCGGCATCTTCGGCCACGTCTCGGGCGACACCGCGGTGGACCTGAGCGCCGTCCCGCTGCCGCTGCCCGTGCCGCTCGGCACGCTCGACATCGAATACTCCGGCCAGGTGTTCGGCGGCGGCGCGACACTCGCATTCGCCGGCGAGCACTGGTTCACGAGCCTCACCGGCACGTACACGAAGTCCGACCTCAGCGGCGATTTCGACTCCGACGTGAAGTCGGTGACGTGGCAGCCGCGCGTCGGCTACCTCAACGGGCCCTGGGTCTTCTTCGCGGGCGGCTACTACATCGACACCGAGGAGAAGCACCAGGGCGCGATCGCGCTCCCGGGCCTGGGATCGGTGCCGTTCGACGTGACGCTCCAGTCGAACTCGAAGTTCAACCCGTCGCTCGGCGTGTACTACCGCTTCACCGACCACGCCGAGACCACGCTGGAGCTCGGCGGCGGCAACGGCCGACAGACGACGTTGTTGAACTTCACCTGGCGCTTCGGCGGCTGAGGTTGCGGGAGAAATCGGGAAAAGGGGACGGAGGTGTGATTTGCGAATTGATTACCTCCGTCCCCTTTTCTTCCTCGCGGCTTTCTTCGCCGCGGGCGCGCAGGCCTATGAAACCGACCAGTTCAACAACCGGCTCGCGCAGCTGCGCGACGCCGGGCCGGCGATGGATGCGCACGTCAACGCGGCCATCGCCGACGCGGTTGCGCACTGCCACGGCGCGCGCGACGAGCTGAAGCTCGTCAACAAGGTGTACTTCCGCCTCGGCGGCCTGCACTGGGTGGACCACATCGAGAAATGGGCGATGCAGTCGCCCGACATCGACAAGCTGCAGACCGGGCGCTTCAAGTCGATCTACCGCGGCCACCCGTGGTACGCGACGCGCGTGACGGCGGCGTTCGGCATCGGCGCAACGTTCCGGCTCGACGGCGTGCTGGTCGGCTCGGACAAGCTCGGGCACTTCTTCTCGCAGGGCCGCAAGTTCTGGCTGCGCTGGACCGCTTCCGGCGACGAAGCGCAGGCCGCGAAGCGCTCCGCGGCGACCGAGCGCGGCCTGTTCGGCCAGGCCACGACGGGCGACTACTCGAACGCGGACCTCGTCGCGAACTACGAGGGACATCGCTTCTACCGCTCGCTGTTCGAGGACGACGTGATCCCGGGCAAGAAGGCGATCGTGCGCTGGGACGGCAAGCGCTGGCAGGTGCAGCGCGCGTTCGCCTGGAGCGACCACGTCAATCCCTGGTGGGACGAAGCGCTGCTCGTCAACGACTTCGACTCCATCCTGAAGCCCTACATGCGCGAGCGCTTCCTCACGTTCTGCCCCGACTACGCCCGCGACCCGGCAGCCTGGTCCGTCGCACCGGCGGTCGACGAGGCGCTGTTCCGCAAGTACGCAATGCTGCAATTGCGCGATACGCGGGACATGCGGCTGGGCGCGCTTTGCGCACCCAGCCAGGAAATGGGAAATCGGAAATAGGAAATTGGAAGAGCCGAGCACGTGAGCTGACGGCGTTACCGATTTCCCATTTCCGATTTCCGATTTCCTGCTCCAGGCAATGGCCATGCTCGGTACAATCGCGGCATGGACGACGCCCTGCTGCTGTCCCGCATCCAGTTCGCGTTCGTCATCTCGTTCCACATCCTGTTCCCCGCGTTCACGATCGGGCTGGCGAGCTGGCTCGCGTTCCTCGAAGGCGTCTACCTCTGGCGCAAGGACGCGGCGTGGCGCGAGCTGTATTTCTTCTGGCTGAAGATCTTCGCCGTGTCGTTCGGCATGGGCGTGGTGTCGGGCATCGTCATGAGCTTCCAGTTCGGGACCAACTGGGCGCGGTTCTCGGAAGCGGCGGGCAACGTGATCGGCCCGCTGCTGAGCTACGAAGTACTGACGGCGTTCTTCCTCGAAGCCGGTTTCCTCGGCGTCATGCTGTTCGGCTGGCGGCGCGTGAGCCCGCGCGTGCACTTCTTCTGCACCGTGATGGTGGCGCTGGGCACGCTGCTCTCCACGTTCTGGATCACGAGCGCGAACAGCTGGATGCACACGCCGGCCGGCTACGTGCTGCGCGACGGCGTGTTCGAGCCGGCCGACTGGTTCGCGATCGTGTTCAACCCGTCGTTCCCGTGGCGCCTCGTGCACATGGCGCTCGCCGCGTTCATCACGACGGCGTTCGTGATCGGCGGCGTCGCGGCCGCGTACCTGCTGCGCGGGCGCTTCGTGCCCGAAGCGACGCGCATGCTCAGGCTCGCGGTCGTCTTCGTGGTGATCACCGTGCCCGTGCAGATCTTCGCGGGCGACCAGCAGGGGCTGGTCGTCGCCGAGCACCAGCCCGCGAAGCTCGCGGCGATGGAAGGGCACTGGCGGTCGGAAGGCCCGGTGCCGCTCGTGCTGTTCGCGTGGCCCGACGCGGAGAACGAGCGCAACGACCACGAGCTCGCGATCCCGAAGCTCGGCAGCCTGATCCTCACGCACAGCTGGGACGGCGAGGTGCGCGGGCTCAGCGAGTTCCCGCGAGACGAGCGACCGCCGGTGTTGCCGGTGTTCTGGGCGTTCCGCGTGATGGTCGCGATCGGCGCGGCCATGCTCGCGCTCGCGGCGGCGGGCCTCGTGCTGCTGAAACGCGATCGCCTCGTGCACGCGCGCTGGTACCTGCATGCCTGGAAGTGGATGCTGCCGAGCGGCTTCGTCGCCGTGCTCGCCGGCTGGTTCACCGCCGAGATCGGGCGCCAGCCGTGGGTCGTGTACGGGCTGCTGCGCACGTCCGACGCGCACTCCGCGGTGCCGGCGTCGAGCGTGCTCGCGTCGCTCGTCGCATTCGGCTGCGTCTACGCGATCGTCTTCGGCGCGGGCCTGTGGTTCATCGTGCAGATCCTGCGCAAGGGCCCCGCCGCCGTCGAGCCGCCGCACACCGAAGGCGGCGGGAAGACGCCGGCGCGGCCGCTCTCGGTGCCGGAAGCGGTGGAGGCGCCACGACCATGAACGCGGAAACCTGGTTGCCCGTCGCGTGGTACGGCGTGATCGGCTTCGGCGTGCTGATGTACGTGCTGCTGGACGGCTTCGTGCTCGGCATCGGCATCATCGCGCCGTTCGCCGACGACGAAGCGCAGCGCGACCACATGATGGCCACCGCCGCGCCGATCTGGGACGGCAACGAAACCTGGCTCGTGCTCGGTGGCGCGGGCCTGTTCGCGGCGTTCCCGAAGGCATACGCGGTGATCCTCTCGGGCCTCTACCTGCCGGTGCTGTTGATGCTCGTCGCGCTGATCTTCCGCGGCGTCGCGTTCGAGTTCCGCTTCAAGGCGCGCCGCTCGAAGCGGTGGTGGGGTGCCGCGTTCATGGCCGGCTCGCTGTTCACCGCGTTCGCGCAAGGCACCATCCTCGGCGCGCTGGTCGAAGGCACGCCGCTGAAGCAGGGCAAGTACGTCGGCGGCGCGTTCGACTGGTTTTCGCCGTTCTCGATGCTGACGGGTGTCGCGCTCGTGTTCGGCTATGCGCTGCTCGGCACCACGTGGCTCGTATTGAAGACCGACGGCCGCCTGCAGCGCGTCGCGCGCGACCTCGCGCGGCCGGCGCTGGTCGCGACGCTCGCGTTCATGTTCCTGGTGAGCGCGTGGCTGCCGTTCCTCGATTCGCGCGTGATGGCGCGCTGGTTCGCCTGGCCGAACCTGCTGTGGCTCTCGCCGATCCCGTTGCTGACCGCGGCCGTCGCGCTCGCGCTGTGGCGCGCCGTGCCGCGCGCGCACGAGGCGCGTCCGTTCGTGCTCGCGCAGGCGCTGTTCGCGCTCGGCTTCATCGGGCTGGTCGCCGGGCTGTGGCCGAACATCGTGCCGCCCGACCTCGACATCTGGAAAGCCGCGGCCGCGCCGTCGAGCCAGGGCTTCGTGCTCGCCGGTGTCGTCGCGATCGTGCCGCTCGTGCTCGGCTACACCTGGTGGTCCTACCGCGTGTTCCGCGGAAAAGTGTCGGCCGACGCCGGCTACTCCCACTAGCCTCCGGGCGAGCGCGATCGGCATGTCGCCGAGTCAGGGTCACGCCCCTGACTCGGCGAGCGCGGCCTGCTCTTCCACTTCGATTTCGCGCAGCGAAATCGAAGTGAGGCTATTTGCATTGGGTAAAGCGGACGTTCTGCTCGGCGTCGCCCTGGACGTTGAAGTCGTAGACCTGCAGGCGCGTGAAGCGCAGCTCCTCGCGCGGCAGGATCGAGGCGCAGATGCCGTTGATGATCGCTGCGCGCTTTTCGGGATCGCCGCCGCGCACCGAGACGAGCAGCGTCGACTTCGTCGGCCACGTGGCCGATACCACGCCCTCGACCAGCAGCGCGTTCGCCGCGATCAGCTCGCGCTGCACCGCGAGCTCCGCTTCCGTCGCGGGCGGCGGCGGCGTGCGTGCGGCCGCAGGTGTGGCCGCCGGCGACGGTTGTTCCGCCACGACGCGTGGCTGCTCCGGCGTGGGCGTCGCGGCGACGGTGGGCGCGGCGGCGGCGGGCGTCGCTTTCGGCGCGGCGGCGCGTTCGGCCGGTCGCATCACGATCAGCGCCACGCCCGCGAGCACCAGGACGAGCGACAGCGCACAACCGAGCAGCACGCGTCGGCGGCCCGCAGCCTCCTGGTCCGCCACGCGCGCCTGCGCCGCCACGACGGCCGAGGCCGGCAGCAACGGGCCGACCTGTTGCCAGAGCGCGTCGCCTTCGAGCAGCACGACGGGCTGGCGACGCGCCGCTTCGCGCGCGGCGGCGTCGAATTCGCCCGACGTCGCGAGGATGCCGCCGGCGGCCTGGTGCTGGTCGATGAGGGTGAGCAGGCGACGCACGGCGGCCACGCCGACGCGATACGCGCCGCCGTGCTTCACCTGCAGCACGTGCTTGTGCCCGGCGCGCTCGAGCATGTGGTCGGCGCCTTCGTCCCCGGGCTTGCGCGCGTCGGCGAGGCGCTTGTAGCCGCGCGTCTCGAAAGCGCGCACGACGAGCGCGCCGAAATCCTTCCAGCTGAGCTCGCGCATGGCGGCCAGCCCCGCGTCGCGCTCGCGCGAGCCGGATCCGCGGCCGGCACGCATCGCCAGGCCGACGGCGAACAGCAGCCCGATGAGCCCCAGCACGATCGGCACGACGGCGATGCTCACAGGTTCCCTCCCCCACTGCGTGGGCGGGCGCAAGCCCGCATCGTGCCGAAGACGAATCGATTGTAGGCCGCGCGCGCCGTCGCGCAAATTCGCGCCGCGCAGGGACTTGTTCAGGGGTTCCTCAGGTGCGCAGCAGCAGGTTGTGCATGGCGGTGGCCGCGATGGCGGCCTGACCCACGGCGACCGTGATCTGGTTCAGCGCGTCCACCACGTCGCCCGCGGCATAGAGGCCGGCCACGCTCGTGCGCTGGTGGGCGTCCACGACGAGGTCGCCGGACTCGGTCAGCGCGGCGCCCAGCTGGCGCGCGAGCTGGTTGCGGCAGCGTGCCCCGGCCAGCGTGTACGCCACCTCGTAATGGTGGCGGCGACCGTCGGCCGTCTCGAGCTCGATGCCGTCGGCGACCGGATGCAACGCCACCACGGGTTCGGACACGACGGAAAATCCGTCCGAGCCGGCCACGTCGTTCGCGAGCGGCTCGCGCCAGCCGTGGATGGTCACGTCCGCGCCGAAATGGCGCAGGAACCGTGCATGGCCGACGGCGCCTTCGCCGCGTCCCAGCATGCCGATGCGCCGGCCGCGCGCCTCGTACGCGTCGCAGACCGGACAGGCGCGCAGCACGCCGCGCTCCAGCGCTTCGCGCATCGTCGCGAGCGGCGGCCCGGCGTCGAGCACGCCCGTCGCGAGCAGCACGAGCCGCGCGCGCCACTCGCGCGCACGGCCGCGCAGCACGAACGCGTCGCCGTCGCGCTCGATCGCCAGCACTTCGTCGGACGCGCATTCGACCGGATATCGCGCGAGCTGCCGCCGCAGGCGCCGCAGCAGCACGCTGCCGCGGATGCCCGCGGGGAACGCGGGATAGTTGCGCGTGCGCGGGATCAGCTCGGCGCGGCTCTCGCCGGCGTCGACGAGGACGGTCGAGCGCAGGTAGCGGCCGAGGTAGATGCCGGCCATCAGCCCCGCGGGGCCGCCGCCGACGATCGCGCAATCGTGGTTCGTGAGCGAGCTGTTCATGGCGCGTGAAACAGCAATGCGCGTGCCAGCAAGAGCTACAAGCGGCGGCAACAATCGCAGCAGGCGCGGCCGTCGCGCGCGGCGCCCGCGGCGCTTCCCGCGCGGCATGGCCATTGCAGAAGCGCCTTCCGTCCGGCTTTTCGCCGGCACCGCGATGAATCCACGGAGGATCGATATGAACGACAACAACCAGAAGAACCAGAACCAGGGCGGCAACCGCCAGGACCAGGGCAGCAAGGACAACCCGCGCGACACGTCGAACGCCGGTTCCAACGGCGGCAATGCCAGCCCGGAGCGCAAGCAGGCTCAGGGTGGCGACAATCGCGAGCAGCAGGGCTCGAGCGGCAACGAGCGCGAGCGGAACCAGCGCGGCAATCGCGACGGCGATCGCTGATCCATCCCGCCACGCGGCGCGATCCGGCCGCTGAACCGCGACGGGGAGACGGAAACGTCTCCCCGTTTGCATTCGTCACGGCGCCAGGCGTCGCGCGCGCACTCGGAAACGTCGGACTTTCCCGTTGCGGCATCCCCCCGCGAACGGAGTAGAGTGGGTTCGTCGCGCGGGGGGGAAACTGACGTGACGAACCCGTTGCCGGCGTCCACGCCGGTGCACCCGCTATCCGCCGTCCGGTTGCCCGAATCGGGATGGCACTGGCGCGAGCGCGGCTGGACGGTCGCGATCGGCATCGTCGCGGCCGCCGCGCTGATCGGCGAAGCCGCGCTCGCGGACGTGCCGGATCGCGCATTGCGATTCGCGCTCTTCGCACGCGCGCCGCTGCTCCTCGCGGCCGTCGCCTGCGGCGCGCTCGCCGCCCGCGCGAACCGCGACAGCCCGCGCGCGCGCCTCAGCTGGTGGTGGGTCGCCGCGGGTTTCGCGGTGCTGCTGCCCGGCGACATCGCGTTCGCGATCGAGACGGCCGGCGGCGAGGATCCGCCCGCGAGCGTCGCCGACGCGTTCTACCTTTCCTACTTCGTGCTGATCCTCGGCGGGTTGCTGAGCTTCCCGCGCGTGTTCCGCAATCGCGGCGACGCGGCGATGTTCGCGCTGGATGCCGGCATCGTGGCGATCGGCGGCGGCATGGTGTTGTGGCACTTCGGCGTGCAGCCGGTGTTCGACGCGGCGGAAGGCGAGATCACGCCGACGCTGCTGCTCGACCTCGCCTACCCGCTCGGCGACCTCCTGACGCTGCTCGGCATCGCGACCGTGCTGCTGCGCCTGCCACCGGGCCCGCGGCGACTTTCGCTGCTGTTGCTCGCGTGCCCGTTCGTCCTCAGCCTCGCGGGCGACACGCTCTGGATGATGGGCCAGACCAGCGCCGAGCTGCGCATGCTCGCGCAGGCGCTGTGGTTGATGCAGCCGGTCGCATTCGTCGCGGCGGCCGAGCAGGAGTGGCGGCGGCCGCGCGCCGCGCTCGACGAGGCGACGCATGCGTGGCAGCCGGCGTTCGGGCTGCTGCCCTACCTCGCGCTGTTGCTCGGCTACGTCGTGCTCGCGGTCGCGACCTACGGAGGCCCGGGCCCACGCACGCAGGCGCTGCTGCCCGGTGCGGTCGCGCTCACGATGCTGGTCGTCGCACGCCAGGCGCTCGCGCAGCGCGAGAACCGCGTGTTGCTCGCGGAACAGGTTCGCCGCGCCGACGAGCGGCGCTTCGCGGCACTCGTGCGCAATGCGAGCGACGTGATCTTCATCGTCGACTCCGCGTTGCGCATCACCTACGCGAGCCCGGCCGCCGAGCACCTGCTCGCGGACGACCAGCCCACGTTGCTCGACGCGGTCCACCCCGACGACCGCGCTGCGTTGCGCGACTACGTCGCGGCGTGCGCGCGCGGCCAGGCGCGCCACGCGGCGCTCGACCTCCGCCTCGGCTCCGCGACGGGCAGCTGGGTGGCCACCGAAACGCGGCTGACGAACCTGCTGTCCGATCCGGAAGTTCGCGGCATCGTGTTGAATGCGCGCGACGTGAGCGAGCGCCGCACGCTCGAGGAGCAGCTGCGCGCGCAGGCGCTCACCGACACGCTGACCAGCCTCCCCAACCGCGCGCTGTTCCTCGATCGCGTGGCGCGCGCGTTCGCGCGCGACGGCGGTCGCGGCGTCGCCGTCGCCGTGCTCGACCTCGACCACTTCACGCAGGTAAACGACGGCCTCGGCCACCGCGTCGGCGACCAGGTCCTGACGACCGTGGCGGCCCGCATCGCGTCCGGCCTGTCCGGGGCGGATTCGGCGGCCCGCATCGGCGGCGACGACTTCGGCCTGTTGTTCGAAGGCGTGTCGGGCGAGGACCTGCTCCGCGCGCGGGTCGAGCGCGTACGCGCCGCCGTGGCGCAACCATTGCGTGCGGATGGACACACGGTGCGCCTCACCGCGAGCGTCGGCGTCGCGCTCGGTACGGGTGCCGGCAGCACCGAAGCGCTGCTGCGCAACGCCGACATCGCGCTCCAGCACGTGCGCGTCGAAGGCGGCGACGGTGTCGAGGTATTCCGCGCCGACCGCCACGGCCGCGTCGTGGAGCGCCTCGCGATCGAGGCGCAGCTGCCGAAGCTGATCGAGTCGAATGCGTTCACGGTCGCATTCGAGCCCGTGGTGCGCATTTCGAACCGCCGGCCCACCGGCGTCTACGTGCGGCTCGACTGGCGCACGCCGAACGCCGAGCTGCCGATCTCCGTCGTCGAGGCCGCGGCACGCGAGTCGCCCGCCAGCGCGCTGCTCGGCCGCTGGATGCGCAGCGCGATGCAGCGCGACCTCGCGGCGCTCCTGCGCTACCTGCCCGATGCCGGCGAGCTGGGCGTCGGGCTGCGGCTGGAAGGGCCGCACCTGCGCGACGAGCTGCTGTGCGACGAGGTTGCCGCGCTGATCAAGCGGCTCGAGCTGCCGCCGCGCAACCTCGTGCTCGAGCTGCCGGCGTCCGCGCTCACGCCGCTCACCGGCGGTGTCGCGCACACGATGCAGCGGCTGCGCGAGATCGGGGCGAGCATCGCGCTCGGCGAGTTCGGCGCGGTGCATGCGTCGTTCGAGCTGCTCGACACGTTCCGTTTCGACGGTATGGTCCTCGCCGAGGCGCTCGTCGAGCGCGTCGACGCGGGCACGCGCCCGGGCGCGCTTGTGCGTGCGGCGGTCGCCGCGGGGCGCTCGCTCGAGATGCGTGTCGTCGCGCCCGGCGTCCGCACGGAGCGGCAGCTCGCGCTGCTCGGCGAGCTCGGTTGCGAGTTCGCGTTCGGCCCCGCGGTCGGTCCGGCGCTCGGCTACGAGCACCTGCTGCCGTTCCTCGCCGCACGCTTCGCGGAAGCGCGCGAAGCGCTCGAGAACCGCGGCTGAGAAATGCGAGGCGCAGTCGCCATTCGGCTGGCTTCCCCGTCAGCCCCCTGAGTCAGGGGGCCGCCGGATCGCGCGAAACGCGGGCCGGCGGGGGGTATGGAAGCAATACAGCGTCGCTCGAAATCGCGGCGACCGATTCGCGGGAAGCTCCTACAGGATCAAGGCGAACACGAAGATCCCGAGCATCATGAAGCTCAGCGCGATCTTCGCCACGGTGCCGAGCACGAGCCCGACCCACGCACCGAGGCCCGCCGACGTCGCGCGCGTCATCGTCGAGCCCGCGATCAGCTCGCCCGCAATCGCACCCACGAAGGGGCCGAGCAGCAGGCCGACGAGGCCGAAGAACAGGCCCACGATCGAGCCGATGGCCGCGCCGATGAACGCGCCCTTGCCCGCGCCCGCGACTTTCGTGCCGAGCGCGCTGGAGACGAAGTCGGCGACCAGCGCCAGCACGGTCAGGATGCCGAGCACGACGATGGTCCAGCCCGAAATCTCCTTGAACCCGCCGGCCCAGGCCGCCAGCAGCATGCCGCCGAACACGAGCGGCACGCCGGGCAACGCCGGCAGGAGGGTGCCGGCGAGGCCGACGATCACCAGCAGGCCGGCGACGACGTAGAGGACGATTTCGAGGGTCACGCGATTCGCTTCCGCCGCGCGGCAGGGCGCCGCGAGGCGATGGTAAGGTTTCCCGACCTCGTCGCGACCGTGCCGGAATGAACACTTCACTCGTCACCCACCGCGGCGGCTGTCATTGCGGCCGCGTACGCTTCGACGTACGCGCACCCGCGGCGATCGAGGCGCTCGACTGCAATTGCAGCCTGTGCAACAAGGCCGGGTTCCTGCACCTGATCGTGCCGCGCGAGCGGTTCACGCTGCTGTCGGGCGAGGAAGCGCTCACCACCTACACGTTCAACACGGGCGTCGCGAAGCACCGTTTCTGCAGCGTTTGCGGCATCAAGGGCTTCTACGTGCCGCGCTCGAACCCCGACGGCATCGACGTCAACGTGCGCTGCATCGATCCCGGCACGATCACGAAGCTCACGGTGGCCCCGTTCGACGGCCGCAACTGGGAAGCGAGCGCGGGCGCGATCGCGCACCTCTCCACGACCTGAGCTTCGCGCGCGGGGCATAATGACGCCCCGTTCCCCCGCCGTCCGCGCCATGGCCCGCAAGCGCTCCCGTTCGCCATTGCCCACGCTCGTGCTGCTCGCGCTCGTGGCCGCCGGTGGCTGGGCCGCGTGGCGTTACGGGCCCGCGCTGCTCGCGCGCTTCGCGCCCGCGCAGACACCCACGGCCGGCAGCGCGCTCGACGTCTGCGCACGCGCGACCCCGGCCGACGTCGCGAAGGCGCTCGGCACGCGCGCAGCGGATCCTCGCCACGTGGGCGCCGGCGCGGACGTGCCGGCTGCAGGCGCCTGCACCTGGGACTTCGGCGGCGGCTCGATCGTCGCGTTGTGGTTCACGCCGGGCTCGCTCGCGCGCGGCAAGGTCGATTCGCACGGGCACGCGTATTACGACAGCGTCGTGACCGGCCTCGAGTACGCGTTCAAGGAAGCGCCGGCGAAGATCGCCGGGCTCGGCGACGAAGCGGCGGCCGCCGGTTTCGACGGTGGCGGCGACGCGCCGCAGCTGGTCGTGCGTCGTGGCGACGACGTGCTCGTGCTCGTCGCAAAGGGCACCGATCGCGCGTCGGCAGAACGCGTCGCGCGGCTGCTCGTGCGCTGATGGCGGTCGAGGTCCTCAAGCGCGACCATTTCGGGCGCATCGAGCTGGTGCACGGCATCAATGGCCCGGCGCTGATCCGCCGCGACACGCGCGCGGCCGCGCGCGGCCTGCGCTGGTTCTCCGGCCGCGTCGCGCGACGCGAGGCGCGCGCGCTGCGCGCGCTCGACGGCGTCGTGGGCGTGCCGCGCCTGCTGCGCGACGAAGCCGGTGTGCTCGAGCGCAGCTTCATCGCGGGCAAGCCGATGCAGGAGGCGCAACCGCGCGACCCGGCCTGGTTCCGCGCGGCGCGACGACTGGTGCTCGCGATGCACGCGCGCGGCGTCGCGCACAACGGCCTCGCGAAGGAGCCGAACTGGCTCGTCACCGACGCCGGCACGCCGGCCGTGATCGACTTCCAGCTCGCCTGGTTCGGATCGCGGCGCAGCGGCTTCTTCCGGCTGCTCGCGATGCAGGACCTGCGCCACCTGCTCAAGCACAAGCGCACCTATTGCCCGCAGGCGCTCACGCCGGTCGAGCGCCGCGTGCTCGCGCGGCGCTCGTGGCTCGCGCGCACGTGGAAGGCCACGTTCAAGCGCATCTATTTCGTGGTGACGCGCAAGGTGCTTCGCTACCGGGACAACGAAGGAAAAGGTTGAAGCCATGGGTACGCTGCAGGGCAAGACGATGTTCATCACCGGCGCATCGCGCGGCATCGGCCTCGCGATCGCGCTGCGCGCGGCGCGCGACGGCGCGAACGTCGCGATCGCGGCGAAGAGCAACGTGCCCAACCCGAAGCTGCCGGGCACGATCCACACGGCCGCGGCGGAGATCGAGGCAGCCGGCGGCCGCGCGCTCGCGATCAAGTGCGACATCCGCGAAGAGGCCGACGTGCGCGCCGCCGTCGAGCAGTGCGTCGCGCATTTCGGCGGCATCGACATCTGCGTCAACAACGCGTCGGCGATCTCGCTCACCGGCACGCTCGACACGCCGATGAAGCGCTTCGACCTGATGTTCGGCGTGAACGTGCGCGGCACGTTCCTCGTGACGCAGGCCTGCCTGCCGCACCTCCGCAAGTCCGGCAACCCGCACGTGCTCGTGCTGTCGCCGCCGCTCGACATGAAGTCGAAGTGGTTCGCGCCGCACGTCGCGTACACGATGGCGAAGTTCGGCATGAGCCAGTGCGTGCTCGGCATGGCCGCGGAGTTCGGCCGCGAGGGCATCGCGATCAACGCGCTGTGGCCGCGCACCGTGATCCACACGGCGGCGCTCGCAATGATCCCGGGCGTCGATCCGCGCCGCTGCCGCAAGCCGGAGATCGTCGCGGACGCCGCGCATGCGATCCTCGTCAAGCCGTCGCACTCGTTCAACGGCCGGTTCGCGATCGACGAGGACGTGCTGCGTGCCGAGGGCGTCGCCGACTTCACACCGTACGCCGTCGACCCGTCGCAACCGCTGCTGATCGATCTCTTCCTAGAGCCGTTCCAGGCCGGCGACGACAAGCACGCCGTGCTGGCGCGGCTGAAGGACATCGGCCCCGCGATCCAGTCGATCCAGGGCTGGCTCGATCCGAACGCCGGCGGCGTGCTCTACCAGATCGCCCGGCTGCAATCGCCGACCGCGGTGGTCGTGGAGCTCGGCTCGTGGAAGGGCCGGTCGACCGGCTGGCTCGCGACGGGCATCAAGGACCGCGGCGTCGGTCGCGTGTTCGCCGTGGACACCTGGCGCGGCACCGAGACGGAAGAGCTGCACAAGCGCATGCTCGCCGGCTACGCGCCGGACGAGCTGTTCCGCGAGTTCCGCGCCAACATGCAGCAGCTCGGCGTTGCCGACATCGTCGAGCCGATGCAGATGACGACGCTCGAGGCCGCGGCGGCGTGGCCGCACGGCGCCTGCATCGGCGTGCTGCACATCGACGCGAGCCACGAGTACGAGGACGTGAGGGCCGACTTCGAAGCCTGGGAGCGCTACGTCGCGCCCGGCGGATTCATCGTGTTCGACGACGTACCGAGCTGGCCCGGCCCGACGCGCTTCGTGCAGGAGCTGCCGCCGAGCTACGAGTTCTTCACCGCGTCACCGAACCAGCATTGGGTGAGGAAGCGCGTTTAGCAGGCGCCTTATTGGCGCCTGCTGCGCTTCCGAACGCCCGCACATGGATGTGCGGGCCGGACGCCACGTGCCAGGGACGGCTGGTTGCAGTACGCCTAACCAGCCAACCCCTGGCGCAGGTCCTCGACGAGGTCGTCGGGGTGCTCGAGGCCGACCGAGAAGCGCAGCAGCGACTGCGGCGAGTGCGGGTGCTCGCCCTCCACCGACGCGCGGTGCTCGACGAGGCTCTCGACGCCGCCGAGGCTGGTCGCGTTCGTGAACAGCTTCAACCGCGATGCGAGCCGCAGCGCCGCTTCGCGACCGCCGCGCATCTCGACCGACAGCATGCCGCCGAAGTCGCGCATCTGCGCCTTCGCGACGGCGTGGTTCGCGTGGCCCGGAAGGCCGGGCCAGTTCACGCGCTCCACTTCGGGGCGTGACGCGAGGAATTCGGCAACGGCGCGCGCGTTGCGGCAATGCCAGGCGAGGCGCGCCGGCATCGAGCGCAGGCCGCGCAGGATGAGCCAGGCGTTGAACGGCGCGAGCACGCCACCCGTCACGTGGCGATAGTGCAGCACGCGCTCGGCGAGCTCGTCGCGCCGCGCGAACGCGAGCGCGCCGCCCATCACGTCGCTGTGCCCGCCGAAGTACTTCGTGGCCGAGTGCATCACGACGTCGGCGCCGAGCACGAGCGGCTGCTGCAGCAGCGGCGTCGCGAACGTGTTGTCGACCGCGACGAGCGCGCCGCGCGCATGCGCGAGCTGCGCGATGGCCGCGATGTCGCTCACCTCGAGCTTCGGGTTCGACGGGGTCTCGACCCAGACGAGCTTCGTCGCCGGCGTGAGCGCCTCGCGCACGCGATCGAGCGACGTGGTGTCGACCGACGACACCGTCACGCCGACCGGCGCCATGATCTCGGCGCCGAGGATGCGCATGCCCATGTAGACGTCGCGCGGGATCAACGCGTGCGCGCCGCGCGGCAGCGACATGAACAGCGCGGATGCCGCGGCCATCCCCGACGCGAACATCGCGGCGACTTCGCCCTGCTCGAGCGCCGCGATCGCGGACTCCAGGCGTTGCTCGACCGGATTGCCCGTGCCGCGGATGTACTCGAAGCCGTGTTCGCGCTCGCCGGCGGGCCCGTGGCGGAACGTGGTCGAGAGCGAGATGGGCGTCGCGACGGCGCCGGACGCGGCGTCGGGTTCGGATGCGGCGTGGACGGCGAGCGTTTCGATTTTCATGGGCGAAGCTTATCTCCCATTGTGGGAGTAGCTACCCTCCTTCGATCCGGAAGCCCGCTCCCACCGCCTGCGAGAAGCCTTGCGTGGTGCTCCAGGGCGTCTGCTCTCGGAGAATCAGTTGGTGCAAGTCGTCCCGGCCGGCCGCAACAGCGGCCGCAGGATCATCTGCCCGCTGCCGAAACCCTGTCCGAAGTTGTAGTTCACGACGCCCGCATCGCAGCTCGAGAAGACGATCGTCGCCGGGCCGAGCACCGGGTTCGTCACGTTCGCGGCGTTGAAGTTCGGGATCCAGCGGCCGCCCTGCGTCTTCAGGAAATCGATCGTCGCGGTGGTGCCCGAGGTGATCGTCGCGATGTTGCCGAACCATGCCTGGCCGCCGTTCGGGCCGTACGCGAACCACCAGACCAGCACGCGGCCGTCGCCGATGTTCTCCATGAACAGGCCGTGGCCCGGCTGCGCGGGGTCGTACCACGCGCCCGTGATGCCGGCGATCGGGCCGACCGTGTTCTCGACCGACTTGTCGCCGCCGCCGTGCAGCGACGGCGGCACCCAGAACGGCAGGTTCTTCGCGTCGGTCGCGGCCGTCGCGCCGCCGCAGCTCACGCCGACCGGCGTCGTGAGACGCGAGAGGTTCATGAACCCCGTCCCGAACTCGGAGTCGAGCGCGAAGTCGACGCGCCCGCTGCCGCAACCGGTGAAGTTGAAAGTCAGCGTGCCGATCGGCGTGTTGACGGCGTCGGCCGCGACGAAGTTGGGCAGGAAGCGCGCGCCCTGCGTGCGCACCACGGCGACGACCGCCGTCGTGCCCTGGATCTGGCCGACGCCGCCGAACCATGCCTGCGCGCCGTTCGGATCGAACGTGAACCACCACGCGACGAGGCGGCCGTCGGAAAGCTGGTCGAGGAACAGCCCATGCCCCGCCTGCGCCGGGTCGTACCACGCGCCCGTGTAGTTCTGCGTCGCGAACGGATTCACGCCCGCGAACACGTTCGTGCCGCCGGTCGCGCCGACGTTCGACGCGTCGGAGTCGAAGCCGACCGCGGTGCCGTCCGGCGAGAGCTCGGCGTTCGTGCTCGATCCGTTCGTGCCACCGCCCGTCGACGCCTGCGACGCGAGCGCCACCGTGCCGGAGCCCATGTTCACGATGAACACGTCGGGACGGCCGTTGTTGTCGCCCGTGACCAGGTTCGTCGCGTCGGATTCGAAGGTCAGCCACGCGCCGTCGCACGGGATGTTCGGGTTGCGGCTTTCGCCGTTGCCCTGCGTGCCGGTCGGGCTCGTCGACATGCGCCGTATCGTGTTCGCCGCGAGGTCGGCGACGAAGACGTCTTTCACGCCGTTGGTGTCGCCCGGCACGAGGTTGTTCGCGCTCGACTCGAAGAACACGAAGCGGCCGTCGTCGGTGATGCGCGCCTTCCCGGAATCCGCGTTCGCGGCCGTGTTGCCCGTGCCCACGGTCACGAGCCGCTTGCCGAGGCTTTGCGTGATCGCGTAGATGTTGCGCGTGTTCGCCTGCGTCGGCGCCGTGTTGATGAGGCTCGCGAGGCTCTCGAACGCGTACTGGCGACCGTTGCACGAGATCGCGGGCTGGAAGCTGCCCTGCGTCGCCGCCGCGTTCGTGGACGTCGTCGAGATGATCTGCGTCGAGTTCGTGGCCTTGTCGAACAGGAAGATGTCGCTCGTCGCGCCGTTGCCGTCGCTCGGCACGATGTTGGTCGAGGTGGATTCGTACACCACCTTGTTGCCGTCGCCGCTCAGCGCGCCGTTGTTGCTCGAACCGTTGCCCGGCACGCCGGTGGGCGATTTCGAGAAGCAGTCGGCGACGCTCGTCGCGAGGTTGTTCAGGCAGATCTGGCCGTTGATGACGACCTTTGCGCCGCCCGCGCCGGCACCCGCGCCGCTGCCCTGCGTGTAGAAGATCGGAAGAGCACAC